>URPU01000001.1 GCA_900549865.1 uncultured Eubacteriales bacterium
TGCCGGGCTTGCCGCCGGACTGGGCTTTATAAAGGAAAAGGGCCGGGAAAATATCCTTGCGCATGAACGGCGGCTCATGCGCGTCATGCGCCGCGAAATACAGGGTATAGGCGGGCTTGAGAGCTTTGCCGGAGACGGCGAGACACAGTGCGGCGTGATTTCCGTGCGCGCGGCGTGCCTGAACTGCGAGGAATTCGCCGCCCGCCTTGCGCAGCGGGGGATATGCGTGCGCGCGGGACTGCACTGTGCGCCCACGGCGCACCGCAGCGCCGGTACGCTCGACACGGGCACGGTCAGATTCAGCTTCTCGCCGTTTATCACGGAAGCGCAGGTGAAAATGACGGCGGATATTATAAAACAAATTTTAAACGACGATTAATTATGTTGCCTTTTTTTGCGTTATGGATTATAATATGGTGATTCAGAAAATGGGTAATTGTGCATATAACGTATGATTGGGGAAGCGGTCTATGGAAGTGATCGGCAGCGCGCTGGAAAAGGCGACGAAATATCTGATGACGATAGGTATATCGGATTTTGTGGATATAGTTATCGTTGCGTATCTTTTATATAAATTCATATGGCTTGCCCGCAAATCCAACTTCAGCAATGTTGCGAAGGGGATTGTCCTTATCATTGTCGGCCTGTGGCTTTCGGAGGTTCTTAAGCTGACGATGATAAATTACCTTCTCCGCAAGGTGCTTGAGTTGGGGCTTATCGCACTGCTGATCATCTTCCAGCCAGAGCTTCGCCGTCTGCTTGAGCGCCTTGGCAGCACCTTTTCAAACGGAAAGGCGCTGAACGGTACGGCCATAAACGATGTTATCACTCAGACGGTCAATGCATGTATGAGCATGTCAGAAACCCACACCGGTGCGCTTATAATTTTTGAACGCAGCGTCAGCCTGACGCACATAATAAGCAACGGCACGATCATAAACTCCGACGTTTCGGCGGAGCTTCTCAAGAACATATTTTTCAAAAATGCGCCTCTGCATGACGGCGCGGTGATCATCAGAAATATGAAGATCGCGGCGGCCGGGTGCGTCCTGCCGCTGACGGACAGGACGAATCTCAACAAGGGGCTTGGCACGCGCCATAAGGCTGGCATCGGCATGAGTGAGAAATCTGACGCCGTGGTCGTGATAGTGTCAGAAGAGACAGGCGCTGTCTCCGTGGCGATAGACGGGATGCTCAAGCGGCATCTGACGGAGGAATCGCTCTCCAGCATATTACATACTGAGCTTGTCAAAGAACAGAACGAGGACGATAAGCACGACATAATCACTCATTTCAAAAATTTTTTCAAGGAAAAGAATTATGAAGAAGACAAGCGTGATGAAAAAACTGTATGAAAGACTGCATGACAGCCGCGCATTCTGGATGGTGGTCTCGCTGCTTGCCTCGCTCACTATCTGGGTGTATGTCACAAGCATGCAGTCGGATCAGTATACAAGTACCTTCCGCAATGTTGAGGTCTCCCTTGTCGGGGAGGACGAGCTTCGCACGTCGAAGAACATGGTCATAACCGACCTTGACACCTCCACTGTCACGGTGCAAGTGACCGGCCCGCGGCGTATCGTCGCCGGGCTCGACGCGTCGGATATCAAGGCCTGTGTGGATGTCAGCAAGCTTTCCCGTTCCGCGTACACGACGCAGCAGTATTATATCTCCTATCCGGAGGGGACCGACACCTCCAACATTGACGACATCAGTCGCTCCCCGTCAACGATAAGCTTCATGGTCTCGCCGCTGAACACTAAGACGGTCCAGGTCCGCGGCAGCTTTGACGGCTCTCTCGCGGAGGGGTACACGGCGGAAACGCCCGTGTTTGAACCGGCGACGATCACAGTCTCCGGTGCGGACGCGTATCTGAAGGACGTGTCCTATGCGTGGGTGAGCTTCGGCAAGGAGGATGTTGACAGCACCTATAAGGTGGAGACGGGCTTTACGCTGATGAACGAGAACGGGCAGGAATGCTCCACCGTCGGACTTACATGCTCTGAGGATGTCGTCACGGCCACTCTGCCGCTGCTGCTGGTGAAGGAAGTGCCGCTTTCGGTGGATGTTATCGAGGGCGCAGGCGCGACGAAGGCCAACACCAAGATAAAGGTCGAGCCGGACAGCATCACCCTCGCGGGCGACTCGTCGCTGCTGACGGGGATGAACAAGATAGTCCTCGACACCATTGACCTTACGGACTTCACCTCGACGTTCAGCGAGACGTATACTATCCCCATAGATAACCAGATGAACAACCTCACCGGCGTGACGGAGGCCAAGGTCACGGTCGAGGTCGTCGGTCTTGAGACGAGGACATATAAGGTCAAGAATATCTCCTGCATCAACGTCACGAACGGCTTCACGGCCGATATCATATCTGAAAGCATCGATGTTGTGATCCGCGGCACGCCGGAGAGGCTTGATGAGCTCAAGGGCGACAATATCCGCGCCGTCGCGGACCTGACCGATTACAACGAATCGACCGGCCAGTTCATGCCCACCGTCAAAATCGTGGTGGACGGCTTTACGGATGTGGGCGCGGTCAAGCCCTCCTCCGGTGATTATACGATTTCAATTGAGATAAGAAAGGCCTGAACATGACAAACGAAGGTGTAGTTACAAAGCTTTTGCCGAACGGCATGGCAGAGGTCGCCGTCACGCGTGCGACTGCCTGCGGCGGAAGCTGCGGCAGCTGCGAGGGCTGCATGTATCAGAACGAAATGAAGGCCGCCGCAAAAAACCTTGTTGGGGCAAAGCCGGGGCAGAAGGTCGTTATTGAAAGCCGCTCCTCCGTGATATTCAACGCCGCGCTGCTTGTGTATATCATGCCGTTGGTGTTCTTTATCGGTGGCTACGCGCTGGCGTATGCGCTCGGCGCGCTGGAGGGCGTCCGCATTGCCGTCAGCTTTGCGTTTCTTGCGGTCAGCGCTGTTGTGCTGGTCGTCACCCAGCGCAGCAAAAAGCGTGAACCTATCAATTTCAATATAATCGAGATATGTGAGGACGGACAGAATGATTAAAAGCATGACTGGCTATGGCAGCGCCAAGGGTCAGACCGGCGGGCTGGAGATAACGGTTGAGCTTAAAAGCGTCAATAACCGCTATCTTGACACCTCCGTCAGACTGCCGCGCAGCTTTCTGTTTGCGGAGGACGCGGTCAAATCCGCTGTACAGGCGCATATAAGCCGCGGCAAGGTCGATGTGTTTGTTTCGATCGACACCTCCCTTGCCGATGATATGACCGTGAAGGTCAATGAGCCGCTTTTGAAGGGCTATATCGAGGCGATCCGCCATATTTCCGAGGAGTACTCATTGGCAAACGATCTCACGGCGCTCAGCGTCAGCCGCTTTCCAGATGTGCTTTCCGTCGAGAAAAAGGATCTGGACGCGGAGGCCATATCCGCCGCGCTTTGCGAAGTGACGGAGCGCGCCCTGTGCGATTTTGACGCGATGCGTCTGCGCGAGGGCGAGAAGCTGAGAGACGATGTTCTCAGCCGGTTGGAAACTATCGACGCGCTGGTCTCGACGGTCGAGCGCGAGTCGCCCAAAACCGTTGCGGAGTACAGAAGCCGGCTTGAGCAGAAAATGGCGGAGGTGCTGGGCACGGCGGGCATAGATGAAAGCCGCATCCTTGCGGAGGCGGCGCTCTTTGCCGACCATATCGCCGTGGACGAGGAGACCGTCCGTCTGCGCAGTCATATGGCGCAGCTCAGAACCATGATAAACGGCAACTCCCCGACGGGCAGAAAAATTGATTTTCTCATTCAGGAATTCAACCGCGAGGCGAACACGATCGGTTCAAAATGCCAGAATTCCGACATTGCGCATGTGGTCGTTGACCTTAAATCCGAGATAGAAAAGATCCGCGAACAGATACAGAACATAGAATGAGGGCCGGCAGATGAAGCTAGTTGCGATCGGGTTCGGCAACCTTGTTTCTGTTGAGCGTATCATTTCCATAGTCAGTCCGGAATCTGCGCCGATAAAGCGCATGATACAGGACGTGCGGGAAAAGGGGCTTTTGATAGACGCGTCGTTTGGCAGAAGCACAAGGTCCGTTATCGTTATGGACAGCGGAAACATAATTTTGTCTGCAATACCGCCGGAAACGCTGGCGGCGAGGATCGAGGATAAAACCGAAGAGGAGGATATCAGGGGAAATGAATGAGAAGGGCAAGCTTTTTGTAATTTCGGGCCCGTCCGGCGCAGGGAAGAGCACCGTTGTTTTCAAGGCCATAGAGGAGCGCGAAAACGTCTGCTTTTCCACATCCGTCACGACGCGCAAGCCGCGCCCGAGTGAGCAGGACGGCAGAGAGTATTTCTTTGTCGAGCTTGACAGATTTCAGGAGATGGTGGATAATGATGAGCTTCTGGAATACGCCGAGTACGTGGCCAACCGCTACGGCACGCCGCGCGCCTATGTTGAGGACAAGCTCAACGCCGGTATAGACGTCATCCTCGATATCGAGGTGCAGGGCGCGCGTCAGGTCAACACGAAGAAGCCGGACGCCGTGAAGATATTCATAATCCCGCCCTCCATGGAGGAACTGCGGCGCAGACTTGAAAACCGCGGCACCGATACCGCGCGCGCCATTGAGGCGCGGCTCATCCGCGCCCGTCAGGAATACGCCGAGGCGAATTTCTATGACTACATCATCGTGAATGATGACGCGGACAAGGCGGCGGCGGAGCTTTCCGCCATCATGACGGCCGAACGCTGCCGCGCATCCGGCCGTGAAGAGCTTCTTAAAAACCCGCGGTAAATATAAACCTGTAAGCTGTTAAATTTATTAATATATTTGTGTATAACTGCGTTCAGCAGAAGAATGGAGATTGATTATTATGATGCTTTATCCCCCCGTGGCAGAACTGGTCGAAAAAGTAGGCAGCCGCTATCAGCTTGTCAACCTTGTTGCGCGCAGGGCGCGCCAAATCGCCGCCGACGCCGAAGAGAAGCAGATGCCGCTTGACAAAAAGCCTGTTTCCGCAGCGATTGACGAGGTCTATACCGGCAAGCTCACGATAAAGTAAGTGTAAGCGGGGCTGCTGCCCCGCTTGAATTTTCTGCGGTCATATACAATGCGGCGGGGAGGGAAGCACGTGGCGGACCGGATCGCTAAAATCGCGGTTTCGGCCGCGACATACTGGATAGACAGACCCTACGACTATCTCATCCCGCTTGAGCTGGAGGACAAGGTCTGCGCGGGAATGCGCGTGTTCGTGCCGTTTTCAAACGGCAATAGGAAAAGCGAGGGGATAGTCCTCGCCGTGACGGAGCACAGCAGCTATTCCCGGCTTAAGCCCATTCTCGCCGTGATAGATGAGCAGCCCGTCCTCAGCGCGGAGCTTATAAAGCTTGCGCTTTTTATGAGAGAGCGCTTCTTCTGCACGGTATACGAGGCGGCAAAGGCCATGCTTCCTGCTGGGCTGTGGATAAATGACGACGGCAAGACCCGCGTTCAGGATAAGACGGTCGAAATGGCGCGCCTCGCCGTTCCGGCGGCTGACGCGCTTGCCGCCGCGGAAGCGAAGCGGCGGCGCTCAAAGCAGCAGGCGGCCATGCTTGAGGAGCTGTGCGCATTTGAGGCGCTGCCCAGCGGTGAGCTTATGAGGCATCTTGGCGCGTCGCGCGCATCCATTACTGCACTGCAAAAAAGCGGCCTCGTCGAGCTTTACCGGCGGGAGGTTTTCCGCCGCCCGGAGATACATATCGGCGAGTTGGAGCCGCTTCCGGTGCTCAATCAGGCGCAGCAGAAGGCCTATGATGGCATAAACGCGCTGCTTTTATCAGGTACTGCCCACGCGGCGCTTCTGCATGGCGTGACGGGCAGCGGAAAGACGAGCGTGTACATCCACCTTATCCACAGCTGCCTCTCCGCGGGA
Organism: uncultured Eubacteriales bacterium; assembly: GCA_900549865.1. Lineage (GTDB taxonomy): Bacteria > Bacillota > Clostridia > Oscillospirales > Oscillospiraceae > Limivicinus. The sequence continues at coordinate 5,887 of URPU01000001.1, forward strand.
AAAAGCGCGATACTTCTCGTGCCGGAAATTGCGCTCACGCCGCAGATGCTGAAAACATTTTCCTCTCACTTCGGCGACAATATTGCTGTGCTGCACAGCAGCCTCTCCACCGGCGAGCGTTACGACGAGTGGAAGCGCGTCAAGCGCGGAAGTGCGCGCGTTGTCATCGGCACGCGCAGCGCGATATTCGCGCCGGTCGAAGCACCGGGGCTTATAATTATCGACGAGGAGCAGGAGGAGACGTACAAATCCGAGAATAATCCCCGCTATAACGCAAAGGACATTGCAAAATTCCGCTGCGCAAGATCCGGCGGGCTGCTGCTTCTCGGCTCGGCGACGCCGGATATCGTGAGCCGGTACAACGCAGAAACGGGAAAGTACGCATATTTCCGCCTTGATTCACGCTATAACGATATGCGCCTTCCTGATGTGCGCATCGTCGATATGAAGCGCGAGCTTCGCCGCGGCAACGGCGGAAACATAAGCTCCGTCCTGCGCGACGAGCTGACTGAAAATATCAGCCGCGGTGAACAGAGCATCCTTTTCCTCAACCGCCGCGGCACGAACAAGCTTATAAGCTGCGGCGAGTGCGGCTATACTTACAAATGCCCGCGGTGCAGCGTTTCCCTGACCTATCACAGCACAAATGGCCGGTTGATGTGCCACTACTGCGGCTATTCGCGGCCGCTGGACGCAGTCTGCCCGGACTGCGGCGGACAGCTCAGCTTTATCGGCGCTGGAACACAGCTCGTTGTGGAGGAGCTTGAGGAGCTTTTCCCGGGAACGGAGATCCTGCGCATGGATACAGACTCCGTCGCGCCCGTCGGCTCGCATGAGCTGCTTTTTGAGCGCTTCCGGAATGAGAACATCCCCATAATGGTCGGCACGCAGATGGTCACCAAGGGGCTGAATTTTGAAAATGTCACGCTTGTCGGCGTTATTTCGGCGGATCAGAGCCTTTATGCCGGTGATTACCGCGCCGGGGAGAGGACGTTTTCCCTCATCACACAGGTCGTCGGCAGAAGCGGACGCGGCACAAAGCCGGGCCGCGCCGTGATACAGACCTTTACCCCGCAGAATGAGACCATTCTGCAGGCCGCACAGCAGGATTTTGACGCCTTTTACACATCCGAGATAGAGCTGCGCCGCCTGCACGGTCTGCCGCCATTTTCCCAGCTTTTTTCCGTGACGGCCTCCGGGCAGACGGAAGAGCAGGTCGTCGGGGCGTGCCGGTATATCCGCAGCTACTTCGACATGGTGCTGAAAGGGCGGAATGACTGCATCGCGCTCGGGCCGACACCGCTTGCGGTGGTTAAGGTCAACAACCGCTACAGATACCGCGTCAACCTTTGCTGTGCATCCGATAAGGAGATACGCGGCCTTATCTCGCAGATAGTTATAGAATGCAGCACTGACAAGCGCTTCAAGGGCGTTTCGGTATACGCCGACAACGACCCGTTAGACTGAGACCCGTTGTGCGCCGGCCGGTGGCCGGGCGGCACATAAAAATATAAACCGAACAGGAGATAAAAATGGCACTGAGAAATATAATCACGCAGGAACAGCCCACCCTTTATAAAAAAAGCCGTGTCGTGACGGACTTCAACGACAGACTTGCCCAGCTTCTGGACGATATGCGCGACACGCTTGCGGAATCCGGCGGCGTCGGGCTTGCCGCGGTCCAGGTCGGCGTGCTGCGCCGTGCTGTCCTCGTCGTTGAGACCAATGTGCCGGAGGGCGAGGAAGAGTATGTTATCGAGCTTATAAATCCCGAAGTCATAGAGGCCTCCGGCGAGCAGGAGGGGGCGGAGGGCTGCCTCAGCTTCCCCGGGGAATATGGCATTGTCAAGCGCCCGATGCATGTAAAGGTCAGGGCGCAGGACAGGCATGGCGAGTGGTTCGAGGTCGAGGGCGATGGCCTCACGGCGCGCTGCTTCTGCCATGAGATAGACCACCTTGACGGCGTTGTTTTTACGGATAAGTGCGAGCGTATGCTCACAGAGGACGAGCTTGAGAACGGAGAAACTGACTGATGCGCATCGTTTTTATGGGCACGCCGGATTTCGCGGCGGCCTCTCTGCAAAGGCTTATAGATGAAAAGTTCGACATTGCCGGCGTGTTCACGCAGCCGGACAAGCCGAAGGGGCGCGGGATGGAGCTTGCGTATTCTCCCGTGAAGGAGCTTGCGCTTGCAAACGGGCTGCCGGTATATCAGCCCGCGAAAATGCGCGACGGAACGGCGCTGGAGATCATCAAGGAGCTTGAGCCGGATATCCTTGCCGTCGTCGCCTACGGGCGCATTCTGCCGGACGATATCCTTGCCGTGCCGCGCTATGGCGCTGTGAACGTTCACGGCTCTCTTCTGCCAAAATACAGGGGGGCAGCGCCGATACAGTGGGCCGTGCTCAACGGCGACAAGGTCACTGGCGTCAGCACCATGTACCTTGCAAGCGAGATGGACACCGGCGACGTGATATATACCGCCGAGACCGAGATCGGCGAGTTTGAGACCTCCGGGGAGCTCTTCGACCGGCTGAAGGTCATGGGGGCGGAGCTGCTTTGCAGAACTCTGCGCGATATCGACTCCGGCATCGCGCCCAGAACGCCGCAGGAGCATGACAAGGCAAGCTATGTGAAGATGCTGGATAAAAGCCTTTCGCCGATAGACTGGAACAAGGACGCGCGCGGCGTGATAAAGTGGATATACGGCATGCAGCCGTGGCCCGTCGCAACGGCGGAGCTGGACGGCGCGGTCTATAAGATCTTCGCGGCCGCGTATACGGATACGCACACGGATAAGGCGCCCGGTGCCATTGTTGCCACGGGGAAGGACGGCATTGAGGTCGCCTGCGGCGGTGGAGAGACCGTCATGATAAAAGAGCTTCAGGCCCCCGGAAAGAAGCGCATGAGCGTCGCCGATTTTCTTCGCGGCCACAGCATAAAGCTTTCGGATTGATGCAGATGGGAGCGAGAGATGCGGCGCTTGCCGCGCTGGAGAAGTGCCGCCGCGACGACGCGTGGTCTGGGGCCGCGATAGACGGCGTCATAAAGACTGCCGGGCTTGAAGCGCGCGACGCCGCGCTTGCGGCGCGGTTATGCCTCGGCGTGCTGCAGAATTCAAGACTCTGCGATTTTTATATCGACTGCTATTGCAGTCAGAACGCGAAAAAGCTGGAGCCGAAGCTGCGCGATATTCTGCGTCTCGGCGTATATCAGCTTTTGTTCCTCGACAAAATACCCGCCCGCGCGGCTGTGAATGAGAGCGTCGCGCTGTGCCGCGCCTGCGGCCTCAGCCGTGCCGCAGGACTTGCGAACGCCGTGCTGCGCCGGGTGAGCGAAAACATATCCGCGCTTCCGGATATCCCGAATGTGGGAAGCGAGGAACATTTGTCCATAAAATACAGTCATCCTGGGTGGATGGTCTCCCAGCTTATTGAGGAGCAGGGCTATGCGTTCACGGAGGATTTCCTGCGCTGCTGCAACACGCCGCCCAGTCTTGATATTCAGGTGAACACGCTGAAGGTCTCGACGGCGGATTATATCCGTGCGCTTGCCCGCACCGGCACAGAGTATAAAAGCTTAGATTTCCCCGCCGGATGCATAGAGCTTCACGGCGGAAGCGTGCAGACCCTGCCGGGCTATGAGGAAGGGCTTTTTTACGTGCAGGATGCCGCCGCGCGTGCAGCGGTCGAGATAGCCGCGCCGAGGCCGGGCATGACCGTGCTCGACGCGTGCTCCGCCCCCGGCGGAAAGGCGTTTTCCGCGGCGCTGCGCATGGAGAATGCGGGGCGCATTCTCGCCTGTGATATTCACGAGAAAAAGCTGCGCCTCATAAGGCAGGGGGCGGAACGCCTCGGCATAGAAATCATCTCCGCGCAGCAGCGCGACGCGAGAGTGCCTGATAAGGCGCTTGAGGGCGGGTTTGACCTCGTCATTGCAGACGTGCCGTGCTCCGGCCTCGGCGTGATACGAAAGAAGCCAGAGATAAGGACGAAGAGCCGCGCCGACGTGGAAGCCCTGCCGCAGATACAGCTTGATATACTGAGCAACCTCTCTCATTTCGTGCGCCCCGGCGGCGTGCTTCTGTATTCCACATGCACGGTGCTGCGCGCCGAGAATGAGGGCGTGGTGGAGAGATTTCTTGAGCATAACGGGCATTTTGCCCCGACGGCGTTTACACTTGGGCCGCGCGCGGTCGAGAGCGGCATGTACACATTCTGGCCCAATGTTGACGGAACAGACGGATTTTTTGCAGCGAAGCTGATAAGGAAAGCATAATGGGAAAAGATATTTTATCCATGCTCCCGCAGGAGATAGAAGGCGAGCTTGCCGCACTTGGAGAGCCGAAGTACCGCGCAAAGCAGATATTCGACTGGTTAAGCCGCGGCGTAAGGGATTTTGATGAGATGACCAACCTGCCGAAGGCTTTGAAGGAAAAGCTCAAGGCGGAGTACACGCTTTATAGGCCAAAGGTGCTTTCAAAGCAGGTCTCAAAGCTGGACGGGACCATCAAATATCTGTGGGAGCTGTACGACGGCAACGCCGTGGAAACGGTCGTGATGAGCTATAAGCACGGGAATACCGTGTGTGTGTCCTCGCAGGTCGGCTGCCGGCAGGGCTGCGCATTCTGCGCCTCCACGATAGGCGGCCTTGTGCGCTGTCTTGAGCCGTCTGAAATACTTGATGAGGTGCTGTTTTCACAGCTTGACTCTGGCAAGCCCATTTCAAATATAGTGCTCATGGGCATCGGAGAGCCGCTGGACAATTTCGATAACGTCATGCGCTTTCTGGAGCTTGTGAATCACCCTGACGGGATGAATATCGGCATGCGCCACATTTCTCTTTCGACCTGTGGCATTACTGAGCGCTTTGATGAGCTTGCGGAAAGGAATCTCCAGATAACGCTTTCCGTCTCGCTGCACGCGCCGGATGACGAAACGCGCTCCCGCCTGATGCCGGCGAACCGCGGGCGCGGCGTGGAGCAGCTTATGGATTCCTGCCGCCGGTATTATCAGAAAACGGGGCGCAGGATATCGTTTGAATATGCCATGATAGACGGCGTGAACGACACGGAGAAGCACGCGCATCTTCTTGCGCAGCGTGCGAAAAGCGTCGGCGCGCACGTCAATCTCATCCCGCTCAACCACGTTGAGGAGCGGCAGTTCAGGCCGTCCACCGCGGGGCATATGAAGGCGTTTATAAAAATACTTGAGGACGCGGGCGTAAATGTTACTGTGCGGCGCAAGCTCGGCGGAGACGTCGATGCGTCCTGCGGCCAGCTCAGGCGCAAAATGCAGAAAAACTGACACCCTATGCCGCGCGGCGGCAGAATTGAGGAAAGATGAAAAGCTTCGGATTGACTGACAAAGGCGCAGTCAGAAAAGACAATCAGGACAGCTACATAATCGAAAAGTGCGAGGCGAAAGACTGCCTGATCGTCGCCCTGTGCGACGGTATGGGCGGGGCCAAGGCCGGCGGGCTTGCGAGCCAGCTTTCCAACAAGGCGTTCGTGTCGTATATCTACGCAAAGCTCACCTCCCGCGTCAACCGCGCCATTGACTTCCGGCAGATGCTGCTGGATGCCTGCGCGGAGGCAAACGGCGTGGCGTATGAGTATTCGCAGTTCGACGAGGCGTATAACGGCATGGGTACGACGATCGTTGGCGGTGTGATAAAGAGCGGCGGCAGCGGTTATATTATTAATGTCGGCGACAGCCGCGCATACTATATCTCACGGAAAAACGACGCCATAACCCAGATAACAAGGGACCATTCTCTTGTGGAGGAGCTTGTGGAGTTCGGCGCTATCACAAAGGAGCAGGCGCGCGTTCATCCGCAGCGCAACGTGATAACGCGCGCGCTCGGCTCAGAGGCCAGCGTGGATGCGGATTATTACGATTTCAGCCTGCAAAACGGGGATTTCCTGCTCATGTGTTCAGACGGGCTTTCCAATATGGTCTCAGATCTGGAAATGCTGGAGTATGCAAAGGAGTATCCCGAGCCGGAGCTGCTGTGCCGGGCGCTGATGAGCAAGGCGCTAAAGCGTGGGGCGAAGGACAATGTCACGGTTCTGGCTGTGATGAAGTAGGAGACTGCTTATGGAAAATGAAAAGAACTATATCGGCGTTCTGCTGGACGACAGATACGAGATCCTTGAAAAAATAGGCGAGGGCGGAATGGCCGTCGTCTACAAGGCGTTCTGTCACCGGCTCAGCCGTTTTGTGGCCGTGAAGATAATGCGCGAGGAGATGGCCGCCGACGAGGAGTTCAAGCGCCGCTTCTGCGCCGAATCGCACGCTATCGCCATGCTCTCGCATCCGAATATAGTCGCCGTGTATGACGTCAGCCACAGCGACGATGTCGAATACATAGTCATGGAACTTGTAGACGGCATCACGCTCAAGCAGTATATGGACAAGCGCGGCGCGATAAGCTGGAAGGAAGCGCTGCATTTTACAAAGCAGATAACAAAGGCGCTTGCCCATGCGCACAGCCGCGGCATAATCCACCGCGACATTAAGCCGCAGAATATCATGCTCCTCAAGGACGGCACCATAAAGGTCGCCGACTTCGGCATTGCGGCGCTGGAGAACGAGATGCAGGAAAGCGGACAGGCGGTTGGCTCCATCCACTACATCGCGCCGGAGCAGGCGCGCGGGGAGAACCCCGACGCCCGCAGTGATATATACTCGCTTGGCATCGTGATGTATGAGATGCTGACGGGGCGCAAGCCGTATACCGGAGAGACCATCGGCGAGATCGCAGTAAAGCATATGAGCTCGCTTCCCACCATGCCGTCGGATATTGTGCCGGACATCCCGCCGGAGCTTGAGCGCATCACGCTCAAGGCGATGAGCTGCCCGATAAACAAGCGCTATCAGTCCGCAAATGAGCTCCTTGACGATCTGGACAAGTTCACACAGGCGCAGATTGTGCAGGAGAAAAAGCCGGAGTATGAAAACCCGGCCGTCGCCCCTGTGCGCTCGGTGAGTGAAATGTCAAGGGAAAAGTACAGCCTGCGCAGGAAGCGTTCGGGCACGGTCGCCTATATGACGGGCGTCCTCGGCGGGCTGGTGCTTATCTTGGCGCTGTTCGTTTTCCTGTGGAACTTCTGGCTGCGGGATGTGTTCTCCCCGGCGGAGAGGATAGCCCTGCCGAATTTCGTCGGCAGCAATTATGAGTCCGTCGTCAATAACGCCGAGCTTGCCGGCACGTATAATTTCAAGGTCACATATATAATAGACACGAACGCGGAAAGCGGAAAAATACTCAGCCAGAACCCGGAGCCGGGGCGCAGCATGATGATCACGCCGGACGGCATCGCGGTGGAGCTTTCCGTCAGCACCGGCGTCGTTCTCACGCCCGTGCCGGACGTGACCAATATGGACTACCGCGAAGCGACGCTTGAGCTTCAGCGCGCGGGCTTCGCCGTGGAGGTGGAGAACTCTACCTCTGACAGCGTCTCCAAGGACTGCGTCATCAGCACCAGCCCCGCTGCAAATGAGCAGATAAGCGCCGGGTCAACGGTCTATCTCGTCGTCAGCAGCGGCCAGCAGGTCTCTTATACGACGATGCCGAACTTTGTCGGCCTGACGGAAGAGGCGGCGATAAATAAGATAGCAAACTCCGGCCTGACCTATGGCGGCTCTGAGCAGGTCTCCAGCGATTACGACGCGGGCACGGTCATCGGCCAGTCTCCTGCGGCGTTTCAGGAGGTCGAGGAGCACGGGAAGGTCACGCTTCGCGTTTCCACGGGGCCGTGGGGGTGACGGATGGCAGAAGGAGTTATCGTAAAGGCACTCAGCGGCTTTTATTATGTGCAGACGGATGAAAGGCTGCTTGAATGCAAGGCAAGAGGGCGCTTTCGCCTCGACGGAACGTCTCCGCTCGTCGGGGACAGGGTGGAATGCAGCCTCGACGCGCACGGGAAGGGCCGCATAGACCGCGTTTTTGAACGGCGCAATTTCTTTATCCGCCCTGCGGTCGCAAATGTTGACGCGCTTGTGTTCGTCGCAGCGAATACGAACCCCGTGACGGATCCGTTTTTGATAGACCGCGTGTCCGTCATTGCGGAAAGCGCCGGGTGTGAGCTTATCGTCTGCATCAACAAGACCGACGTCGATCCGGCCGATGAGCTGTACGGGATATTTACCGCGGCGGGCTTCACCGTTGTGCGCACGAGCGTGCCGGACGGCACCGGGATAGACGCCCTGCGCCGCGAGATAGCCGGGAAGATATGCGCGTTCACGGGCAACTCCGGCGTCGGCAAGTCCAGCATAATGAACGCCCTGTCGCCGAGCCTGAACATAAAGACCGCGGAGGTCAGCGAGAAGCTTGGCCGCGGAAAGCACACCACGCGCCATGTCGAGCTTTTTGACATCGGCGGCGGTACATATGCCGCGGACACGCCGGGCTTTGCGTCATTCGATATCGAAATGATGGAGATAATACCGAAGGAGCAGCTTCAATTCGACTTCGTCGAATTCGCCCCTTACATCGGCCAGTGCCGCTTCAATAACTGCGCGCACTTGAAGGAACCCGGCTGCGCCGTCACTCAGGCCGTGGCGGACGGAAAAATAATGCCAAGCCGCTACCGCTCGTATGAGCGGCTGTACGCCCTCAGTGCGCAGCACAAATCATGGGAAAATAAAACCGTCTGAAAATTTAACATTATTTGACCGCCTTTCGCGTATGATGGAGAGAACCAGTATGACGCGGGAGGCGGTTTTGTGCGCAGGAGGGGCGGTATGTGCGGCTTTGCGGCGATCATGGCGGGATGCGTCATCATCCTTGCGCTGATCCTGCCAAGTCAGGTGTGGTGGTTTTTGCTTGCGGCGGCGCTCATCTGCTTCGGGCTATGGTATATCCGCAGGTGCTGACATGAAAGGGGCGACAGGCTGTGAAAATTTATATTATAAAGCTGCCAAAATTTCTGGCAAATCTGATACGCAAGCTTTCCGACAGGTGATATTATCCGGGCACGGCGCATATGTTGTACAAACTGTGCAATAAGGAGCGGATAAAATGGAAATAAGCTTTGAAAATAGAGTGATTTCGACCTATCGGGAAATATCGCACCAGACGAAAAGAATACAGGAGACGGCGGAAAGCGTTGTGCCCGACACGAATGACGATATCGGCAAGATCGCCTCCGTGCAGACGGCCGTATTCATGAAAAGCAAGGACGTGACAGGCAGGGGAGTGCTTGTCACCGGAGAGCTGACCGCCTCGCTGATATATATAACGGAGGGGGAGAAAAGCGTTTCGTATGTCCGGGTCTCGAAATCGTTCTCGTTTGAATACGACATTGCCGACGCGGATGCAAACGCGCTTGCGCAGGTCAGTCTCAGCATCCAGAACAGCGAGGCGCGCATTCTGAATCCGCGGAAGGTCTCCGTCACGTTTGAGCTTGTGGGGGAGATGAGCTGCTACCGGCAGGAGGACGTTATCGCGGAGACGCAGCTTTCTAGCACCGCGCCGGAAGGACTGCACGCGAAGAGCGAAAATGTTGAGCTTGTCACGGCAAACGGCGTCATGGAAAAGACCTTCGCCATAAACGAGCAGTTCGTTTTTCCCGGCGGAAAGCCAAAACCGGCGCAGCTTGTGACACAGAATGTGGATTTCGCCGTCAACGACGCGCAGCTTATCGGCACGAAGCTTATCGTAAAGGGCACTGTCGCCATCACGGTGTGCTATCTCTCAAATGAGGTCAACTACCCCGTGCGCGCGGAGTTCTCCACACCGTTTTCACAGATAATCGACACCGGAGAGGACAAAATGGATCACTGCCGCGTCATGATAGAGCTGACATCCTGCTATTGCGACATCGCGGACACCATTAACGGGGAAAAGGCGCTTGATGCGGAGATACACGCCGTTCTGCAGGTCGTGTGTCACTGCAAGGAAAACATATGCTATATATCTGATGTGTACAGCAATCTCATGCCTGCAGAGTTCGACGTGCAGACAAAGCAGCTTTGCACCGCGTCGGCCGTGCAGACGGCCAAAATGAGCGCGGATGAGCGCGTGAACGTTGTCGAGGACTGCGCGGATGTGCTAAGCGTATTTTCCTCCGTGTCGCAGATAGCGATGCTGCCAGATAAGATGTCCGCCGCAGTGACTCTGGATATAATATACCGCACGACGGGCGGCACGCTTTCCGCCGTGCGCCGGCTTATAAGCGTGGAGAATCAGTCGGGCGCGGCGCAGGCGCGGCTTACCGGCGCGCGTCTGGCAGACGCATATCTCCGGCCTGACGGTGCGTTTATTGATGCGCATATGTCGGTCGAGGTAAGCTATCAGCTCACGTCCGCCGTTGATATCCGGCGCGTTGAAAGCGTGACGCTTGACGATGCCGCGCCCTATGACGTGGGGCAGTTCCCGGCAGTGACGCTTGTGCGCGTTGAAAACGAGAGCCTGTGGGAGCTTGCGAAAACGTATCATTCCAGCATAGAATGCATAAAAGCGTCCAACGTGCTGGATGATGCGCCGCCGGAAAAATTGCTGCTGATACCAAAGTCGGTGTAATATGCAAATTTACCCTTGTAAAGCTTGCTCTTGTGTGATAAAATATTTGCCGTAAATTCTGCCGATATTTTTATACACAAGAGGAGCTGTTAGTATGTCAGGTCATTCCAAGTGGCACAATATACAGAAAACCAAGGGTGCGGCGGACGCGAAGCGCGCGCAGGCTTTCACGAAGATCGCCAGAGAAATGGTGGTCGCGGTCAAGGAAGGCGGCGGCGGTGATCCGCGCAGCAATTCCAAGCTTGCCGCAGTTATCGCAAAGGCCAAGGCCGCGAATATGCCCAATGACAATATCAAGCGCACTATAGACAAGGCGCTCGGCTCGGGCAACACCGAAAATTATGAGAAGATAACCTACGAAGGCTACGGCCCGCAGGGCGTCGCCGTCATAGTTGAGACCATGACCGACAACCGCAACCGCACCGCCGGTGAAATGCGCCACTACTTCGACAAGTACGGCGGGAACATGGGCGCGGCGAACTGCGTGTCCTGGTCCTTCGATAAAAAGGGCGTCATTGTCATTGACAATGAGGACGAGGAGCTTGATGAGGACACCGTCATGATGGACGCGCTTGAGGCCGGTGCTGCCGACTTTGAGGCCGACGGCGAGGTCATGAACGTCTACACCGCCGAGGACGCCGTTGCCGCGGTCGCCGACGCGCTCACCTCCGCCGGGTATAAGCTTCTTTCCGCACAGGTCGAAATGATCCCCCAGAACGGCTATATCAAGCTGACCAATGAGGACGATATCAAGAACATGCAGAAGATGCTCGACATGTTTGAGGATAACGACGATGTCCAGAACGTCTGGCATAACTGGGAAGACGCGGAGTAAGCATTTACGAAGCGGAAATAAGCGCAAGGCCCAATTTCTTGTTTTTTGATATTATTGCATTAAACCTCCTGCTGTTTTACACAACAGGAGGTTTCTGCGCCGTGTAATATTTCCGCCTTTCGCAAGTCTCGACTTGACATTGCGCGCGGTAATAAGTTAAAATAAACACATCCATCCGCACAAAGAATTTGAAGGGAGTTACACAATGGAATTCAGAAACATCACCGTCAAAGAGCTTTTTGACAACGAAGAGACTGCCGCCGTTATAAAGGAGCTGGCCCCGCAGCTTCTCAAGTACCCCATCAAGCTCATGAACAAGAAGAAATGCGGCGAGATATTCGACAAGGTCGTTGCCGCCGGTATCGTGCCCGAGAATATCGCAAAGCAGGCCGAGGCGAAGATCAACGAGATACTCGCAAAATAAGCTGACAGCGAAAAACGCCTGAGGGCGCGCAGCGATGCGCGCTCTCTTTTATGTTGCCATTAAGCGAAAAATGTGCTAAAATTCATACAGGATGTGATCTGATGCGTATTCTGGGCATAGACCCCGGTATCGCCACTATCGGCTTCGGCGTTATCGATTTTTCTGGCAGGGAGTATAAGCTCGTCAACTGCGGCGTTATCACAACGCCGGCGCACACTATGCTTTCCGCCCGGCTTGAGCAGATATATGACGATATGTGCCAGCTTCTGGAGCTTTTCAAGCCGGATGCCGTGTCTATCGAGGAGCTTTTTTTCAACACGAATATTACGACCGGCATTGCCGTGGCGCACGGGAGGGGAGTGCTCCTTCTGGCGTGCAGAAAGGCCGGCGTCGCAATATATGAATATACGCCGCTTCAGGTCAAGCAGGCCGTTGTCGGATATGGCCGGGCGGAGAAGAATCAGGTGATGGACATGGTCAGGCGCATATGCGCCCTGCCGTCGCCGCCGAAGCCCGACGACGCGGCAGACGCCGTGGCGCTGGCGCTGTGCCATGCGCGCAGCTCCACTTCACTTTTATATAAGGGAGACAGGGAAGAATGTTCTACCACATAGAGGGCGTTGTTGTGGAATTGCAGCCCGGCCTTGCAGTTATTGACTGCGGCGGCATCGGCTTTGCGCTGAATGTTACAGCGGGCACAGTCTCTGCGCTGAAGCTCGGCACGAAGGCCAAGCTCTACGTCGCGGAGGCAATAGGGGAGAACAACTTTGACCTGTACGGCTTTTCAAACGTGGGTGAAAAGCGCTGCTTTATGATGCTGACCTCCGTGTCCGGGATAGGGCCGCGGGCCGCGCTGTCCATTCTTTCCTACAACAGTCCGGAGGCGCTGGCGCTGGCGATCATGAACAACGATGAAAAGGCGCTGACGGTCGCACCGGGCGTCGGGAAGAAGATAGCGCAGCGCGTTATACTTGAGCTTAAGGATAAAATACGCAAGGAAATGGGCGGCGGAGACTACAGCCTCCCGGCTGCATCCGGTGCATCCCCCGCCGTGCAGGACGGCAGCATCGGCGACGCCATGACGGCGCTGTCCGTGCTTGGGTACAGCGCGGCCGAGGTCACGCCCGTGATAAAGAAGCTGGACGTCGGCGGGATGTCTGCCGAGCAGATAATCAAGGCCGTTTTGAAGCACATGGTAAAGTAAACGTGAGGAAAGTATGAGCATCAATTTTTCAGCGGACGCCAATGATGAAATGATAACCACCGCGGCAAGCCTCCCGGAGGACAGCGCGGAGGGTTCATTGCGCCCCAGAACTATATCCGAGTATATCGGGCAGGAGAAGGCCAAGGAGAACCTGTACATTTTTATAAACGCGGCAAAGATGCGCAATGAGTCGCTTGACCATGTGCTGCTGCACGGCCCCCCGGGCCTTGGCAAGACGACGCTTGCCGCGGTGATAGCAAACGAGATGGGCGTGAATATGCGCATCACCTCCGGCCCCGCTATAGAAAAGCCGGGCGACCTTGTGGCCATGCTGACCAATCTGAACGAAGGGGATATCCTCTTCGTTGATGAGATACACCGCCTCAACCGCGCGTATGAGGAGATACTTTACCCCGCGATGGAGGATTACGCGATAGATATAATCCTCGGCAAGGGGCCTTCCGCGAATTCCATACACCTTGATCTCCCGCATTTTACGCTAATCGGTGCGACGACGCGTTCCGGACAGCTCACAGCGCCGCTGCGTGACCGTTTCGGCGTAACGCTTCGGCTTGAGCTTTATTCGCCGGAGGAGCTTATGCGCATCGTCACGCGCTCCGCCGGGATACTCAATGCGAAGATCGAGCCGCAGGGCGCGTATGAGATCGCTTCCCGCTCCCGCGGCACGCCGCGAATCGCAAACAGGCTTCTCCGCCGCGTGCGCGATTACGCGCAGGTCATGGCGGACGGCGTCATAACAAAAGAGGTCGCGGACAAGGCGCTGCTCGCCCTTGAGGTGGATAAGCTCGGCCTTGACGCACTGGACAGGCGCATGCTTAAAAGCATCATAGACTTTTATAACGGCGGGCCTGTCGGCCTTGAAACCCTTGCCGCGACGATAAATGAGGATTCTGTCACCATTGAGGACGTGTATGAGCCGTACCTTCTGCAAAATGGCTTCCTCACGCGCACGCCGCGCGGGCGCTGTGTAACGCGGCGCGCATATGAGCATCTGGGGCTGGAATACATGGGTCAGCAGCAGATGGATATATGACCCCGCCAAATTTTTTGGCTTTTATGCAAAAAAATGTTGACTTTGCGGCGGACTGTTGTATAATATATCTTGTAATTATGATGGTTATTTTTGTATCTACAGATACAGCGCATCCCGTTTATGCATTTCCCGCCCATTCGGGCAACTCTCGTATACCCTCTTTTGGTTATCGGCGTTTTCTTAGGTTGCCGCATTCGCGGAAGCTTGGTTCAAGCCGGAGAGCATGGAATCTATGATGCGACTTCTCAAGGCATGTCAGGTTATGTTGGTCTATTTATCGGCGTCCGTGGTTTGATGCCTCCGGCGCATTGACAGCTTTGTGAGAATTCCGCACTCTGGCGCGGAGCTTTACATCAGCGACATCAGCGAAGAGCTGTTCGCAAATACAGCCGAAACGGCACATTTATCAAAAGAGAGGATTCGAAATGTACGAAGACAAGACCTTAGTTTGCAAAGAGTGTGGCAAGGAGTTCGTTTTCACCGCCGGTGAGCAGGAATTCTACGCAGAGCGCGGCTTCCAGAATGAGCCCCAGCGCTGCAAGGCCTGCCGTGACGCTCGCAAGAACGCTGCCCGTGGCCCCCGTGAGTTCTACACCGCAGTCTGCGCCGCATGCGGCGGCGAGGCAAAGGTTCCCTTTGAGCCGAAGTCTGATCGCCCCGTTTACTGCAGCGAGTGCTTTGCTAAGATGAGAGAGCAGGCCTGATCGCCTGTGAGAAGAATTGGGGCGCTGTTGCGTCCCAATTCTTTTATGCGTATTTATTATACTCTCTGTGCTTGCAAAGCAAATTTGGGTGTATGGGCGGTTTTTTGTCCGTCAAAACTATATATGCTCTTGCCGGCCGAGGGTACTCCCCGCCGGGGAAATATAAATAGAAACTTATGAAAGGTGAAACACAATGGAGATCACTAGAGAGACCTTAATTTCCGAGATAGTCAACAATTGCCCCGAGGCTATGCCCGCCTTCCAGGCCATCGGCATGCACTGCATGGGCTGCGCCCTTGCAAGCGGCGAAACGCTTGAGCAGGCATGTGCGGCACACGGCGTTGATCCCGACGAGTTCCTTGTCGGCCTCAAGGCTTATCTTGAGACGCTTTAATTCTGCGGCGCGTGACAAAAGCCGGACTCTGTCCGGCTTTTAATTTTACTTTGCCTGTTGGAGAGACACTATGAACAAACGCTTGGAGCTTATCGCGTCCATACTGCCGCATGGCCGCGGCTTTGCGGACGTCGGCACGGATCACGGATATCTGCCGGTATACATGGCACAGCACGGCTACAGCGGGAAGATAATTGCTTCCGATATAAATGAGGGGCCGCTTTCCACCGCTGTCGCTTCGGCGCGGCAGGCCGGTGTTGAGGACAGGATATGCTTCCGCCTGTGCGACGGGCTTGACGGCTGCGGCAGCGAGGAGCTTGACACCGTTGTGGTCGCCGGTATGGGCGGCGATACCATCTGCGGCATACTTGACAGGGCGGACTGGGTCATGAGCCGCGACATCCTGCTCATACTCCAGCCCATGACGAAAGCCGAAGTGCTGCGCTACTGGCTGACGAACAACGACTTTGCCATTTGCGGCGAGTGGCTTATCGAAGAAAACGGCGAGATATATCAGATCCTTTCCGCGTGCTTCGGCGCACGGACGCCGCTTTCGGACGCGGAGCTTTTCACGGGCAAATATGAGCTTGCCGTGGGGAACGCGCTTTTCCCGGTGCAGCTTGCGGCGTTGATAAAGCGCTTTGAAAGGGCCGCGGCGGGGATGAGCAAGGCCCCGCGGATGCGCGGCCGGCAGAAGCTCACCGCGGAGATACTTAACGGATTATATGAAATGAGGGACGCTGTGCTATGACGACAGTCAACGACATATATGAATATATTGACTCCATCGCCCCGTTCGCGGCGCAGATGGGCTTTGATAATTCCGGCCTGCAGCTTGGCCGCCGCAGTGCGGAGGTGAAAACGGCGCTTCTTTCGCTTGACGTGACGGACATCGTGATAGATGAGGCGATACGCGCGGGCGCGCAGCTTATTATCTCGCACCACCCGCTCATATTCACCGCGATAAAGTGCGTCGATGACGAAAAGCTTCTGCGCCTTGCCGAAAACGGCATTGCGGTGATCTCCGCGCACACCAGCCTTGATATTGCCGAGGGCGGCGTGAATGACGTGCTCATACGCCTTCTCGGGGCGGAGCCTGAGTGCGCGCTTGACGCGGAGGGCTGCGGCCGAATTGGTGCTCTGCCGGTAGCGGCGGAGTTTGATGATTTCCTGCATATGTGCAGGGATAAGCTGAATACAAACGGTCTGCGGTACTATTCTGCCGGAAAGGCAGTCAAAAGACTGGCCGTGATGGGGGGCGCCGGGGGCGACTGCGTGCATGACGCGTTTGCCGCGGGCTGTGACACCTACGTCACGGCGGATATAAAATACCATCAATTCCTCGAAGCGGCGGAGCTTGGGCTGAACCTCATAGACGGAGACCACTTCTGCACCGAGGCGCCCGTTATGCCTGTGCTGTTCAGGCGGCTTAGCGGCGCGTTCCCGGACGTCGGCTTTGTTCTTTCCCGGAAGCACGGTCAGGTCGTTTCCTTCATATAGCGCATTGCATATTCTGTCCTCCGCTCTCATAGACTCGTACAAACGAGAACATGAGAGCGGAGGCTTTTATTATGACTGACACTTATATTTACCGCGATATTGCGGCACGGACGAACGGGGCTTTCATGCTCGGCGTAGTTGGGCCGGTCAGGACCGGCAAATCCACATTTATAAAGCGATTTATGGAAAAGCTGGTCATCCCGCAGATAGACAACACCTACATGCGCGAGCGCGCAAAGGATGAGCTGCCGCAAAGCGGCTCCGGAAAGACCATCATGACAGCCGAGCCAAAGTTCGTTCCGGAGGACGCCGTCACCATAAGCGTGGACGAAAACACTCAGCTCTCCGTCCGCCTTGTTGACTGCGTGGGCTACATGGTGGACGGCGCGGCCGGACAGTTTGAGGACGGGGAAGAACGCCTTGTGACGACGCCGTGGTTCGACCATGAGGTCACGCTCACGGAGGCCGCGGAGAAGGGCACCTATAAGGTCATTGCCGAGCATTCCACCATCGGCATCGTTGTCACCTGCGACGGCAGCATATGCGACATACCGCGCGAACGCTATATTCAGGCGGAGGCGCGCGTCATTTCGGAATTACAGGAGATAGGAAAGCCCTTCGTCGTGCTGCTGAACAGCACGGCCCCGCAGTCCGAAAGCGCGCAGCTCATAGCGGCAGACATCTCGGTGCAGTACGGCGTGAAGTGCCTTGCCGTCAACTGCCTTGAGCTGGACGAGGCGGGGATCGGCGAAATAATACATTCCGTGCTGGAGGAGTTCCCGCTGAAATCCATCGGCTTCTATCTGCCGGAATGGCTGGACGCCCTGCCGGACGACAATGAGCTGAAAAAAGACATGTATGAGAAGATATGCACATGCGGCGAAGACGCATCCAGAATAAAGGACTGCCGCCGCACAGCCGCGGCACTGGCCGAATGCGAAAATGTGTGCAGTGCAAAAATAAAAAAGACGGACCTTGGCACGGGCGCGATAACCATCTCTGTGCAGCTTCCGCGGGCGCTGTACTACAAGACAATAAGCGACCAGACCGGGATAGAGGTGAAGAACGACGGCGACCTTATTGCAACGCTGGCGGAAATGAGCGCCGTAAAGCAGGATTACGACAAGCTGCGCACAGCGCTTGAGGACGTGAGGACGAAGGGCTACGGCGTCGTCATGCCGGATTCCTCACAGATGCATCTGGAAGAGCCGCAGATAGTCCGGCAGGGCGGAAAATACAGCGTCAAGCTGAAAGCGAACGCCCCGGCGATACACATGCTCATGACGAATATCGAGACCGAGGTAACGCCAGCGATCGGCGGCGAGACGGCGTCAGAGGATATCATAAACTTCCTTCTCCAAGGCTTTGACGGCGATGTGAACAGGATATGGCAGTCGAACATCTTCGGCAAGTCGCTGTATGATATTGCGGAGGAGGGGCTTACGAATAAGATAGAATCTCTGCCGGAGGGGGCAAAGTCAAAGCTTCAGGAGACCTTGCAGCGGATAATAAATGAGGGAAGCGGTGGGCTTATCTGTATACTGCTGTAAGTCCGCGCGGTCAATTAGTTTGACTATCGCGGCGAAAGCATATATAATAATGCCATACCTCACATTCTGGGCCGTGAGGTGGATATATGTTCAAATCTTTTCTTGTCCTTGAGAAAAAGCATGTTATTGCGGCGGCACTGGCGCTGGCCGTTTTCATCGCGCTGTCGGCTTTTGCGGCAAATCTTGACCACACCAAGGCCGCATCTGCCGTTCTGCCGGAGGAAGCAACGCTTGTCATAGATGCGGGGCACGGCGGGATAGACGGCGGCGCTGTCGGCGCGGACGGTTCAAGAGAGAGCGACATCAACCTCGCCATTGCGCTGCGCCTTCAGGCCGTTTCCGCCTTCTGCGGGCAAAGCGCCGTCATGACGCGCACAGATGACAGCCGCGGGGCGGATGCACTGAGCTACAGCGAGCATGAGGAGCTTGTCTACAGGACGCAGGTGGTGAATGCCACGCCGAACGCCGTGCTTTTGAGCATACACCAGAACTGCTATCCCACGGCACAGCCGAGCGGCGCGCAGGTGCTCTACTCATCAAACGGGAAAAGCGAGGACTTCGGCCGCCTTATGCACGATAACCTTGTCAACAGTCTCGACCCGCAGAACCGGCGCGTGGCGGAGCCGGACAAAAACAGGCTGTACATTCTTTCAAATGTTGACTGCCCGGCGATCCTTGTGGAATGCGGCTTCGTGTCCAATCATTCGGACATAACAAAGCTTACGGACAGCCGCTATCAAACGGCGCTTTCAACAGTGCTGATGGCGTCATACCTTCAATTCATCCATTCCAATCTGCACATATAACATACATAATCGGAGAATAGCTGATGGCTGCAAAACAAAAGACAATATACTGCTGCACGGAATGCGGCAATGAAACGCCGAACTGGGCCGGAAAGTGCCCTGTCTGCGGCGCGTGGAATACGCTGACGGAGGTTAAGCTTGAAGCCGCGGGCGCGAAGAGCAGAGCTGTGCGTTCCGGCCGCGCCGCGCCTGCCGCAAAAAAGATATCTGAACTTGACACCACGGCGGAGATACGCTTTTCAACGGGCATTTCGGAATTCGACCGCGTGCTGGGCGGCGGCGCTGTTGTGGGGGCGCTCGTGCTCGTCGGCGGCGCGCCGGGCATAGGCAAGTCCACTCTGCTGCTTCAGATGTGCGGCAAAATAGACGCAAATCGCCGCGTCCTGTACATCACAGGTGAAGAGAGCGAGCGGCAGTTAAAGCTTCGCGCGACACGACTCGGCGTGGACGGGGATATCTACGTTCTCGCGGAGACTGACATTGACAGCATCGTCGCCTGTATCGAAGAGGTCTCGCCCGACGTAGTTATAATCGACTCCATACAGACCGTGTCCGACGCCGATGTAAGCTCTGCCCCCGGCAGCATAACCCAGGTACGCGAATGCACCATGCGCCTTATGCGCGTGACCAAGGACAAAGGGCTTACGGTGTTCGTCGTCGGTCATATAAACAAGGAGGGCAGCATCGCCGGCCCCAAGGTGCTTGAGCATATGGTCGATTGCGTGCTGTACTTTGAAGGCGAGCGCAGCACGAGCTTCCGCATCCTTCGCGCGGCGAAGAACCGCTTTGGCTCCACAAATGAGATTGGCGTATTTGAAATGGTCGATAATGGCCTGAAATGCGTCGAGAACCCCTCTGAAATGCTGCTTTCCGGGCGGCCTGAGAACAGCCCCGGCACCTGCGTGGCCTGCGTTGTCGAGGGCACAAGGCCAATCCTCGCGGAGGTTCAAGCCCTGCTGTGTCAGGCCGGGTACAATTCCGCCGCGCGCCGCAGCAACGGCATCGACTATAACCGCACGGCAATGCTGCTTGCCGTGCTGGAAAAGCGCGGCGGTCTGCCCGTATCCAACTGCGACTCGTATATAAACGTCATAGGCGGGCTGTTCCTTGATGAGCCGGCCGCGGACCTTGCGACGATACTGGCAATAGCCTCAAGCTATCTTGACCGGCCGCTTGGCGCAGACCTTGCCGCGATAGGCGAAGTCGGCCTTTCAGGCGAGGTGCGCTCCGTGAGCGCGCTGAATCAGCGCCTGTCAGAAATATCGCGCCTTGGCTTTACGCGCTGTGTCATCCCGGCGCACGTAAGGGATGAAGTGAAGCACTTCGACGGGATGAAGCTCATACCTGTCAGCAACGTCAGAGAGGCTATCCGCGCCGTGCTTGGCAAAAATGGCTGAATTTGTTCTGTCGCCCAACCTGCCCCTTGCGGCGGGCACCGTCATTATCGGGCAAAAATATGCGGATTTATTGGAAAAACCGCTTCAAAATCTGAATATTCACCCGCTTTTCGTGCCAGATAACCCGGATGTTGACGCGCGCCTCTCCGGACATGCGGACCTATCCGTATTCCACGCGGGAGGGGAGAGGCTGTGGCTTGCGCCGTATTTGCGGGAAACGGACTTTTCAAAAGCGCTGCAAAAGCTCGGCGCGGACACAGTATATGCAGACATCACCCAGCGCGAGGCATATCCCCATGATGCGCAGTTAAACATCGCGGCGTTCGGGCGCAAATTCTTCTACTGCCCAAGGGTGTCATGTTCACTAATTGTTGAACATTTAACAAGCGTGGGGGATATGCAGCCATTGAGCATAAAGCAGGGCTATGCAAAATGCTCTGCGCTTATTGTGGACGAGCGTTCGATAATATCGCAGGACAGGGGATTGACACGTGCCGCGGCGGCCGCGGGTCTGGATGTGCTGCAAATATCGCCCGGACACGTCGCGCTTGACGGCTTTGAATACGGCTTCCTCGGCGGCGCCGGGTTTAAGATAAGCCGTGATAAGCTGTGCTTTACGGGCGTGCTGGACGAGCACCCGTATAAGTGGCGTATATTGGGTTTTCTATCCGCGCGCGGAATCAGGCCGCAGTATCTGACCGACAGACCCGTTTTTGATATCGGAAGCGCGATACCGCTGACTGAAAAGTAAATAAACAGCGCCCGGATCAAAGACTTGACGTCGGATTCGGGCGCTGTTTGCAATGTACATTATATCATTCCAGTTCTGATTTCTTTTTCCGGCCTATCGGATTTGCCATTGCGGCCTCGTGCAGCTGTGTGTTATCCAAGTGCGTGTATATCTGCGTTGTATTTAGATTACTGTGCCCGAGGACCTCCTGCAGCGCGCGCGTATCCACGCCGTTTTTCAGCATAAGCGTCGCCGCGGTGTGCCGAAGCTTATGCGGCGAATATCTGTCGGCGTCAAGCCCGGCCATGAGCAGCTTTTTGTCCACCATCTGTTCCACGCCGCGGCTTGTGATACGCCGGTTGACGCTGCTGATAAAGAGGGCGTTTTTGTCCTCCTCGCGTATCTTCCCATTGTCGCGCACAGCCAGATAATCATCCAGCGCTTCGCGGCAGCCCTCGGCGAAGAACACCACGCGCTCCTTATTGCCCTTACCGATAACGCGCACGTAGTCATCATGCACATCCGTCAGATTAAGCGACACAAGCTCCGACACCCGCAGGCCGCAGGACAAAAACAGCATGAGAATGGCGTAATCGCGGTATTCATATTTACCCTCACAGGCGCTGAGCAGCCGTTCACACTCGGCTTCGTCCAGAAATTTGGGAAGAGACGCCTGCCGCTTCGGCATGTCAAGCTCTTGGCAAACATTCTTTTCCAGAAGATGCCGCTTTAGCGTAAGGTAATTAAAGAAGGACTTGACAGACGAGGTACGCCGGCAGCGGCTGGCGGCAGAGAGGGAATCGGTCGATTCCGGTGAAAAGCTCTGGTATCTGTAAAGCTCTTCGATTTTTGTCGCTTTGATAAAATCAAGGTCAACATCAGTGATGTCGATTTCATTGAACGGCACATCGGGCGCAACGAGATGCCGGCGGCGTTTAAGATACCGGAACAGAATTTTCAGATCGGTATAGTACGCAAAAACAGTCCGGTCAGAATGCCCGCGCACGGTCGAGTGATATTCGAGGAACTCCATGAGGATATCCGGAACGTCGTTTATCTGGTCGAGATTCATAAGCGCCTCCGTAAGCAGATTTACATAATTCATTACCTGACATAATTATATGTCAACCGGCTTAAAAAAGCAAGTGCAAACTTCGTTAAATTGATATTATGCGAAGTTATATATGCCCGTACCAAGCGGTAGAGCACTCTGCAACACGCCATGCTCATATGGCGGCGGCGCTTCTGCTCTCCCGCTTGGATTCAGCATTTTGAATTTTTCAAGCCGGTTTACAGCAATTATTTATTCAACGCTGGCCGGTTTTGTACATAAAAGCGCTGATAAGCGATTCGCTTGTGACCCTGATGCTGTTGAGTATCGTCGCCACAGCGGCCACCACATCAATAAAAATCGCAAACCAGATGTTGCAGTAACCTATTATACTTAGAAACACCAGAATCGTTTTTACAACGAACGCGAAAACGGCGTTCTCAATGGCAATCTCGCGCATACGCCTGCATATCTGCACGGCGAACGGAAGGTTTGCAAGATACTCCGGCGTGATGAGCACGTCGGCATATTTGCCGCGCTTGCTGACACGGATATCAACGTCCGCGTCGCTGTGCGCCTCGACGCCTGTGGCATAAACGAAAAGCACCGCGCCCTTTGTGCTGTTTTTCAGCTCCGACACTATGCGAAGCTTCTTCGCCGTGTCGCACTCACCGTAGACCTCGCTGAAATCTGTCTCCTCGGCGATCCTGCGGCTTTCGGTATTGCCGTCCTCAGTCAGCAGCACGCATCTTGGCACGCCCGCTTCTTTCATGCTCATGGCAAGCCCGTCGGCCTCATCGTTATACTGCGAATTTATAGTAAGCCGACCGACGTATCTCCCGGCCACGGTCATGAAAAACGACTGCCCATTGCCGTCCTTATCGGCGGGAAGCGCCACTCCCCTTCCAACGAACAGCTCCCTGTTTGCAAGTACGACATGCGCCCCGCCGATGTCCGCCTCGACCCCGTAGCCCGGAATATCGGCAAAATTCTTGACGAGTTGGAGCTGGTAATCGCTGGTGTATACGGCGGCGACAGCCCGCGCAACGGGCTGGTCGGAATAATACAGCGCGTGTGCGGCAAATGTGACAAACGTGCTGTCATCCAGTATATCGGACTGCACAGAGGCAAGCTTCGGGTTTATGCTGCAAAAAACGCCCGCATTATCAAAAACAGCGACGTCGGCATCCGCTGTCGTCTCCATAAGGGCGGCGCTGTCGAATACCACGCCGTGACGGGCGCTGAAGCACATTCCGATTATCCCAGTAAGCGGCATGGAAATGACGACGGACATGGGAGTTGCAATGAGGATAATGGTCATTGCGCGGTGCACGGAAACGCGCAGGCTGTAATTTGTGATAATCGGCAGCGCAATGGCGTACACGACGCTGAATATCATCGCGTATTTCAGCACCTTTCCCGCGCTGTAGCCGATGACGCCCTCAATGCTCATAGAGCCTGCGCCGTCGCGCAGGATAAGCTGCGTGATATGATCGACCGTGGCCTCATCCTGATATTGCAGCAGCTCCAGCGCGGATCTGCGCGTGCGCTCCTCCGCATAGGCGATAAGGAGCAGCCCTATCTGATATAATACCATAAGAGCCGCTCCTTCTGCGCCGAAGCCAATCATATAGGAAACCACGGTAACGGCAGCGACAATGACCGGAGTTGCAAAGAAATCACGCTCAGACACGCAGGAAAACGCATCAATAAGAACGTCATAGCCCGCAACGGCGGCAGAGAGGATAAGCAAAAGAACGCCCACGAAATCAGGCAGCTTATCTATGATAAGTGAGACGGCGAAGAGAACGGAAGCGCCCACAAGGCGGAATATAAGGACGGTGTCATATGTCCCCGCTTCCCTGCCGGCGGCAGAATGCCGCGCCTGCTCAGATCCTGGACGCATCTTTTACCTCCTCACGTTTGTCGCTGAATCATATGCCGTTTTAATTTGGAATTATTATGCCTTTCCGTCGCAGCCGAGAACATCGACCAGCTTGTGCTTGACCATGTCCTTGATGGCGGTGCGGGCCGGAGCCAGGTACTGGCGCGGGTCGAAATGCTCGGGATGCTCGTTGAAGTACTTGCGGATGGAGGCGGTCATTGCAAGACGCAGGTCGGAGTCGATGTTGATCTTGCAGACAGCCATGGAAGCCGCCTTGCGGAGCTGATCCTCGGGAACGCCGATGGCGCCGGGCATCTTGCCGCCGTTCTCGTTGATGATCTTGACGAATTCCTGAGGAACGGAGGAGGAGCCGTGGAGAACTATCGGGAAGCCGGGCAGGCGCTTTTCGACTTCTTCAAGGATGTCGAATCTGAGGTGGGGATCCGTGCCGGGCTTGAACTTGTATGCGCCGTGGGAGGTACCGATGGCGATAGCCAGAGAGTCGCAGCCGGTGCGCTCAACAAATTCCTGAACGTCCTCGGGTCTGGTGTAGGAACTGTCCTCTGCGGAGACGTTGACCTCATCCTCAATGCCGGCAAGAGTGCCAAGCTCGGCCTCGACAACGACGCCGTGGTCATGCGCGTACTCGACGACCTTGCGGGTGATGGCGATGTTCTCATCAAAGGGCTTGGAGGAAGCGTCTATCATAACGGAGGTAAAGCCGCCGTCAATGCAGGACTTGCAAAGCTCAAAGTCGCTGCCGTGGTCGAGGTGGAGCGCGATGGGCAGGCCGGTCTCGATGATAGCGGCCTCGACGAGCTTGACAAGGTAAGTATGGTTTGCATAAGCGCGGGCACCCTTGGAAACCTGAAGGATCAACGGTGCGTTGACTTCCTTGGCTGCCTCGGTAATACCCTGAACGATCTCCATGTTGTTGACGTTGAAAGCGCCGATAGCATAGCCGCCCTTGTAGGCCTTTTCAAACATTTCCTTGGTTGTTACCAGTGGCATTATTAAAATCTCCCTTACAGTTTATTAATTTTGTACATTTAGCATATTTACAAAATTTCATTTATATTATATCCTCAAATATGGATATAATCAATGCGCACAATAAACAAAACAGCAAAAATTTTATCGCATTACGGAGGAAGAAAAATAATGAGCAAAAAACTTGTCGGTGCATGTATTTTCGGGCAGTCGGGCGGACCGACGGCCGTTATCAACGCCAGCGCTTACGGCGTTATCAAGACCGCGCTTGACGCGGATGAGATAACGAAGGTCTATGGCGCGGCCAACGGCATAAAGGGCGTCCTTGACGACAAGCTGTACGTCATGGATGAGGAGGACCCCGAAGAGCTCAAGCTGCTGCTCAACACGCCGTCTTCCGAGCTTGGCTCCTGCCGCTACAAGATCGCAGACCCCGAGAAGGACGACACCGATTACAAGCGCATCCTTGAGATATTCAAGAAGTACGATGTGAGATACTTCTTCTACAACGGCGGCAACGACTCCATGGATACCTGCAACAAGATAAGCCGCTACATGGAATCCGTCGGCTACGAGTGCCGCGTGATGGGCGTGCCCAAGACCATCGACAACGACCTTTTCGGCACCGACCACTGCCCCGGCTTTGCAAGCGCCGCGAAGTATATCGCCACGTCCTGCATGGAGATAAACAAGGATGCCAGAGTTTATGACAACGGCATGATCACCGTGGTCGAGATAATGGGCCGCCATGCTGGCTGGCTTGCCGCCAGCGCCGCGCTCGCTTCCGCGTTCGGCTCCGGCCCGGATCTCATTTACCTCCCTGAGTGCGACTTCGACATGGACAAGTTCCTCAGCGATGTTGACGAAATATACAAGAAGAACGGCAAGGTCCTCGTCGCTGTTTCCGAGGGCATCCACTACGCCGACGGCAGCTTTGTTTCCGAGGCGAAGACCTCCGCGACAGACGGCTTCGGCCATGCGCAGCTCGGCGGCCTCGCCGTTATGCTTGCACAGCGCCTGAAAGAGCACACCGGCGCGAAGGTGCGCGGCATTGAGCTCAGCCTGCTCCAGCGCTGCGGTGCGCATCTCGCCTCCCTGACCGATATCGAAGAAGCATACACTGCCGGCGAGACTGCCGTCAAGGAAGCCGTCAACGGCGTCACTGGGCAGATGGTCGCGTTCGAGCGCGAGACGGTGGACGGCAAGTACAGCTGCAAGTGCAAGCTCATTCCCCTCTCCGAGGTCGCAAACTACGAGAAGAAGGTTCCGCTGGAGTGGATAAACGAGACCGAGAACGGCCTCAAGGACGAGTTCATCGACTACGTTCTGCCTCTCATTCAGGGCGAGCCGGAGCTTCCGCTTGAGAATTCCCTGCCCAGATACGCACGTCTCAAGAAGGTCATCGCAAAGTAAGACCGCAACGGCATACCGCATATAAAATGCGGTATGCCGTTTTATATGCCCTATCCATTACGCTTTGTAATGAATGATATTAGCATTTTCACCAAATGCAGGTGTTGACTTTTGTGCAACATGTGCTATAATTCGACCATCGCAAGGGCGCGAGGCTGAGAGGTCTCGCGCCCTTTCCTGTTTTTATCGGGGATGTCCGGCTATGCGGAAGAATTAAAGCGCCGCGCACGGACAGCGAAAACAAAAAGAGGAGGAAAATAAAATGAAAAGAAAGTCTTTGTTGTGCCTGACGCTTGTATTGTGCATGATGCTCAGCCTCGCGGCCTGCGGCAGTGCAGGGAGTGCCGGTTCCGCTGCCGGAAGCGCGGACGCCGGTGATCCCGACGGCAAGATAGTCATCGGCGTCATTTCCCCGAACACCGGCGCGCTTGCCGCATACGGCAACGGCGTTGTTACCGGCACTGACCTCGCTGTGGAAGAGATAAACGCATCCGGCGGCATTCTCGGCCGTCAGGTAGAGCTTATAAAGACCGACGACCAGAGCGACCCGACAGAATGCCTGAACGCGTTCAACTCGCTCGTCGCGCAGGGCGTCGGACTGATAGTCGGCTCGGCCACGTCGGGCTGCACCTCCGCAATAACCGACGCGGCAAATGAAGAAGAGGTCTGCCTCCTCTCACCCACCGCAACTGCCGACTCCATCACCACTGAGGACGACTATGTGTTCCGCGCATGCTACGCCGACAGCTTCCAGGGCGCTATCGCGGCGGCCTATGCAAAGCAGGCGGGATTTGAAAAGGCCGGCGTTGTCTACTGCGCCGCGGACGTTTACTCCAAGGGGCTTTACGACTCCTTCTCCGCCGCATGTGAGAAATACGGCATTGAGATAGTCGATGCACAGTCCACCGCGTCTCTCGACGTGCAGGACTACACCAACCAGTTTGCCGCAATGGTGAAGGCCGGTGTTGACTTCGTGTACGCCCCCTTCTACTACGACGTTATCGGCCCATATGTTGTGCCGCAGGCGCGTGCAGCCGGTTACACCGGAGTTATCATGGGCGCTGACGGCTACGACACCACGCCTGACTATGTCGTTGACGGCGCAGACCTGACGGCATTCAACAAGGTGTACTGGACGAACCACTATGACCCCTCCGATACGTCCGAGAAGGTCTCTTCCTTCGTCAAGGCATATGAGGCCAAGTACAGCACAGTTCCCAGCGCTTTCGCAGCAACAGGCTATGACTGCGTTTACATGTACAAGGCCGCGATCGAGGCGGCCGGTACGGCGGAATCCTCCGCGGTGCGCGATGCGCTTGCCGATACCTCGGCCGTATATGAGTGCGTGACCGGCACATTCTCCCTCGACGAGACCGGCACCCCCATAAAGGGAGCGGCTATCATCGCCTTTGAATCCGACGGTTCAACCGTCGCATCGAAGCTCCTCGACGTCGTCTCCGAGCTTCCCGCATAAACGCATTTCCGCTTACAGAGCCGTGAAAACGGCTCTGTAAGAATTAACGGCGGCTTTCATGCTCATGCCGCAAAACATACAGAGAGGGTGTGCGCTGTGAACACATTTTTTCAGACGCTTATAGTCGGCCTGCGATTGGGCAGCATTTATGCGCTGATCGCGTTGGGCTACACAATGGTATACGGAATAATCCGCCTTATAAACTTTGCCCATGGCGATTTTATCATGGTGGGCGGCTACACGATGATCTTCGCGGCCCCGGCGGCGCTGGCTCTCGGGCTTCCGGCATGGGCGGCGGTTGCCGCGGCCATAATCGTATGCGTGCTTGTCGGCATGGCGACGGAGCTTATCGCATACCGCCCCGTGCGCAAAAAAGGCACGGCCATGACCGCGCTTATAACCGCGATCGCAATGAGCCTGTTTCTTGAAAACCTGGCGCAGGCCATCCCGGCGATAGGCCCCAACCCCAAGGTCGCAAGCCAGATGTTTGCCGCGGGCGGCATAAGCATAGGCACGGTGACGATGGAATACACGACGATAATCACGATCGTTATAAGCGCCGTCGTTATGACAGTGCTTTATGAATTCACACAGAAAACAAGGCTTGGCCGGGCGATGCGCTGCGTTTCGGAGGACAAGGCCGCCGCGACGCTCATGGGCATAAACGTCAACCACACTATTTTGCTGACCTTCGCCATCGGCTCCGGCCTCGCGGCCATCGCGGCGCTGATGTACATGGCGCAGTACCCGAAGGTATATACGACGATGGGTTCTCTTCTCGGCCTGAAGGCGTTCGTGTCCGCCGTCCTCGGCGGCATAGGCATCATACCGGGGGCTGTCCTCGGCGGCATCGTGATTGGTCTCATAGAATCGTTCACGACGAGCTATATATCCTCCAGCATGGCAGACACCTTCGTGTTCCTCATACTTATAATTGTCCTTATCATCAAGCCCGCCGGTATTCTGGGCAGAAACGCAGGTGAAAAGGTATGAAAAAAAGCAAGACCGCGCGCGGATATTTCCTTAATACCGCCGTTATCGTGATATTGTTCACCGTTTTTCAGTTTATAACCGAGGCTTACGGCGGCAGCAGCTCATTCAAGCTTGTGCTTGCGCCATGCCTGTGGCAGTGCTGCTACCTCATCATTCTGGCCGCCTCGCTCAACCTCGTGCTCGGCTTTCTGGGGCAGCTTTCACTTGGGCACTGCGGCTTCATGGCCATCGGCGCATATACTGCGGCGCTCATAAGCCTTGCCTGTGAGCGCGCGGGAGTATTTGAATCGCAAAAGGGCGCGGCATTCATTCTTGTGCTGTTCGGCTGCATTCTGGCCGCGGGGCTGCTGGCCGCGCTGGTCGGGCTGCTGCTGGGCATACCGGCGCTGCGCCTCAAGGGCGACTATCTTGCAATAATCACGCTGGGCTTCGGCATGATAATCGTCAATATAATCAACAACCTCCCTTTCTGCGGGCAGGACGGACTTGCGCTCGGTTCCGCCGCGGCGTCGCTGTACAAAAACGGTCTCGGCTTCGGCAGCAAGGGCAAGGTGACGTATCTGTGGGCTGCGCTGCTTGTGACGATAATATGCCTGACGCTCATGTTCATGTTCGTCCGCTCGAAATACGGGCGCGCCATACGCGCCATACGCGATGACGAGATTGCCGCGTCCGCCTCCGGGATAAACACCTCTTTTTACAAGGTGCTGACCTTCGTCTACTCGGCATTCTTCGCGGGCATTGCCGGTGCACTGTACGCCTGCGCGAACGCGACGCTTTCCACGGCTTCCTTCGCCTTTACAAACGGCGGCATTCTGAATTCCACCTTCGTGGTCGTCATGGTCGTGCTGGGCGGCATGGGGTCAATGACTGGCTCCGTCGTGGCCGCGGTGATAATGTTCCTTGTGAACTATGAGATCAAAAACGGCGCATGGGTCGCGGCCCTGCCCGCCTCGGTGAGCGGCGTGTTCGAGTACCCCATGCTCGTGTACGCGCTGGTGCTCATCGTGGTGATAATGTTCCGGCCCAAGGGCATATTCGGAACCTATGAGTTTTCTCTGCAAAATCTTATCCCCGATATAAAGGCGGCGCACGCGGCGCGCGCCGCGGCGAAAGCGGAACGGAAGGAGGCGGAAAGCCATGGCTGAGACCGAGAGAGTGCCTGTGCTTGAAACCAGAAAGCTCGGCATAAGCTTCGGCGGCCTGAAGGCCGTCAACGACTTCAACATCAAGATATATGAGGGCGAGCTTATCGGTCTTATCGGGCCGAACGGTGCGGGCAAGACGACGGTATTCAACCTTCTCACGGGCGTATACGTGCCGACGGAGGGCACCGTGATGCTCAACGGCGTGCCCCTCAACGGGAAAAAAACATATCAGTTCGTGCACGCCGGAATAGCGCGCACGTTCCAGAACATACGCCTTTTCCGCGATATGAGCGTTATCGAAAACGTAAAGGCTGCATTTACAAAAGATATCGACTATAACCTTTTTGACGCAAGCCTGCGCACGCCGCGCTTCTGGCGCGCGGAAAAGGAGGCGGAGGAAAAGGCCATGGAGCTTCTGCACCTGTGCCATCTGGACGACGCGGCAGATCTGCCCGCCTCCGGCCTGCCCTACGGCCGCCAGCGCAAGCTGGAGATCGCCCGCGCGCTTGCCACCGACATGAAGGTGCTGCTTCTGGACGAACCGGCCGCCGGCATGAACCCGACCGAGACCGCGGAGCTGCTTGAGTGCATAAATACCATCCGCAGCACCTTCGGCGTGGCGATACTGCTTATCGAGCACGACATGTCGCTTGTCATGAACGTGTGCGAGCGTATTCAGGTCATCGACTACGGCCAGACGATAGCCTCCGGACTGCCGGAAGAGATAACAAGAAACCCGCGCGTCGTCGCGGCGTATCTGGGCGAATAAAAGGGGTGAGGCAAATGCTTGAAATAAAGGATCTGAATGTGTTTTACGGCGCTGTGCACGCGATAAAGGGCATCACTCTAAGCGTTGCGCAGGGTGAGCTCGTCTCGCTCATCGGGGCGAACGGCGCGGGCAAGACAACGACACTGCACGCGATATCCGGCCTTATCCCGGCTTCATCCGGCACGATAGAGCTTGACGGGAAAAACCTGCAAAAGGTGTCTCCGGACAAGATAATCTCGCTGGGGCTTTCGCATGTGCCGGAGGGCCGCCATGTGTTCGCGCGCATGACGGTCGAAGAGAACCTGCGCATGGGCGCATATATCATAAAGGATCAGGCGCGGATAAACGAAAATCTTGAAAAGGTCTACGGGCATTTCCCGCGCCTTAAGGAGCGCCGCCGCCAGCTTGCCGGAACACTCTCCGGCGGCGAGCAGCAGATGCTTGCAACGGGGCGCGCGCTTATGACCGACCCACAGATCGTGCTCATGGACGAGCCGTCCATGGGGCTTTCCCCGCTTCTGGTGAAGGAGATATTCGCCATTATCCAGCAGCTTCACGAATCGGGCATCACCATACTTCTTGTCGAGCAGAACGCGAAAATGGCGCTGGCCGTGTCCGACAGGGCTTACGTGCTTGAGACCGGGAAGATATCCATGTCCGGCAAGGCGTCTGAGCTTGCCGAGGACGACCGGGTGCGCAAGGCGTATCTCGGCGCATGAGGGAGGAAGAACATGAGCAAATTTGTAATCACCGTCGCGCGAGAGACTGGCAGCGGCGGGCACAACATCACGCGGAAGCTGGCAGAAGCGCTGAACGTCCCCTACTATGACCGCGACCTCCTGCGCTATGCTTCCGAGGTCAGCGGCATAAACGAGCGGCTTTTCGGACAGGCGGATGAGCGCATCGGCTTCAAGGAAATGATATCCGCCGCGGAAAAGGTGTATACCGGCGATATACTTCCGCCCGACAGCGACGACTATATCTCCACGGCAAACCTCTTCGCCTTTCAGGCAAAGATAATAAAGGAGCTGGCGCAGCAGGAAAGCTGCATAATCCTCGGCCGCTGCGCAAACTATCTTCTCGAGGATAGGCGCGATGTTCTGCGCGTGTTCATCCACGCGCCGCTCGAAAGCCGTCTGGCGCGCGTGGCCTCATATTCGCTGGCGTGGTCTGAAAGAGAGGTCGCAAGGCACATCCGCGTTGAGGACAAGCGCCGCGCAGCGTATTACCATTACTACACAGGCGAGGAATGGCGCGACGCGGCAGGCTATGACCTGTGCCTCGACTCCGGCGTTCTCGGCGAGGACGGCTGTGTCGAGCGGATAATGAATGTGCTTCCTCTGTACGCTGAAAAGTGAACATCGCAAAACGCATCCGGTCGGATAACTGACCGGATGCGTTTTCGTATATCATATGTTCTTTATCTGGTTTTGTATCAGCTTGCCGACGGTATCCGCCAGCATGTCCAGCGACTTTATTCGCGCGAAATCCCTGCCGTAGACGAGCTTTGCCGCGGGGAGATCCTCATCGTCGCCCGTGAAAACGCACACGACGGATATCCCATCGGCCCGCGCGCGGCGAACCTCTATCGCCGTGTCGGTTATGCCCGCCTGCTGCTCATATAACTCCGGCTCACCGCCGCGGACAGACGGGATCTTGACAACGTCGTTCGGCTTTACGTCCGACAGCACGATGAGCAGCTTGTGCGCATACGGCGAGGACGCCATGAGATAGTGCGCGGCCGATATCGCAAGCCCGTCACGGTTACAGCCGTTTGAAACATACTCAAATATTTTCCTGTTGTCTCGCGGCTTGTCATAGTCGCGGAAAATGCGCAGGATGGTATAGCCCGTCATGGAGCAGAAGGACATGACCCGGCACGGGATGCCGCAGTTCGTCAGACTCTCCGCGATCATATAGCCCTGCGCGGACACGGCCTCCTGCCGGCTCTTCTGCGAGGTGGACGCGTCGAGGAGGATATCCACGGAAAGGTCGCCGACATCGTCCTGCTCGTTCTTTATGAACACCTTTGAATCGTCCAGCATGGCGGCGCGCCACGCGAGACTGCCGTTCAGCCGCCCGGAGTTTGCCTTTACGGGGGCAGGCTGTAGGTGCAGCAGCACGGAATTTTGTATCTTCCCTGTCAGCTTTGCAATGGCAGTGCGGTTCTGTGAAAGATTGGCCTCATAGCTTGCGCGGTTTTTTTCTATCTGCGCGGCCTCGCGCTGGCGCGAAAGCGCCTCAAACCCGTTTTGGATCTGGGATACATCCGGCCTCTCGCCGCGCGTGAAGTGCAGGTGGCACATTGCGTGACTGCCGGTGCAGATGCTGCGCTCCATCTCGTCCGACACGCGCGGGGAAAAGGCGCTTTTGCCGTATTTTGTCTCCATGAACGCGCGCAGCTCCGCGGCGGACATCTTGGTTTTTATCTGCCCGTCCTGCGGCTGCCCCTGTCCGCTGCCGCCGTAGGAATTTTCAGGATGCTCCGCAATGCCGAGGCCGAATTTGCGGAATGTGCCGCTCCCCTGCTTCTTGCCGCGCTTATGCAGCGCCGGGGTTATCAGGCGGCGCTTTGCCGCTTTCTTCTCCTCCGTGCGTATCTGGAACCAGCGTGTGAAAAGCTCCTTCGTGCGAGCAACTATATCCTCCGTCGTCATGTCCGGCGTGAACTCCAGCTCGTCAAGCAGCTTTTCGTCGTAGCCGTTCAGCTCAACGGCCAGACCGAGCACACGGGAAAAATGCGCGTATGTCAGCGCCTCATAAAGATGAAAATCGTCATGCCCGGCGAAGCTTTTCACCGCGGCCTGCGCATAGCTTCGCCGCAGCGCCGCAAGCGCGGGGCGCGTGACGGCTTCCTTCTGGTATATGCTGTTTTCAAGCCCCAGCCAGAAAAGTCCCTCGTAATCGTCCGAATCCTCATACTGCTCAAACGCGCGGAAGAGCGGGATAAACTGCGAATAGTCATAGTGCCGCCGCGCCGCGCCGAGGATGCAGTTCCAGTACAGATCCGCGCGCCCCTCGCTGTCATAGGCCTTGAAATCGGGCGTAAAATCATAGCGCCCGGCGCAGTTCCATACAATGTTTAAAGCGCGCTTCTTTTGAAGCTCCGATATAGTGACCATCAGCGTTCAAAAAGCTCGTCCTCGCCAAGTCCTGCGGGTATGCGCGCGGCAATAACGTCCGACACGAGCTGACGCTCAAAGTCGTCAAAGCTCTTGTTTATGATGCCCATTTCAAGCGCCTCATCCAGCCGGAGGCCCTGCTTCGTCAGTCCGATGGCGGCAAGCAGGCCGCGAAGGTCAAGCGCCTTGGTCGATATCTCGGAATTGTCGCACTTGCGCCGCAGCTCCTGAAACAGCTCTGCAAGCTGCTGGGCGTATTCGTCCTTAAGCTTCGTGAACTGCGCGAGCATGAGCTTTTTGAGGTTTTCCGCCGAGATTATCGGCATATTGATGACCATGAAGCGCGAAGCCAGCGCCTCATTGACCTCACGAGTTCCGGCGTAGCCGTAGTTCATGGTGGCAATGAACCTCGTGCACGGGGAAAGCTCTATCCTGTCATATCCGGGCACGTCGATAATGCGGCGGAAGTCCAGCGTCGCGTGCAGCACGGAGAGGGATTCGTTCTTGGCCATGTTTATCTCATCCAGAACGCCGAAGCCGCCCTCGTCCGCGCACTGGTATATCGGCCCGCGGCGCAGGCTGACCTCGCCGTTGCTGAAGGTGTCCGTGCCGATGAGAGAGGCGGCGTCGGTGTTGAGATAGAAGGAAATATCCCATTGGGGCCGGTTGAACACGGCGGCAAGATTTTCCGCAAGGACGTTCTTGCCCGTGGCCTTGGGGCCGACGAGAAGAAGATTTTCCCCCGCAAGCAGGGCCGCCAGCGCCCTGCGCCACACCTCAAGCCCGTAGTACATATACTTCGGGCGCGGCACGCGGTATTCTTGCCCGGCATTGACCGGGTATTCCCTGCGGAACGCCTCTATATGCGCAAGCGTGCTCTCGTCTATCCCCTCACTGCGCAGAAATTCAAGCATATCGTTCATATTTTATCCCCCTTTTCCGGAGTATTTTTCGATTCGTATTATAGGCGTTAAGACGCGTTAAGTCAATTGAATCTTGCATTTGTACCGGCGAGCGGTTAGAATTAATATAAGTTTCAGAACCTATAGGACGGTGAAAACATGGTAGAGTACAGACTGCGGCACAGCTTCCCCACGGTGGACAACAAGGGAATACTGACATACGGCGGAAGTCAGCAGCTTTCAGACAGCGCGGTCATCCGGAAATGCGGCTGCGGCGTCGTTGCGGCGGCGGATCTTTTCATATACCTTCAGCGCTTCCATGCCGGGTGCACGTCAGAGCTGCTTGAGAGCACCGCCGCGATAAGGCCCATTCCGCTTGAAAGCTATAATGGGATACTGCGCGCGCTGTGCCGCCGCTTTTTCCCGGTGACGCCGCCCTTCGGCATAAACGGGCTGGGCCTTGTCTGCGGGATTAACCTTTTCTTCGTGCGCAGCGGATACCGCTTCCGCGCACAGTGGGGCGTGAAGTACAGTATGCTGTGGGAAAGCATAGCGAAGATGCTGGACATGGATATCCCCGTGGTCATCGCCGTCGGGCCGAACCTCCCCTGCTTCTGGCAGAATAACCAGACGGGGCTGTATACGCGTCTGCCGGACGGCAGCTACAGAAAGATAGGCGCGGTGAAGGCGCATTATATGAGCGTGACGGCTCTTGACGGCGAATGGCTGACGGTTTCGTCATGGGGGCACAAATACTACATAAGCCGCCGCGATTACGACATGTACGTGCGCACACACAGCAACGGCCTTGTCTGCAACATCGCGTATATCAAGCCGGTCTGACGGCATATCCTTTACCGGATACGCACGCCGCGCTGCGTATAGCCTGCCGAACGGAGTGGTCATATGCAGCTTATTGCAAGTATCAACAGCCATATCAACGCCTTTGTGTGGGGGCCGGCCATGCTGGCGCTGTTCATTTTCACGGGGCTGTTTCTCTCTTTTAAAACCGGGTTTATTCAGATAACGCGCTGGCGCTGCATCATGCAAAGGACCGTCGGCTCTCTCTTTAAGGGCGGCGCGGCGCACGGAGAGGGCGGCCTAACGCCGTTTCAGGCAATGACAACGGCATTGGCCGGGACTGTCGGCACGGGGAACATTGCCGGTGTGACCGGGGCGCTGTTCGCGGGCGGGCCGGGCGCGGTGTTCTGGATGTGGGTGTCGTCTGTGCTGGGGATGGCCACAAAGTACGCGGAGATTGCGCTTGCCATGAAATACCGCTCCGCCGATGCAAACGGAACGCTTCACGGAGGACCGATGTATTATATAGAGGCCGGGCTTGGCCGCGGCTGGCGGTGGCTTGCGGTATGCTTTGCCCTGCTTGGCGGGCTTGCAAGCTTCGGCATCGGCAACATCGCGCAGGGCAGTGAGATCGCAGGCGCGATGAGCGCGCTTTTCAATACGCCGCGGCTTATAACGGGGATAGGACTTGCGCTCGTCGTGGGCTTCGTGGCGCTGGGCGGCGTAAAGCGCGTCGGCAATGTGACGGCGCTGCTCGTGCCGCTGATGTCGGTGCTGTATCTTGCGGCGGGGCTGTTCGTGCTTATAGTGCGGGCGGCGGACGTGCCCGCGATGCTGCTTCTGATAGTCAAAAGCGCTTTCAGCGCGAAGGCCGCCGCCGGAGGGGCGTTCGGCTATTCCGTGATGCGGGCAATGAAGCTTGGCTTCGCCCGCGGTATTTTTTCAAACGAGGCCGGGCTTGGCTCCGCGCCGATAGCGCACGCCGCCTCCTCCGCAAGCGAGCCGTGTGAGCAGGCCATGTGGGGCGTGTTTGAGGTGTTTGCGGACACGATAGTCATATGCTCCGTCACGGCGTTCACGGTGCTGCTATCCGGGATACTCGACGCGCCGGGCGGGCAGGCGGCATACGTCTCCGCCGGGGCTGCGGCCGCCGCGGCGTTCGACGCGGTCATCCCCGGCCATATCGGCAGCGCGGTGATACAGATAAGCCTGATATTCTTCGCGGTCTCCAGCATGATAAGCTGGTGCTACTACGGGGAGAGCTGCTGGGGCTATCTCTCCTCCGGAAGCAGGACGGTCATATTTGTATATAAGCTCATTTTCACGGCGGTGTGTGTCGCGGGGGCGGCAGGCTCCGGCGCGCTGATGTGGGATATATCCGACACGCTCAACGGCCTCATGGCCATCCCGAATCTGACGGCGCTGCTGCTCCTCTCCGGCACTGTTGCGGCGTTAAGTCGGGATTATTTCAACAGGGATAGGCAATAGATTTCAAATTTCTGTGGCATATACGCGCACATGATGGTATAATAAAAACAATTTGCAGCTTACCGCATAAATACATATGAAACGGAGAGAAGGCCATGGATGAAGAGCTAAGGCTGAGGAAGAAAAACCTCATAATGTACCCGCTGGGAACTGTCGGAAGAGATATGATATACAATCTCTTCACCAATTTCATACTCACGTATATTCTTTTCACACGCAAGCTTGACGCGGCGCAGCTTGCCGCCATCACGGCGATAATGGTCGGCGCGCGTATCTTTGATGCGTTCAACGACCCGATAATGGGCAATATAATCGAGCGCACGCGCACGCGCTGGGGCAAGTTCAAGCCGTGGCTCGTCATCGGCATCGTGACGACGTCCATCGTCGTCTACCTCGCGTTCAACACCGACTTGCAGGGCTGGAGCTTTATCTGGTTCTTCGGCATCATTTACTTCATGTACAGCATCACTTACACCATGCACGACATCTCCTATTGGGGCATGATCCCCTCTCTGGGGTCTGACGCGCATGTGCGCAACCAGTTCGCCTCCCGTGCGACGCTGTTTGCCGGTATGGGCGGCGCGCTTGCGGGCTTCCTTATCCCGCGCTTTACGACGGGCGACGGAACTCTCGGCGGCTCGGCGAGCTATGCGTATGGCCGCATCGCGCTTGTGATATGCATCCTTGCGCCGCTGTTTCTGTGCTTCACCATCTTCGGCGTGAAGGAAAACCGCAGCTATAACAAGGAAAAGGTCCCGCCCGTCAGCTTCAAGAAGATAATCGGCACCATCGGCGGGAACGACCAGCTTCTGTGGATTGCGCTCATCTTTCTTATCCAGCAGATCGGCAACGGGATAGTGCTGGGCGGCCTCGGCTCCACCTACATATACTTCGACCTTGGCTATCAGGGCGGGTATTATTCCAACTTCTCCACCTTCGGCCTTGCCGCCACGGCGGTGCTGATGGTGTTCTACCCCGCCATTTCCCAGAAAATAAACCGGAAGCCGCTCATGGGCATAATGACGGTGGTCGCAGCTGCCGGGTATATAATAATGCTGGCGATAGGCATGGCGATGCCCGCGGCAAACCCGGCGCTGAAATGTTGGCTGTTCACCGGCGGATATATGCTGGCGAATTTCGGCCAGTACAGCTTCTATCTTATAATGATGATCTCCATACTCAACACCGTTGAGTATAACGAGCTTATCTGCGGCGAACGCGACGAGGCGATAATCTCCTCCCTCCGTCCGTTTTTGACGAAGCTGTCCTCCGCGCTGATTGCTATCATAACCTATATCTGCTATATCATTTTCGGCGTGCTGGGCTACACAAATCAGATATCCGGGCTTGAACAGCTCACCTCCATGGGTGAGCTGACAGAGGCGCAGAAGCTCAGCAGCATTGCAGATGTTATAGTGCAGGTGCAGCCGGGGCAGAAAACGGGCCTTCTCATCTGCATAACCGTCGTACCGTTCATTTTCATGTTTGTGTCATACGTGCTGTACAACAAGCACTATAAGCTCGACGAGGATGAGTATGTGCGCATCTGCGGCGAGCTGGAAAGGCGTGAGCGCGCAGAATGAGCATAACAAAGCTGGTGCTGAAATTTGCGCTGCCGCATCCGGCGCTGGAGGAATACGACAGGTTCCTGTTTATCGGCCCGCACCCAGACGACATTGAGATAGGCGCGGGCGCGACGGCGGCAAAGCTTGCCGCTGCCGGGAAGAAGGTGTGCTTTCTCATATGCATAGACGGACGCTTTGGCGACGCGAACGCGCCGCGGGGCGTCACACCGGAGGCGCTTGCCGCCATGCGGCAGGATGAGGCGCGGCAGTCCGCCGCGCGCCTCGGCGTGCATGACGTGCGCTTCCTCGGTCTCACGGACGGCGGCTTCTATACGCAGGATGAGCTTATGCGCGGCATCGCCCGGAGCATCGGCGAGTTCAGGCCGGACGCGGTGTTCGCGCCCGACCCGTGCGTGACGAGCGAATGTCATATCGACCACCTGAATGTCGGCGAGGCCGTGCGCAGGGCGGCATATCTGGCACCATATGAAAAGATAATGGCCGGGTACGGCGCTGTAAGCGCCCCGGTCTCGGCACTCGCCTATTACATGACGGCAAAGCCGAACGTCTTTATAAAAACCTCCGGATACGTGAAAGCCCAGCTTGACGCAATATTCTCCTGCCATAAGACGCAGTTTCCAGCCGGTTCGCCGGACGCGGAGTCCATCGCGCTGTACATAAAGCTGCGCGCGGCGGATTTCGGCCTGCGCAGCATGAAGGGGCAGGCCGAGGGCTTCCGCGTGCTCGGCGTGACGCAGATGCACTGTCTGCCGGAGGCCGGCGACTGACATACCGAAAAAATTATCAAGGCAAGGCCAATACTTATGGCCTTGCCTTGAATGTTATTCGCCTTATTCGTCACACCGAAAACAGCAGCTCGGTAAATGTCGGGTACGGCCAGTACTTCGTCGCCGTGAGAAGCTCCAGCTTGTCAACAACGGCACGCACGGCCTCGGTTTTCTTTTCCACCTGATTATGATAGTAATCAAGCAGCTCCTCCGGCGTTGCGTTGGGGTTAACGGTCTCTATCGCGGTTTTCAGCTCGACGGTCTTTTCAAGAAGCTCATCATTGAGTATGCACAGCGCGTTTACAAGTGAGGTCTCGACCTGATGCGTCGCGCCGGGGATGGCGGAGTACTTCGACACGATGGTATTGCAGAGCTTGGCCTCATACTCGGAAACGGCGTTCATAATGCCATGCTGGACGATGTCCACAAGGGTCGCCGCCTCGATATGAATGACCTTGCAGTACTTTTCAATATGGATGTCATGGCGGGACATTATCTCCTCATGGGTATACACGCCCTGCCGGGTAAGAAGCTCGATATTCTTCGGCAGGATGTAAGACGGCAGCGCCTCCGCCGTGTTTTTGAAGTTTGCAAGCCCGCGGCGCTCCGCCTCGGCTATCCACGCCTTGTCATAGCCGTTGCCGCCGAAGATGATGCGCCTGTGCGCCGTGAACGCGTCGCGGATAAGCTCATGCAGGGTCTCATTGAAGTTCTCCGCCTTTTCAAGCTCATCCGAAAAACGGCTGAGCTCATCCGCCATTATTGCGTTGAGGACCGTGACCGGCCCGGCAATGGACTGGCTAGACCCGGCCATGCGGAATTCAAACTTGTTGCCCGTGAACGCGAGGGGCGACGTCCTGTTGCGGTCCGTCGTATCCTGCGGGATAGCCGGAAGCACATCCACGCCGATGCGCAGCGTGCGGTGCTCAAGCTCGGAATAGCCGCACTCATCCACTATCGCGTCCACTATCCCTTCAAGCTCCGCGCCGAGGAAGATGGACACTATTGCGGGCGGCGCTTCCTGCGCGCCGAGGCGGTGGTCGTTCCCGGCAAAGGCGACGGAACAGCGAAGAAGCTCCTGATATTCATCTGCCCCCTTGACGAATGCGGCAAGAAACAGCAGAAACGCCGCGTTCTGGCTGGGCGTCTTGCCCGGCGAGAAGAGATTGACGCCGGTATTTGTGGACAGCGACCAGTTGATATGCTTGCCGGAGCCGTTCACACCGGCAAAGGGCTTTTCATGCAGCAGACAGACCATGCCGTGCCGCTCGGCGACCTTCTTCATCGTCTCCATAACGAGCTGGTTCTGGTCGCTGGCGGTGTTCGCGTCGGTGAATATGGGGGCCATTTCATGCTGCGCCGGGGCGACTTCGTTATGCTTCGTCTTTGACAGCACGCCCAGCTTCCACAGCTCCTCGTCCAGATCCTTCATATACGCGGCGACGCGCGGCCGGATGACTCCGAAATAGTGATCGTCAAGCTCCTGCCCCTTGGGCGGCTTCGTGCCGAAAAGCGTCCTGCCGCAAAGGCGCAGATCCTCGCGCTTGTTGAACATCTCTTTGTCGATGAGGAAATACTCCTGCTCCGCGCCGACCTGCGGCGTGACGCGGTCAACATCGGTCTCGCCGAAAAGGTGCAGCACGCGCACGGCCTCACGGTTGACGGCCTCCATGGAGCGCAGCAGCGGCGCTTTCTTATCCAGCGCCGCCCCGCTGTAGGAGCAGAACACCGTCGGGATGCAGAGACTGCCATCCTTTATGAAGGCAAAGGCCGTCGGATCCCACGCGCTGTAGCCGCGCGCCTCAAACGTGGCGCGCAGACCGCCGGTGGGAAAGCTGGAGGCGTCCGGCTCACCGCAGACGAGCTCAGACCCGGAAAACTCCATGGTTATCCGGCCACCGGGCGCGTTCTTGATGAAGCTGTCGTGCTTCTCCGCGGTTATCCCGGTCATGGGCTGGAACCAGTGCGTAAAATGCGTGGCCCCGCGCTCCAGCGCCCAGGTCTTCATCGCGTCGGCGATATCGTTGGCCGCCGAAAGCGGAAGCGGCTGGCGGCTTTTCAGGCACTGACGCCACACCTGCATCGCAGGCGCGGGAACGTACTGCTCCATCACATGCTCATTGAAAACCATCGAGCCGAACAGCTCCGGTATCCTGTTTATATTCTCACTCATCTTAAGCCCCTCCCAGTACAGCGAAAAAAGCAAAATCAGTCAGTCGTGTAATTATCGAAATAGCCCTGAATGTAAACTATAGGCGTGCCCTTATCTCCGCTGCCGGAGGTCAGATCGCACAGTGAGCCGATAAGGTCCGTCAGGCGGCGCGGCGTGGTCCCCTCGGAGACCATCTTGCCGACAAGGCTGCCGTCCTTCTTCTTTATCTCGCCCTTTATCGCCTCGCGCAGCGCCTCGCCGGAAAGCGCGGAGAAGTCGTTGTCCGCAAGGTACTTGAGCTTCAGCTCGTTCGGCGTGCCCTCAAGGCCGCTTGTATACGCGGGCGAGACCACAGGGTCTGCAAGCTCCCATATCTTGCCCACGGGGTCTTTGAAAGCGCCGTCGCCGTAGACCATGACTTCAACATGCTTCCCCGTGAGGGAGAGCATCTTTGCCTGGATGTCCTCAACAAGTGCCTGACAGTCGCGCGGGAAAAGCTTCACGGTGGCTTCCGTCGCCTTATTTGTGCCAAGCAGGCCGTAGCGTGCGTTATAGCCGCTGCCGTTCACGGGCGCGGTGAGGATATCGTCCAGCCCGCACACACGCGCCGCCCCCGCGGCCTTAAGGATGCGCTTTGTGCGGGAACGCGTGTGAATATCACAGCAGAGGACGTTTTTCGTGTACTTGAGTATCTCGCGGGCGTCGTTGGCAAAGATTATCTCCGCCTCGGCTCCGCTTTCCTTTATGATGTCGGAGTAATACTGCACATAGTCCACGCCGGTGAAGGGGTGCACAGTATATCCGAACAGCTCTCTGTATTTTTCAAGCGTGAGAACGTCCTTGTACGGGTCTATCCCCTTCTCGTCCAGCGCGTCGATATCCACAAGATGATTGCCGACCTCGTCAGACGGATAGGACAGCATGAGCACGACCTTTTTCGCGCCGCCTGCGATGCCGCGCAGGCAGATGGCGAAGCGGTTGCGGCTGAGTATCGGGAATATGACGCCGATAGTCTCCCCGCCAAGCTTTTCGCGCACGTCCGCCGCGATATCGGAAACAGCCGCGTAGTTCCCCTGCGCGCGGGCAACTATGGCCTCCGTCATGGCAATTATATCGCGGTCACGCACTTCAAGCTCGCCGTTTTCAACGGCCTGCATAACGCTGCCGCAGACTATTTCACTGAGATCGTCGCCGCTGCGTATGATAGGCGCGCGCAGCCCGCGGGAAACTGTGCCGACCATTCTTCCCATAGCAATAATTCTCCTCTATAATTCAAAAGTGTGAAAAAACAACGGTAGAAAGTATACTATAATTCGCGCGGCTTGTAAATAAATTTTTACGCCCGCTTTACACCGCTGAGCGCAGCGAAAACGCCTCCCGCGCGGTATCATCGCGCAGGAGGCGTAAGTTTCTGTCTGTTATTCAAGTGGAAAGAAGCATTCTGTCGTTGTCCAGCTCCTTGCCAACGCCGGCCTTGAAGCTTTCAAGCAGGTCCTGTATGGTCAGGCCCTTGCGCTTTTCGCCGCTGACGTCCTGAATGATGCGGCCCTTGTCCATCATCAGCGTTCTGTTGCCAAGCTCAAGCGCGGACTGCATATTGTGCGTTATCATAAGGCAGGTCAGCTTGTTCTCTGCGACGATCTTCTGCGTCAGCGCCAGCACCTTCTCCGCGGTGCCGGGGTCGAGCGCGGCGGTGTGCTCATCCAGCAGAAGGAGCTTCGGCGGCACGATGGTCGCCATCATCAGCGTGAGCGCCTGACGCTGTCCGCCGGACAGCAGCCCGACGGGCTGACGCAGTCTGTCCTCCAGCCCCATGCCGAGGAGCGAGAGCTTTTCGCGGAATATCTCCCTGTCCTGCTTCGATATCTGCGCGAACCACCCGCCGTGCCCCGCGGCAAGGGCGAGGTTTTCTTCAATGGTCATGCCGGGCGCACTGCCGGACATGGGGTCCTGAAACAGGCGGCCGATATTCTTGGCCCTGCGGTATTCCGGCAGGAAGGTGATGTCCTCTCCGCCAAGTTCAATGGTGCCGCTGTCAGTGAAGAAGCTGCCGCCGATGGCATTGAACAGCGTAGATTTGCCCGCGCCGTTCGCCCCGATTATCGTCACGAAATCACCGGCGTCAAGGTGGAGCGAAAGATCCTCCAGCGCCTTTTTCTCGTTGACTGTGCCGGGGTTAAAGGTCTTGGATATATGAGACAAGGTCAGCATCAGCAGCTTCCCCCTTTCCCGCGCGCCGCGGCCGCGCTGCGCATACGGCGGCGCAGCATTGGCGCCTGCTGCTTGAGATACGGCACAGATATCGCCAGCACGACTATCACCGACGAAACGAGCTTGAGCATGAAAGCCGGCATGTTGAGCCGAAGCGCTATCGTGTATATGATCCTGAATATCAGCGCGCCAAGCACCACACCGACAGCCCGGCGGAAAACGCCGCCGCGCCCCATCACCGTGCCGCCTATCAGCAGCGACGCCAGCGCGATAGTCACCATGCCGGTTCCGAGGTTTATGTCCACAGCCTTCTGCGCCTGCGCCATAAGGCAGCCGGAAAGCGCCGTGAACGCGTTCGCCACGCAAAGCCCGACGGTGGTCGTGAACGCGGGGTTTATCGAGGACGAGCGAACCATTATCGGGTTATTCCCCGTGGCGCGGATGGCAAGGCCGAGGCGCGTGCGCAGGAAGAGCGCGAGGATGACCAGCGCCGCGGCGACGGCAGCGGCAGAGACGACGAGCTTATAGAGGCCGCTGAACGCGGTCCCGGCAAGCGCCGCCTTGGTTATGGTGAACACCGTCTCCGCCTTGTTGAGATTCAGCAGCGACGAGCCGCCCATAACGGCAATGTTGATGGAATAAAGCGCGGTGTTAACGATGATGCCGGCAAGCAGGCTGTTTACGCCCATTCTTGTTTGCAGCACAGCCACGACGAAGCCGGAGCATATCC
Organism: uncultured Eubacteriales bacterium; assembly: GCA_900549865.1. Taxonomy (GTDB): domain Bacteria; phylum Bacillota; class Clostridia; order Oscillospirales; family Oscillospiraceae; genus Limivicinus. The sequence goes on from URPU01000001.1 coordinate 50,494, forward strand.
CGGCGGCCATGGCCGCCCCCAGCGAGAGCCAGGGGTGACCGGCCAGGGCCACAACAGCGCCGACGGCAGCGCCCAGCGTGAAGCAGCCGTCCGTGGACATGTCGCAGACATTCAGCATGGAGTAGCTCAAAAACAGCGCCAGCACGGTCAACGAGCAGGTCAGTCCAAGCTCTGCCGCTGTTTGCCCAAGGGAAAGGATAGTGGACAGATCCATTTTATATGCCTCTTAGTTTGTAATATCTGTATCAGCCGTTGAGGTCGCCGAAGCTCTCCGCCGTGGTTATCTCCTGCACGCGGGTGCACAGCGGGGCAAAGACCGTCTCGACCTCTGCAAAGTCGTAGCCGAGGGCGGCGCAGGTGTCGGTGTTCACGGTGGCGGTGCCGTTGTCAAAGGTCATAACGGGCGTGGATGCGGGGGATGCGCCGTCCAGCAGCATCTGCGCGATCATGTTCGCGGTCTCAACGCCGAGGTTTGCGTAATCAACGCCGTAGCCGAGGAACGCGCCGTTGAGGGCGAAGGAGTCAGCGCCGGTGTACTGGGGGATGCCGGCCTCGATGAAGGTCTCGTAAATTGCAAGCTCTGCGGTCATTATGGTGTTGTCGGTCGGGGTGAACACGGCGTCAACGCCGTCAGAAACGAGTGCCTGTGCGGCGAGCATGACCTCGTCAGTGGTGGTTCCGGTGCGTTCAACATACTTCACGCCGCGCTCGTCGAGGAAGGCCTTTGCTTCCGCGATGGCGGATGCGGAGGAATCCTGACCCTGATCGTAGAGAAGTCCGATGCAGTCCGCGTCCGGATCAAGGGCGAAGATGAGGTTCATTATTGCGGCGGTGTCAAGGTAGTCGGAGGTGCCGGTCACGTTTGCGCCGGGGGCCTCAAGGGATTCGACAAGGCCGGTGCCAACAGGGTCGGACACGGCAGAGAACACGACGGGCGTGCCGCTGTCCTCGGTCGCGGTCTGCATACGCATTGCAACGGGCGTCGCAACGCCGACCATGACGTCAACGTTGTCAGCGAGGAAACCGGCAATGATCTGCTCCATAACGCTTGCATCGGCATTGCAGTTATCATAAAGCACGTTGAAGGTGACGCCCTTCTCCTCGCCTATCTCGGCAAGGCGGGACTGGATATTCTCAACTATCTGGTTGAGAGAGGCGTCGTCCACATAGTTGCACAGGCCGACGGTGAACTCTGTCTTTTCACCGGCGGTGTCTGCCGCGGCTTCCGCCGCGGGTGCTGCCGTTGCCGCGGCCGGGGTTTCGGCCGTGCTGCCGCAGGCGGCAAGCGCAAGGCACATTATAACGGCGAGAACGCCGGCCAGAAGCTTACGGATGTTGTTGTTTTTCATGAGATTTTCCTCCATTATTCGGCCTGTCGGCCTTTGTTTATATTCTGGGCGGAGATGGAGGGGCCGCTGCCGACGGCCTTGATTTGGAGCGCGGCAATAAAAAAACAGCCCCCTGTCCCCTACATGGGACAAGAGCTGCACACTCCTGCGATACCACCCAAATTGGTGCATAAGCACCCTCTCGCTTACGCGTACCATCATACGCGCCCCAAAAAGATAACGGTCCGGGTATCCGTCGGCATCTACTGAGGCTTGCGCCCGTTCAAACCGCCCTCAGAAGTCCATTCAGCCCGCGCCATACGGCCGTGATCGCACCACCCACAGCTCTCTGCACACTGGTTATGCAAGCCTACTACTCTTCTTCACAGGTTTATCGCTTATCAAATTATGGGCTGATTATAGTCTCATACTGCGCAGGTGTCAAGCCGCATTTTTCTCCAAATTATGACCGCGGCGGCATTGAAAATTTTGTGCAAAAACATGCAGCAGTTTAAATGGGCAAAGCCGCGCGTTAACCCACACGCACACAGCCGCATAATATGGACCGAGAGTTTTTCTCATTCACTTCTGGGAGGAATCACCTTGGTCAAAAACAAATCCGACAGTGCTTACAGATTCGGGTCATTGCCGGAAAACGCGCCGCTCGCCGCGGCATACGTGCCGATGCAGCGTTCGGCAAGCCCCGCGTATGAGTCCAACGAGGCTCTTTCGCGCGGAACTCTGTTCCCCGGCCTTGATCTGCCGTTTATGAATATAGTCAACAACAGCGTCGCCGTCACGCCCGCGACGGAATTGCAGGCCGTATGCTTCGTCGCGCATGAGCTTGCGCTGTATCTGGATACGCATAGAGACGACGCTGAGGCGTTTGCGATGTATCAGACCTTCCTTGCGCTCAAGCAGGAGGCGCATGAGCGCTACGTAAAGCTGTACGGCCCGGTCACTCACAGCGACATGCTGTGCATGGAAGCCTACACATGGCCCGACGACCCGTGGCCATGGGACTATAAGAGAAAAGCGGAGGGCTGAGATATGTTCATATATGAAAAGAAATTGCAGTATCCTGTGAGGATAAAAAACACGAACCCCGCGCTTGCGAAGTTCATCATTTCGCAGTACGGCGGGCCTGACGGAGAGCTTGGCGCGTCTCTGCGCTACCTCAGCCAGCGCTACTCCATGCCGTACCCCGAGCTTAAAGGGCTTCTGACCGATATCGGCACGGAAGAACTTGGTCACCTTGAGATGATAGGCGCGATAGTGCACCAGCTTACAAGAGACATGACGCCCGAGCAGATAAAGAAGGCCGGCTTTGACGCGTACTTCGTTGACCACACCGCCGGCGTATATCCGACAGCCGCCTCCGGCGCGCCGTGGAACGCCGCAAGCATGGCTGTGAAGGGCGACGTAATTGCGGATCTGAACGAGGATCTTGCAGCAGAACAAAAGGCGCGCGTCACCTATGACAACATCCTCCGTCTGAGCGACGACCCGGATGTGAACGACGTCATCCGCTTCCTGCGCGAAAGAGAGATAGTCCACTATCAACGCTTCGGCGAGGGGCTGAGGCTTGCAATGGATAAGCTTGACCAGCGGAATATATACGCCGTGAACCCGGCGTTCGACTGACGAAGGAAGAAAACGGCCGCCGGGCGTATTGCTTCCGGCGGCCGTTTCGCGGCTTATTGTATCATTGTTTTAATCATTGTATCATTGCGGCAAAGTCCTGCTCGCTTATTATCGGAACGCCGAGGCCCTCCGCCTTGGTAAGCTTGCTGCCGGCATTCTCACCGACGAGGACGTAGCTCGTCTTTCTGGAAACAGAGGACGACGCCTTTCCGCCGTAGCTTTCTATTATGGCGGACGCCTCATCCCGCGTGAAATGCTCCAGCGTGCCTGTGAGGACAAAGGTCATGCCCGCAAAGCGATTGTCCTTCTGCTCCTCCTTCGTCTCGAAGCTGACCCCCGCGTCGCGCAGACGTCCTATAAGGTGCATGGACTGCGGATTTGAAAACCACTCCGTTATAAACGCGGCGGTGACAGCGCCAATGTCCGGTATTTTCGTCAGAGTTTCCGCGTCGGCCGCGATGAGGCTGTCAAGGTCTTTAAAGTGCGCGGCAAGCACCTTCGCCGCCTTTTGCCCGACCTGACGTATGCCGAAGCCGCACACGAGGCGAGCAAGCCCGGCGTCCTTGCTCTTTTCGATGGAGGCAATAAGATTCTCCGCGGATTTTTTTCCCATGCGGTCAAGGTTTGCGACCGACTGCGGCTCAAGATAATAAAGGTCTGCCGCGGAATTCACAAGGGCGTTGTTTATAAGGCTTTCGCACACGGAAATGCCAAGCCCTTCGATGTCCATCGCCTCGCGCGAGGCAAAGTGCGCGATATTGCGCAGACGCTGCGCCGGGCACTCCGGACTTGTGCAGCGCAGGGCGACGCCGTCCTCGTCACGCACGACGGGCGAGCCGCATTCCGGGCACACATCCGGCATAACAAACGGAACCGTGCCCCCCGGGCGCTTCTCTCTGACGACGGACAGGACCTCCGGGATTATTTCCCCGGCCTTTTGCAGCACGACTGTGTCGCCGATACGCAGATCCAGCCTGTCGATATTGTCCTGATTGTGCAGCGTCGCGGCGGATACGGTCGTTCCGGCGAGGCGCACAGGCTCCACAATGACCTTCGGCGTCAGCACGCCCGTGCGGCCGACCTGAATGACGATGTCCACGACGCGGCTTTCCTTCTTTTCGGGCGGGTATTTGAAGGCCACGGCCCAGCGCGGCGCTTTGGCCGTGCTGCCAAGAGCCTCTCTCTGCGCAAGGTCGTTTATCTTTATGACCGCCCCGTCCATATCGTAGGGCAGCTCATCCCGGTGCTCGCCAAGCCACGCTATGCGCTCCACGCAGTCCTGTATGCTGTCATAGCGCTTGTACGGTATCACGGGGAAGCCCATTTCGCGCATGGCGTCAAGCGTTTCGGCGTGGGTGGAATATTTATGCTCGGACGAATACTGCATGTTGAAAAAGATGATGTCCAGCTTCCTTGACGCGGCGATCTTGGGGTCGAGCTGGCGCATGGAACCGGCCGCGGCATTGCGCGGATTTGCAAGCAGCTTTTCCCCGGCAATCTCGCGCTCGGCGTTGAGCTGCTGAAAGACGGCCTTGGACATGTACACCTCGCCGCGGACGATGAGCCGCTCCGGCGCGCCGTCAATGCGCAGCGGAAGCGAACGCACCGTGCGCAGGTTCTCCGTCACATTTTCACCGGTGAAGCCGTCGCCCCGCGTCGCACCGCGGACAAACACGCCGTTTTCATATTCAAGCGACATTGAAAGGCCGTCCACCTTCGGCTCGACAGAATAGTCGTGCGCCCCGGCGACGAGGGAATCCATCCTCTCGCCGAAGGAAAACAGCTCCTCATACGAAAAAACGTCTGTCAGACTCTCAAGCGGAACCTGATGCACCACAGGTTCAAACTGACTCAGCGCCTCGCCGCCAATCCTCTGCGTGGGGGAATCCGGCGTTATAAGCTCCGGATGCAGCGCTTCAAGCGCTTTCAGGCGCTGCATGAGCTGGTCATATTCATAGTCGGATATCGCGGGCGAATCGTACACGTAATACAGCTTCGCGTATTTTTCGATCTCGCGCCGAAGCGCGGCTATTTCCTTGTGTGCATCCATGTTCTTTTACCTTTCGTTTTGCTGCATGTTCAGATAAGTGTCCGGCACCTTGCCGACAATGACCGTGTCGGCGATGAGGACGTCGGTGCTCACCTGCGTGTTTTCCGTTCCCCATGGCACGAGTATTTCCATATCCACCGTCACGCGCAGGCTTACCTGATGCTTCGTCTGGTTTATCCCGGCCGTGACAATGCCGTTGCTGAACTCAACGCGCGAGGAGGAAAGCACCACTATACGCACTGGAATGCGCGGGCCGCGGCCCATCAGAAGGCTTGCGCCGGTCAGATTCCCGCTGGGGATCTCTATTGTTATTGTATTATCCTGCGTCGAACCGACGACCTTATCCAGAATTTTTGAGGAAAGCTCGTTTATCCGCGCCATATTGCTGCTTATCGCGGTCACTTCCCCGCTTTCGGACTTCTGGAACGTGACGAATTGCTCCCCGTCATAGTCGCCCTCGCCAAGCGTTTCAATGATCGCGTCGTTTATTTTGGCGGTCACGACGTCTCGCGCGTCCGCAGATGCGATCTGAGACGACATGCCCTTGAGATATATGGACGTGCTGACTATCGCAAGCACGAGTATCGCCGCGGCGGCGATGAGCACGAACCGCAGTGAGCCACCGCCGCCGGTGTGCCCGCTGCCGTCAGATTCGGCGTATGTATAGCGCGGCCTGCGCCGGAATATCGGTCTTGAATGCATGGAGCCACCTCCCATGCATCCAATATATGCGGCTTACTCGCCCAACATGGCACTGGCCGCCATCATAATTCCGAGCTTGCCCGACTCGAACGTGAGCCCGCCCTGCATGTATGCGATATACGGCTCACGCATGGGGCCGTCCGCCGAAAGCTCAATGGACGCGCCCTGCACGAACGCGCCTGCCGCCATTATCACCGGGCAGTTATAGCCGGGCATCGGCCACGGCTCCGGCGTGACATAGGAATCGACGGGTGCACCGGCCTGTATTCCAAGGCAGAAGCGCTTCATCGCGTCGGCGCTGCCAAGCTTCACCATCTGAATGATGTCGGAACGCTTCTCATCTATCGCGGGAGAACTGGGCACGCCAAGCTCATCCATCATCGCCGCACAGAACACAGCCGTCTTAAGGGCCTGCGCCACCGTATGCGGGGCCATGAACAGCCCCTGATACAAAAGCCTGTTGTTGCCGAGGGTCGAGCCGCACTCCCCGCCGATGCCCGGCGTTGTCAGGCGCATTGCGGCACGCTCCACAAGCTCTTTTTTCCCGGCGACGTAGCCGCCCGTCGGCGCAATTCCGCCGCCGGGGTTCTTTATAAGCGAACCGGCAATGATGTCCGCGCCAACATGCGTCGGCTCCAGCACGTCGGTAAACTCGCCGTAGCAGTTATCGACCATTATATGCGCCGCGGGATTCACGCGCCGCACAACGGCGCATATCTCCCGTATCTCGTCGATAGTCAGCGCTTTGCGCTCCGCATAGCCGCGGGAGCGCTGTATCATAACAGCGGTAACGTGGCTGTCCGCCGCGGCGGCCGCAATGCCGTCATAGTCGGGCGCGCCGGAGGCCGTCATATCCACCTGCCGGTAATCAATGCCGTAGAACTTCAAAGAGCCGTGGCACTCCCCTTCTATCCCTATGGCACTGCGCAGCGTGTCATAGGGCATACCGGTCGCGGCAAGGATAACATCGCCCGGCTTCGCAAGCGCGAACATCGCGGCCGTGAGCGCGTGCGTGCCGTTGACAAAGCCGATGCGCACAAGCGCGGCCTCCGTGCCGAAGATCTGCGCGTATATCTTATCCAGCGTGTCGCGCCCAAGATCGTCATAGCCGTAGCCCGTCGTGCCGGCAAAGCAGCTGTCGGACACGCGGTTATCCTGAAACGCCTCCATCACGCGGCGCGTGTTCGCCTCAGCCACAGCGTCTATTTTTTCAAACTGGGGCTTCACTCTCGCCATCGCCCTTTCGGCCATGGAATATACTTCTGGTTTTATGTCGGAAATTCGCATTTATTCAAGCTCCATAACTATTTTTTTGAAGAATTTGCCGCGCTCGGTGAAATTCTTGAACCGGTCAAACGCGGCGCAGGCGGGAGAAAGAAGGACGATATCTCCTTCCTCCGCGTGGGCGGCCGCCGTGCGCACGGCGGCTTCAAAATCATCGACCCGGCAGAGCTTCAGCCCGCTGCCGTCGAAATACTCTGAGCTTCTGATGGCCGTCTCTATTTTTTCAGCCGTCGCGCCGGTAAGGACGACCTCCTTCGCCAGACGGCAGAGGTCGTCGCCGAGGCCGTCAAACGGGATGTGCTTATCATAGCCGCCGGCAATGACGATGGGCTTCACCCGCATCGCGTACAGCCCCGCCGATGTGCGCGTGGGGCTTGTGCCGATGGAGTCGTTTATGTAGGTCACGCCGTGCAGCACGCGCACCTGCTCCAGCCGGTGCTCCACCCCGGCGAAGCTCATGGCAACGTCGCGGCAGTCCTCCCGGCTGACAAGGCCATCGACCGCGGCAAAGGCCGCAAGATAGTTCAGCACGTTATGCTCGCCGGGCAGCTTTATTTCGTCTGCGTGCATGATGGTCGCGCGCACGCCGCCGTGGACGAGGCACAGCTCCCCGCCGTCGAGCACGGTTCCGTTTTCAACGCCGCCCTTATCGGAAAAATAGCTTATCGGCGCCTTGGCGTACTGCGCATAATACGGCGTGTGTCCGTCGTCGAGGTTCAGCACTAGCCGGTCTGACGCGTCCTGCGCGATAAATATGGCGCGCTTTGCGTCTATATAATCCTGATAGTCCTTGTGCTTGTCGAGATGGTTCGGGGAAATATTCGTGATAACGGCGACGTTCGGCTTGCACTTCATGGAATGAAGCTGGAAGGAGCTCAGCTCCAGCACGGCGAAGTCGTCCTTTCCTATCTCCGGTATCTCGCACAGCAGCGGATGGCCGATATTTCCGCCCAGATGCACAGTGTATCCCGCACGTTTAAGCAGCTCAGATATAATGGTGCTGGTCGTGGTCTTGCCGTCGCTTCCGGTTATGGCAATCGTCCGGCACGGGCACAGCTCAAAAAACGCCTCCATCTCAGAGGTGATAATGCTTCCGTGCGCCCTTGCGGCCTCAAGGTGCTCATCAAAGGGCATAAGACCCGGCGTGCGGAATATCACGTCATGGTCAAGCCCGTCAAGGTAACTCTCCCCAAGGCGGAGCTTTGCCCCCATGTTGATAAGCTCAAGCCCCTCCATGCCCATTTCGGCAAGACTGCGTTTATCGCACGCCGTCACATCACAGCCGCAGCTGAGCAGCAGACGGATAAGCGGCGTGTTGCTGACGCCGATGCCTATGACGGCAATGCGCTTCCCTTTCAGTGTATTTACGTAATCGTTCAGTGTCATATCAATCGCCTCACAATCTATATGATTATACGTCTTTTCTCCGCCGTTTACAAGAATTATTATTGACTTGCCGCGTGAAAGTGGGTAAAATAGCAGCGTTGAGCAGGCCGAACGACCGCGGGCACAAGGCGAAAGCCTGTGCGTGAGGAAAGTCCGGGCTCCACAGGGCAAGGATAACGGGTAACGCCCGCCAGGGGTGACCCTCGGACAAGTGCAACA
>URPU01000002.1 GCA_900549865.1 uncultured Eubacteriales bacterium
TGCGGATCAGAGATCCGCACAGCGGGATGTTCCTCCGCCCGTATTGGTGGGGGGTTGACATCCCGCTCTTTGCTGCTTTGTACGCCGCCCTTGCCCAAAGCGCGTAAGAAGGCAAATGCTGCATCAATGCATGCGGCCAAGCGGGCCCCGCATGGAAACGCCGCTTGCAAAGGTGTCCACGTCTCACTGCATATATGCCGCAAGGGGGATCGGCTTTCCGATATGCCTGCTGCCGCATCCGCCGGCAAGGAACTCTTTCAAGATGTTTTCACGCTCCGTCGTATGCACTACATGGATTCCGGACATGTCCGATGCATCCCGGATAACATCATAACCACATCGCAGGTTGCCGGGGCTGGAGAAGCTCAACAGATTGGAGTTGTTGACAGAGCCCGTGACATTCTGGCGGGCAAACCTTTCCATATCGTCCTTGATCTTTAGGAGCTTTTCCACGGTCTCTGACATAGGACGGAATACATTCAACGACATCATATACCTAAATTGCCGACGATTAGGTTATAAACATAACGATAACGCGAAGCACGGTACTGTCAATCTCACCTGCCTCTATAAGGAGGGTATCCAAATAGAACACATCTGCTGGCATGAGCGGCAATTACGTTTCTGGTGTAGGCATAGCAAATGTTACTTGCAGGTTTGCTCATACGCCATCTGCGCCGCGCCCCAAAGGGCATCGTGCACAGGAAAAACGATCTCAGCAGAGCTTTCCAACTCACTGCGAACCGTGCTGCTATATACGTTGTCCGATGTGAGCAGACCTCCGAGGAGCGCCGTGCGCGGTTTTGCCATGCCAAGCCGCCGGGACAGCGCATACACAAGTTCACTCAGTTCCCGCGCTTCACGGCGAAGGATATCGAGACTTGCCTTGTCGCCGGACTCCGCGCATTCTATTACGGTCGTCGCAAACGCCGCAATGTCTGCTTTGTCAGCCTTACTGTATACGTATTCTACAAGCTCGCCGATTCCATGGGGAAAGCGCGCCAATACGGTTCGGCTCAGCGCGCTAGGCTCGCTCCGCCCGTCAGCACTGCGCACAGCTTCCCGCAGAGCAGCACGCCCGATGGCGTAGCCGCTGCCGACATCGTCAAGGATATGCCCGTAACCGCCGCAGCGCGCCGATACACCGTCGTTGTTGACACCAAAGCATATTGACCCCGTACCTGCAATGAGGACGCACCCAGCGCCGTCCATCGCGCCGCGCAGAGCAATCTCATGATCGCCGCAGAGACGCAGCGCGCCACGGAAGCCTGCAAGGTCAAGCGCACGGCGTATGATTCGCTCCGTAAGCAGAAGTGATGATCCGGCCGCGCCGATGCACAGCGCGGCGCACTCTTTCATATTCCCGCAAGCAGCAAACACCTCACCTAAGCGCGCGCTGAACGTATCCGAACCGATGGCGGAGATGTTGAACGCCCCGAAGCTTTCACGGCGGATAAAATTATTGTCTACATCACGTATTTCAAGGCGTGTAGATGTACCGCCGCCGTCTATCCCGGCAACAAACATATCGTCCGCCCTCCTTACAATCTTACGGGCATCACACCGCCGCATATCCCGCCGGAGAATACCTCGGCGAGCGCGGCAAGACTGTCCGCTGTGTAGTCCCATGCCGCGACACGGTGTACGCTGCGTGGGAGCTGGGCAAGGTCATAAGGATTTCTCAAGGCGGCAACGGTCATGTCATGCCCCGCCGCAGCCAGCGCGCGCGCAAGCTTGAGCTGTCCTTCATAAATATGGGCATTGCATGTTGACATTATTATGCTGCCGCAGCTATTGGCGATCTCAACAATGTGCGTGATTTCCACCGCATCCGGGTCAAGTGAGCAGGTGACATATTTTCCGCCGAAGCGGCGATGCATATACTCCGAAAACGGCAGCGCATCCGTACTGTCATTTGCCGCCTGAGTGACGCGGTAGTCGGCACAACCGCAGAAGAAAGTATTCTCATCCGCGCGGATGACCGCGCCGTCGAGCGCAGTAATTGCCCGGCGTGAAATATCCCGTGCCGCGGCAAAGTCTTCCGGACGGCCGCACAGCTCGGGCTTTGCATCCGTAAAGGCATACTTTGCCTTAGCGTCAAAAATACGCGCAATGCTCTCATACATATCCGCGTTGTCAAAATCGCCACGCGCTGCCGCGGCGGCAACAGCTTCAGCGCTCGCGCGCTGAAGTTCAATGTCGCTGCACACAAAAACTATATCCACCCCGGCGCGGAGTGCGGCGACAACGCCGTTTGCCGTGCCGTAGTGAGCACGTATCGCGTCCATCACCATGCAGTCGGAAAGCGTCAAGCCATTGAAGCCCAGCCGGCCGCGCAGCACGCCGCGCATGATGGCCGCAGACATCGTCGCGGGGATGTTTTCCGGCTCAATTCGCGGGAAGAGTATGTGACTGCTCATAATGGCAGGTATGCCGGAGCCTATTGCGGCTCGGAACGGTAAAAGCTCAGTCTCTTCAAGTTCAGTTAGCGACTTATCTATACACGGCAGTCCCAGATGAGAGTCAACCGCAGTGTCGCCATGCCCGGGAAAGTGCTTGCCGCAGCAAAGCACGCCCGCCTCGGCATATCCGCGCACGGCCTCGCGGGCAAGTGCGGCGACACGTGCGGCGTCATCACCGTAGCTGCGCACCCCGATAACAGGGTTGCGGCTGTTGCTGTTGACGTCCAGCACCGGCGCAAGGTTGAAGTTCACGCCCACGCCGCGCAGCTGACGCGCAGTTATCGCGGCGGCGGTGTATGCGTCCTCAATGCGCCCTGTCGCGGCGACGGCCATGTTGCCCGGTACATTCACAGCATCGGGCGCAAGGCGTGTGACCATTCCGCCCTCCTGATCGATCGTGATAAAAGCCGGATGCCCGGTCTCTCCGATGATGAGCGACTGAATATCTCTGCACAGCTGACGCAGCTGTGAATTATTTTCAATATTCCTGCGGAATAACACAACGTTTCCAATTTTATACTCGCGCACGAGCGCGGCAAAGTCATCGGGAATGCGGGTGCCTTCAAAGCCGAAGCCAAGCCGCTGACCAAGCAGGGTCCTGTCCATGTTTTTTCTCCTTTTGTACGTTGCTTGACAAATACTGTTCAGCGTAATAAACTTCAAATTGATATCTGCCGCGCTAAGCGGGGAGTTGGGGGATCTATGGTGCATCCGATACTGACACTTATAAATAAGCCATCCCGTCTCGTCATCGGCTTCATGTCCGGCACGAGTGCGGATGGGATCGACGCCGTTCTCGCCGAGATACACGGTCACGGCACGGCGGCACGCGTGAAGCAGCGCGATTTCGTATTTATGCCGTTCGAGCCGGAAGTCCGCGCGGAGATACTTCGCCTCGCCGGCGGCGGCGCTGCCGCCGCGGCGGACTTCTGCCGCATGAACTTTCTTCTTGGAGAGCTGTATTGCGATGCGGGGCGCGAGCTCTGCCGCCATGCCGGTGTGCGCACGGAGGACATAGACCTCATTGGGAACCACGGCCAGACCTTTTGGCACATACCTCTTGAAGAGAAATATCTGGGCCATAAGCTGCACGGCACGCTCCAGTTGGGTGAGGACGCGATGCTCGCTGAGGCGTTCTCGTGCCCTGTTGTGGGCGACTTTCGCGTGAGGGATATGGCAGCGGGCGGACTCGGTGCGCCGCTTGTGCCATATACGGAATTTCTGCTCTACCGCAGTGAAACCGAGTGCGTTGCCCTGCAAAACATCGGCGGGATAGGAAATATCAGCTTTCTCCCTGCTGGATGCGGGCTGAATGATATCCTTGCGTTCGACACGGGGCCGGGCAACATGGTCATGGACGCTGTCACCGCACGCATGACGGATGGCACGGCGACATATGATGCGGGCGGCGCGCTTGCCGCACATGGGCACGTGAATGAAAAGCTCCTGCGGCGTATGATGGCCGATCCGTACATCGCGCAGCGCCCGCCTAAAACGACGGGCCGAGAACGTTACGGCGCGGATTACGTTGCGTCCATTTGCGCATATGCCAAGTCTGAAAGCATCCCGCTTTTGGATGTGCTCGCAACGGCAACGCGCTTCACAGCAGAGTGTATAGCCGCGGCGGTACGCGGCTTCGCGCCGGAACTGCCCGCGCGGCTCATCGTCGGCGGGGGCGGCGCGATGAACGAAACGCTCATGCGGCATATCCGCCAGCTGCTGCCTGTGTGCAGAGTTATGGCGAATGAAGAGCTTGGCTTTGACGGCAACGCGAAGGAGGCGCTCGCCTTTGCCATACTGGCAAACGAGGCGATATTTGCACATGCCAACAATGTCCCTTCCGTAACAGGGGCAAGACACCCAGTCGTCATGGGGAAGATAAGTTTGTAAGCATATATACAGTATGGCAACGCCGTGCTATTCGGCGTTGCCTTTTTATTACCGTATTGCGTCTGCCACGCGCCCATCGGTCCTGCCCAGCCGCGCCTCAGCCTCACCGGCTTCGACAGCACACAGCAGCATGACTATCGCGGTCTTGCATTTGTAGCCGCACGCTTCAAGCGCGGCTACAGTAGTCTTTTCGTCTGCTCCGGTTGCTTCGCGCACGATGGAAATGCAGCGATGCACGAGCTTTTCGTTCGAGGGCTTCACATCGACCATAAGGTTGCCGTATACCTTGCCAAGCTTGACCATCGTACCCGTGGAAAGCATATTCAGCACCATCTTCTGTGCTGTGCCGCACTTCATGCGGGTCGAGCCTGTGATCACCTCGGGACCGGGATCGGGGGAAATACCGATATCCGCCGCACGCTCTATCTCAGAGCCGGGGCAGCAGGTCAGCCCGATCAAGCCAGCGCCAGCGGCACGCGCCGCTTTCATTGCGCCAAGGACATATGGCGTCCTGCCGCTCGCGGCGATGCCGACGAGCGTGTCATTCTCCGTCAAGGCAAGTCTGCGCATATCCTCCGCGCCAAGCTCGGCGCTGTCTTCTGCGCCCTCAACGGCATTGAAGACCGCATTGTTTCCACCCGCGATGACCGCCTGCACAGTCTCCGGCGAAACGGAATACGTCGGCGTGCATTCGGAGGCATCGAGTATGCCTAGCCGCCCGGAAGTACCGCACCCGCAGTAGATGAGCCTCCCGCCGCGCTTCATGCGCGCGTATATGAGGTCTATGGCGGCGGCAATCTGCGGACAGACCTTCTCAACAGCGCAGGCAACTTTCTTGTCCTCGCTGTTGATGAGCTCAACCATCTCCTTAGTTGTCAGGCGGTCAATATCGCGGCTGCGCGGATTGCGCCGCTCAGTCGCAAGCTTTGTTATGTCAGAAGTTTTCATTGATGTTTTCCTCTTATCTCAGCCCTTTACCGCGCCGATCGTTACGCCCTCAAGGAAGTATTTCTGCAGCGCGAAGAAAAGAATGAACATCGGCAGTGCAGAGAGCGTTGCCCCTGCCATCATCGGCGCGAGCAGAGTCTCGTTGGCGAATTTAAAGGTCTTCAAACCGACCTGAATGGTGTACATATAATCTTTGCTCGTGACAAGAAATGGCCAGAAGAAAGAGTTCCATGTTGAAAGAAACGTGTTTATCGCCATAACAGCAAGCACGGTCTTTGAAAGCGGCATGATTATCTTTATAAATATGCGCAGTTGGCTGCACCCGTCGAGCTTCGCGCTCTCAATGAGCGGTGTAGGGATACTTGTGAAGAACTGCTTTGCCAGAAAAATGTTGTACGATGTAACGACGCCGGGAAGAATGAGTGCGGCATAGGTGTTTGTCATTTTCAGCTTGTTGGCAATAAGAATATAGAGCGGAACCTGCGTCACCTGATAGGGGATCATCATTGCCACAAGTATCATGCCGAACATCCACCTGCGGCCCTTGAAGTTGATCTTTGAAAAGGCATAGCCCGCGAGCGAGGCAAATATGACATTGCCGATGACTGTGAGCGAGGCAACGACGAAGCTGTTCCATATCCAGCGCACTGAGTATCGGTTGAAGCTGAAAAATGCCTTGTAAGAATCGAGCGTGAGACGCTTCGGAATGACGGAACGCGATGTGCCCGCCGTTGCGACGGCAGGACCGAACGAGGACATTATCATATAGAATATCGGGAAGAGTGCAAGCGCCGCAAATAGGATGAGCAGCAGCGCGAGCACGATGTTGCGGATATAAAGCTTCTTCCTGTCGTTGAGATGCTGGGAATACAGACCTGTTGTCATGGCGCACCTCCTCAGTATTCTACATCCACGCCCATCAGCTTGAACTGGAGCATGGAGATAAGCGCGATGACGATGGCAAGCAGTATGGCCTGCGCGCAGGCAAGACCGAACTTGGAATACTCAAACGCGTTCTTGTAGATGAGCAGACCTATCATCGTCGTGCTGTTGTCAGGGCCGCCGCCCGTCATGAGAAAGGCGTTCTGAAATACTTGGAACGACCCGATTATTCCCGTCACGAGGAGGAAGAGCGTCGTGGGCTTGACAAGCGGGAACACAATGAAGCGGACCTTCTGAAAGAAGGTCGCCCCGTCGAGCTCTGCCGCTTCAAAGTAGCTGTTGTCAATACCGAGGAGCGCTGCTATGTAGATGATGATATTTGTGCCCTGCCCGGAGAGCAGCGCCATCAGCATCAGCGAGAGCATGGATGTCTTGCTTGACGAAAGCCAGTTCTGCGCCGGCAGGCCAAAGAACGAGAGTACCTGATTAAAAAGCCCGTCCGGCGATGAATCATACAGCCACAGCCACACGACGGACAGCGCCACACCCGATGCGATACCGGGGAGATAGTAGATCGACTTGAACACCGACTGCACGCCTTTTTTGAACGGCAGTATCATTATCGCAATAGAAAAGGCTATCAGCAAAGACAGCGGCACAACAACGGCGGTGTAGACAATGGTGTTTTTGACCGCCTTGTAGAAAAGTGCGCTTTTGAAGCTGTCTGCATAGTTTTTCAGCCCGATAAATTCAGATCCGAACGGCTTATATTTCAGAAAGCTCGTCTTGATGGCGCTGAATACAGGGTAGAGCGTGAACACGCAGAAAACCAGCATAGCCACAAATATAAAGGCATAGCCCCACCAGTCGTCGTCCCGAAAACGAAAACGACGGGAGCCCAGCCTCGGACCTCTGTGTTTGCTCATAGTCTTTACCTCCGTACTGTTAAAATCTGCCCCACCCGGCCGAAGCTGGGCGGGGCAGAAATGTATTATCACGCTTTCGGCGGCGCCGATGGTTTACAGAAGCCCAGTGACGATGCCGTCCGTGCCAAACAGTTCAACGGCACGCTCATTAATGGCGTCGAAGACTTCCTGCGCGGTAGCTTCACCAGCAAGCAGGGACTGGAACTTGGGCACTATGACCTCGTCCATGATAGTCTTGGCGTTAGCTGCCTGCTCAACGGAAATACCGGCAGGAGGAGCAACGACGAGACCGATCTCACGCGCTGCACATGCGGCGTTGCCCTCGTCAATGCCCTCGGGGCTGACGTAAGCATCGCGGCCGGTCTGGCAGACAGGGTCGAGCAGCAGCGTGGAGTCAACGGCGGCGACACGCTCACCGGAGCAGAGGTAATCCATGACAAGGCAGACGTTCTTGAGGTGCTCGTCAGTGGTGTTGTTATTGCGCAGAGCGATGAGACCATCGACCGTGCCGAAGCAGGACTCAGTCACGCCGTCCATTGTGGGCATGGGGAGGAACACGTAGCTCAGGGGGATGGAGTTTTCAACGGCGGTGCCATCATTGGCTTCAAGAGCCGCATTGTTCTTGTTGATGTTGTTCTCGAAAAGAGGCATTGCCTTGCCGAATATCATGGTCTTCCCCTGCTGGCACATGACCATGCGCTGGCCTGCCTCAATTGCGTAATTGGGCATATAACCCGCCTTAGTCATCTCTTCGATGGCGTTGAGGAGGTTGAGCATGTTGTCGGAGGTAAAGGCGTACTTCAGATCCGGCGTGAAAGCGTTGGTAAGACCAGCCATAACACCCATGATGTTGGGAACGTCGGATGCGGTGACGCCCGAGTTGGCGAAAGCGAAACCGAAGCAGTCGGCAGTGGTGCCGGCCTTGAGGATGTCAAGGAACTCGGCGTAAGTCCAGCCCTCGGACTGAATCTTCTCAATGTCAGCACCGGCAGCTTCAAGCATTTCACGGTTGCCGCCGATAGACTGAATGGTTATGTAGAGAGGAAGCCCGTAAGGAACGTTCTCAATGGACATATAGTCCATTGCGTTCTGGTCGTAGTCGGCAAGTCTGTCGGCATCCATGTACGCGGAAATGTCAACGCCAAGACCGAGGTCAACATACTGCCCGATATTGGAGTAGGAGATCTCAGCGATGTCAGGCGCTTCACCGGCATTTGCCATGGTGCTGAGCTTGTCGTTGTGATCGTCCCAAGAGGTCTTGATTACTTCGATTTTGATGTTGGGGTACATTGCGGTGAACTCGGCCGCCCAAGTGTCTATGTCGTCCTGATAGGTGGCGGACACAGGCGGGACCATAACGGTGACGGTGTCTTCCGCGGGCGCGGTTTCCTCTGACGCGGGGGCTGCCTCTTCCGCGGCAGGCTGCTCAGCGGCGGGTGCAGCGGTCTGGCCGCAGGCGCACAGAGCAAATACCATGACCAGAGCAAGAAGCATTGCGATGATCTTTTTCATTAGTATTCTCCTTTTGAATTTTTATCTTAAAACCCGTGCACAGCGCGGGTCAAGACTGCGTTCTGAAATCAACGGAGCGTGCTGTCAAAATCCACGAAAAAGCGGTACTGGTCACCGCGGTAGGTGGAGTATGTGGACTCGACTGGGATCCCATGTTCGGTGCAGACATGGCGCTCAATATGCATGACTGCGGCACCGCGGTCGATCTGCAGCAGCTCAGCCTGTTCACTGTCGGCGAGCGTGGCTTCCATATACTGATCTCCCGTGACAAGCTTTATTCCCATCTGCCTGAGCCGCCCGTATATTGAGCTGTGCGCGATGTCATCATCCAGCAGTGGGCGGCACAGTTGATAGCTCAGCGCCGTCTCCTCTATAGCCAGCGGCACGCCGTCGGCAAAGCGCAGGCGGCGGATGAGTATATAATCCTGACCAAGACCTATGCCAAGATCGTTTGCAATGACATGATTCGCCTTTTGAACGCCGGCATAGAGCAGCCGGGAGCTGGGCGTCTTGCCGCGGCGCTGCATATCCTCCGTAAAGCCCGTCACCTGCATCAGCGGCTGCACAAGCTTAGCTCCTGCCACAAATGTGCCTTTCCCTTGAAGCCTGTACACAACGCCCTCGACCTCCAGATCGTTTAGCGCATGGCGGACAGTCATGCGTGTTGTGCCGTAGATAAGGCAGAAATCGCGCTCAGATGGAAGGCACTGATCGGGCTTGTATACGCCGTCCTTTATCTGCCGGACTATTTCGTCCTTTATGTATTTATATAACGGCTGAACAGCAGGTTCTGTCATATGTATACCGTCCTTTTGACCGAGCGGGTATGCGTGGTATATCCCGACTGGCATATACCAGTTGTGCATTCAATTATAGCCCTTTTTTTAGCAAAGTCAATACCGTTATACGGGGTAAATCGCCTGCGGACATATATTCGGCATTTTGTACGGATGCCGAATATGAAATATATATAATATGATGAATATACATTGTTTCTTACGGAGAACAGGTTTGAATCTCAGCCCGTCAGCAGCAGCCGCACAGCGGCGGAAATTGAAGTATAATTGTCAGTGTCATGGCTGCCTGTAATATACAATAAGTTAAGCAAAGAGGGAAATCTATGGGGGTGGATAAAGGCAAACACAGGCGCTTAAAAATCGCGTCGGTGCAGACGCAAAAAATCCCGGACAGATGCCTTCCGACATCCTCCGGGACATTTTGGAGCTAGTAATGTGACTCGAACACACGACCTGCTGATTACGAATCAGCTGCTCTACCGACTGAGCTATACTAGCAAGCCCATACAATATAGCAAAGATACATGAAAATGTCAAGCAAAAAAATACATCAAAAAGCGGCGCTGAGAAACAACGCCCTCAACTGACTCAACAACGCACAGCGCAGGAGGGGAGCAATACCCATCCTGCGCTATACATTTTATATATGGTTAACATAATATTTGTATACGTAATATTATAAGCATAATCATATATACATAATTTAAGTGTCATAATATACTATACATAAAATGCTATACATAAAATAATAAACGTAATATCATAGACATAATCTAATTAACATAATGCATTTAACATAATATTACGCGCCGCGCCCATAAAGCGCACTGACGTTGCGCACGATGTACAGTGCGAAGGACACCAGCATGGACGCGAGGCATACGCCGACAAGCGCCGTGGACAATGCGGAGGGGATATTTATCCACACCAGATGCGCGCACATCGCCGCGTACAACAGAAATGTCGTCAGCTTGCCGTGCCAGCTTGCCGGAAGGACAGCGCCCGTGCGCTTTATCACCAGCGCGGCCGTCACGCCGCAGCACAGCTCCTTCACGATGAGCAGCACCAGCAGATACACCATTATCGGGAACCGGCTCACGAGGCACAGCAGCATCGCGCCCTGCGTCAGCTTGTCGGCGATGGGGTCCAGCGCCCGGCCAAGGCGGCTTTCCATGTTGAAGCGCCGCGCAATATATCCGTCAAGAATGTCTGTCAGCCCGGATATCAGCAGCGTCAGACAGGCCATGCGGCTGTCCGCGCGTACTATATATAAATGTATGAACACCGGGATAAGGCACAGCCTCGCGGCGGAGAGAATGTTCGGCACGGTAATTATTTTCCCGTCCTGCTCTCTGTTCATGCGCATTGCCCCCTTTTGCAGTTCTCAAGCTTATTATATTGCCTTTCCCGGCGAATATGCGCGCGGCGCGGCGCTTTTTTGTTGATCTCCGCACATTAACATATTGACGCTTTTTGCACAAAGTGTTATTTTTATTAAAAAGGTGAGAGGGGAACGCACATGAAAACGACAGTATTATATTTCAGCCCGACGGGCGGCACAGAAAAGGTGGCGCAGATGATCGCCGGAGAGCTCAAGGCGGACGCGCTGGATATCACGACCTTTGGCTATGACCTCAGCTACGACGCGGACGAGCTTTTGTTCTTCTGCTTCCCGGTCTATGGCGGCCGGATACCCAGCCCGCTTTATAAGCGCATGGACGGCGTGCGCGGCGACAGGACGCCGGCCGTCATGGTCGCGGTGTACGGCAACCGTGCCGTGGATGACGCCCTTATCGAGATGAGCGACCTTGCGCGCCGTCAGGGCTTCCGCACTGTCGGCGGCTGTGAGATGATAGCGCCGCACTCGCTCGACAGAAGCATCGGCGCGGGCCGCCCGGACGACGGCGACGCGGCCAAGCTCAAGGGCTTCCTGAAGGAGCTCATGGCTAAGGAGAGCTTCACGACCGTTGCCATGCCCGGCAGCCACGATTATAAAAAGTATGACGGCCTGCCCTTCCATCCCGTCTCCGGCAAGGAGTGCAGCGGCTGCGGCACCTGCGCGCAGGAATGCCCCACCGGCGCCATCGACCCCGGCGACCCAATGAAGCCCGACCCGGCCAAGTGCATAAGCTGTATGCGCTGCATCAGCGTGTGCCCGTTTGAGGTGCGCCATCTTCCGCGCGCGATGAAGCTTGCGGCCGCGGCCTCGCTGAAGGTCATGTGCGCCGGGCGGAAGGAGCCGAAGTTCTACATCTGACCTGATGTGACCCGGCGCTGCCGTACCTGGGCCGTGCGGCTTTTGCGATGGCATGTCAATTATAGTTGAGCCGCAGTTGACGCACGGTTTATCAACATGCGGCATAATAACACGCAGTATGATTGGGAGGCGCGCAATGGCACAGTATACACAGAAAGCGATTCTGAGCACGTTTCAGCAGATGCTGGAGGAAATGCCCTTCGACAAGATCACGGTGTCCGCGCTCGTGCGGCGCTGTGAGATAAGCTCCAACACCTTCTATTATCATTACAGCGATATTTATGACCTGCTGGATGTGTGGCTGCGCGGAGAGCTGAGCGTATACGTCTCCGGTGAAGCGCCGTATGACGACTGGCGCTATTCCACCAAGGCCTTCATGAAGGCCTGCGCCGCACGCCCGAACATCGTTTATCATATCTTCAACTCGCTCTCGCGCGACAGGATGGAGCGCTATGTGTTCTCGCTCAGCTCCGACGTGTTCTACAGCTTCGTCACGAAGTCTGCCGCCGCGTACTCCGTGCCGGAGGAGAAGCTGCGCGAGATCGCCGACTTCTGCCGGTACTCCTTCGCCGGGTTCTTCCTGCGCTTCCTCTGGGGCCGCATGAAGGCGGATGTTGACGCCACGGTCGATAGCTATGCCGTGCTTGTGGACGGCTTCGTCGAAAACGCCGTGCGCAAGTTCCCGCAGCGCGCCTGATTTTGCACAAAGCGCGCGTATTGCCCCGAGTTTGCGCGTATTCTCCGCTTTGCCCGTTTTCTTTTGCGGGCGTATGGGATATGATGCATACATAAAATAATAACGGCTTGGCCGTGGAAGGGGATAATACAATGAAGAAATTTTTCTCGAAGCTTTTTAAGGTCGTTCTCTGCGCCGGTGTTGCCGCCGCGGGTTATTTCGGCTATAAGAAGTTCATCAAGAAGTAAAAGCGTTTTATAACCGCCCCGCCGCCACGGCGGGCACGGTCGTAAAGAAAACGGGCGCGGCAGCCTCCCAATGCCGCGCCCGTTTTGCGCTTTAAAATCATTCAGACTCCGCCGCTTGGGCAGAGCCTGAATGAAAAAGGATGTAGAGGTATGAAAAGTATGAGTAAGAGAGTTAGCTTTGTTGTCACACGCCGAACAGAAGCTCGCCGTAGGTGGGGAAGGGCCAGTACTTCTCGGCCGTGAGGGTCTCGGCCTCGTCCGCGGGAACTCTCGCAAGACTCATCTTGGGGATTATCTCGTCGCGGATGAAATTGGCCTGCGCCGTGATGTCGGCGGACATGCTCAGCGTCACCAGCGCGCTTTCAAGCTCGTCCACGGCGTCATCTATCTGCTCAAGCAGGGCGGACAGGCGGCGGATGCGCTTCTCCTCATAGCGGCAGCTCGCGCCCGCATCGGCGGCCTTCTTCGCGCGCACGGCGTCGGAAAGCTCGATGGTGTAGGCCTCTATCGCGGGAAGGATCTCCTTCTTGGCCATGTCCACCATGGTGTGCGCCTCTATGCTGACGGTCTTGCAGTAGTTTTCCATCATTATCTCATAGCGGGAGCGTATCTCCGCCTCGGTGAACACCTTGTGGCGGATGAGCATATCCATGTTCTTCGCGCTCAGCACGGCGGGCATGCAGTCGGGCGTGGTGCGCAGGTTGAGCAGCCCGCGCTTCTCCGTCGCTTCCTTTATCCAGCTGTCGTCGTAGCCGTTGCCGTTGAAGATGATGCGCTTGTGCGCGGTGATGCAGCTCTTTATAAGCTCGTGCAGCGCGCTGTCGAAGTCCTCCGCACCCTCAAGCTTGTCCGCAAATACTCTCAGCGACTCCGCGACGGCGCTGTTGAGCATGATGTTCGCGCACGCGATAGAGTTGGAGGAGCCGACCATGCGGAACTCGAACTTGTTGCCAGTGAAGGCGAAGGGAGAGGTGCGGTTGCGGTCTGTGGTGTCCTTGAAGAAGCGCGGCAGAGTGGGCACGCCAAGCTTCATCGGTGCCTTCTCCGCGGCGCTGTACGGCGCGTCATGCTCGATGGATTCAAGCACGGCCGTCAGCTCGTCGCCGAGGAAGATAGACACGACTGCCGGGGGCGCTTCGTTCGCGCCGAGTCGGTGGTCGTTTCCGGCCGTCGCCACGCTCATGCGCAGCAGATCCTGATACTCATCCACGGCCTTTATAACGGCGCACAGGAACAGAAGGAACTGCGCGTTGTCGTGCGGCGTCGCGCCGGGGGAGAGGAGGTTCATGCCCGTGTCGGTGGAGATGGACCAGTTGTTGTGTTTGCCGCTGCCGTTCACGCCGGCAAAGGGCTTTTCATGCAGCAGGCATACAAGGCCGTGCCTGTCGGCGATCTTCTGCATGATCTCCATGGTGAGCTGGTTATGGTCCGTGGCGATGTTCGCGCCCGCGTATATCGGGGCAAGCTCATGCTGTGCCGGGGCGACCTCGTTGTGCTCGGTCTTGGCCAGCACGCCCAGCTTCCACAGCTCCTCGTCCAGATCGGCCATGTATTCCTCAACTCTCGGCTTTATCGCGCCGAAGTAGTGGTCGTCAAGCTCCTGCCCCTTGGGCGGCTTCGCGCCGAAAAGGGTGCGGCCGGTGAATATAAGGTCCTTGCGCTTTTTGTACATGTCCTTGTCCACAAGGAAGTACTCCTGCTCCGGGCCAACGTTCGGGCGCACACAGCGCACGTCGTCCTTCCCGAACAGATGCAGGATGCGCAGCGCCTGCCTGTTCAGCGCCTCCATCGAGCGCAGCAGCGGCGTTTTCTTGTCCAGCGCTTCCCCGCCGTAGGAGCAGAACGCCGTCGGGATGCAAAGCGTCTTGCCCTTTATAAAGGCGTAAGAGGTGGGGTCCCACGCGGTGTAGCCGCGCGCTTCAAACGTGGCGCGCAGTCCGCCGGACGGGAAGGAGCTTGCATCCGGCTCGCCCTTTATAAGCTCGTCCCCGGAGAACTCCATGATAACGCGCCCGTCGGGCGAGGGGGCGATGAAGCTTTCGTGCTTCTCGGCGGTGATGCCGGTCATCGGCTGGAACCAGTGCGTGAAGTGCGTGGCGCCGTGCGCCAGCGCCCAGTCCTTCATTGCCAGCGCCACGGCGTCGGCCACCTTCGGGTCGAGCTTTTCACCCTGGTCGATGGTTTTCCTGAGCGACTGGTATACATCAGAAGAAAGCATTGCTTTCATAACGCGGTCATCAAATACGAGGCTTCCAAAATAATCGGGGACTGTTGTCATTTCTATTCAATCCTTTCATATCAAATGCAAAAGGCGCTGACTGTCAGAGGTATCCTCCGAGGCGTCAGCGCCTTTTGATGTGCGTACTATACGCCTTATCCGCCGTCTTGTCAATAGGCGGAATTGCGAAAAATTCGACCTGCGCGGAGAACTATTTTTGTGCTTATTTTCCGCTGTCGCCGTAGTTGGACAGCACACGCGCGGACGGGTCGTTCACGTCGCAGCCTTCCCATGATTTGTTCGGCATCCAGAAATCCGCCACCATTTCAGACTGGCCGGGATAGTGCTTTTCAAAAAGCTCCCTGTACAGCAGCGACTCCTTGGTGAACGGGCGGGCATGGTCATATTTCATGCGCTTGCGCTCAAACTCCTCGTCGGTGTAAAGCCCCTCGGCATACTCCTTCAGGTAGTTCACCATGGAGTGGCCGACGGCGTCGGAGAAGGCGGCCTTTTCGCGGTAAAGTATGTCGTGCGGCAGGTAATCGCCCTCAAACGCATGGCGCAGCAGGTACTTGCCCTTGCCGTAAGTGTTCATCTTCTTCTCCGGGTCTATCGCCATGACGTATTTGACGAAGTCCAGATTGCCGAAGGGCACGCGCGCCTCAAGCGAGTTGACGGAGATACACCTGTCGGCGCGCAGCACGTCGTACATGTGCAGCTCGTGCACGCGCTTTTCCGCCTCAAGCTGGAACTCCCGCGCCGACGGGGCGAAATCCGTGTATTTATAGCCGAACAGCTCATCCGATACCTCGCCCGTCAGAAGCACGCGCACGTCGGTGTGCTCGTGTATCCATTTGCACATCAGGTACATGCCCATGCTTGCGCGTATGGTCGTGATGTCGTAGGTGCCCAGCAGATATACCACGTCCTCAAGCGCGTCAAAGACCTGCTCCTTCGTCATGATGACCTCGGTGTGCTCGCTTCCTATGTATTCGGCCACCTCGCGGGCGTATTTCAGGTCGATGGCGTCATACTTCATGCCCACGGCGAAGGTGCGTATCGGCGTTTTCAGCTTCTTCTGCGCAATGGCGCATACGAGCGACGAGTCAAGCCCGCCCGACAGCAGAAAGCCGAGCTTCGCGTCCGACACAAGGCGCTTTTCAACGCCCGCGACGAGCTTATCGTGTATGCCGCGGCAGACCACGTCGATGCTGTCATGGCACACCGCGTCCACGTGCGAAATGTCGCAGAAGCAGACGAACCTCCCGTCCTTGTAATAATGCCCCGGCGGGAAGGGCATGATGCGCGCGCAGAGGCCCATGAGGTTCTTCGGCTCGCTTGCAAAAATGATCTCACCCTCCGCGTCGTAGCCGTAGTACAGCGGGCGTATGCCGATGGGGTCGCGCGCGGCGACGAGGCCGCCCGTGTCGGCGTCGTATATTATCATGGCAAACTCCGCGTCCAGCATAGCGAACATGTCCGTGCCGTATTCCCTGTACATCGGCAGGATTATCTCGCAGTCGGAGCGGCTTTCAAAGCTGTATTTTCCGGAGAGCTTTTCCCGCTCCTTTTCAAAGCCGTACAGCTCACCGTTGCACACGGCATAGCTCCCGTCCAGCGCGAAGGGCTGCATCCCGTCCTCGCTCAGATCCATTATGGACAGCCTGTGGAAGCACAGATAGCCCGGATGCAGCTCGATGATGCGGCTCATGTCCGGCCCGCGCGACAGCGTCTTGTCAAACGCGGCCTTGAAGGCAGAAAAAGAGACACAGCTTCCGATGTAACCCATGATCGAACACATGATATTTTCCTCCTGAATATAAGAAAATTCAGCATCCGACAGGGCAAGTGCTGCGCTCGCTGTGCCACCCGTCTTTGTTCTCTTTCCGGCTTCCATCAAAGCCTGACCCATTAACGCCGGGTCTGCGCGGCGCGCTTAATCGGGCGGACGCCCTTTCGGCTTGCAGCTCGCCGGGTGTTATTCGCGCAGACTCCGCTGTGCGGCTTTCAGCCCCCCGCACTCTCTGTGAGTGAGTCTCTGCGTTACTTCTCCCGGTTCAAACGCTTTTGTGCGTATAAAACTAAAAAAACAAAGGCAAAACGGTCAGAAATATCCTTCTGAGGCGTCTTTGCCTTTGATGCGGCGTACTATACGCTCTTTTTCGCCATTTGTCAATAGCAAATGCGAAATTTTTTTGTACAATACTCCGTTTTCCGGGGAAAGCCATTGACAAAAGTGCGCCTTTGCTGTAATATTCCGCCCGTGGACGAAGGCGTTCATCGGGGGAGAGCCATGCCCTCTCCCGATGGGCGTTTTGTGATTTTCGGGAATGCTTTTCTGAAATATATAGTTTAGTATTTGATTTGAAAGGGACCGGAAAATGAATTATTCTGCCCAGGAAGTGATGGAATATGTCCGGCAGGCCGGTGTGAAGTTTATCCGCCTCGCATTCTGCGACGTTGCCGGCCGGCAGAGGAACATCGCCATCATGCCGAACGAGCTTCCCCGTGCCTTTGACATGGGCATCGCCTTTGACGGCTCGGCCATACCGGGCTTTGGCGGCGCTGTGCGCTCTGACCTTTTCCTGCACCCGGACCCCGGCACGCTGGCCGGGCTGCCGTGGCGGCCGGAAACGGGCAAGGTCGTGCGCATGTTCTGCGACATAAGCCACCCCGACGGAACGGCGTTTGAGCTTGACACGCGCGGCGTGCTGAAAAGCGCCGTCGCCCTTGCCGCCGCGCGCGGCATAAGCTTCTCCTTCGGCCCGGAGATGGAGTTTTACCTCTTCAAAAACGGCCCCGACGGGGAGCGCACCTCGACCCCCTGCGACGACGCGGGCTATATGGACATCGCGCCCGAGGACAAGGGCGAGAACGTCCGCCGCGAGGTTTGCCTCATGCTTGAGCAGATGGGCATCCAGCCTGAAAGCTCCCACCATGAGGAGGGCCCCGGACAGAATGAGATAGACTTCCGCTATTCTGACCCCGTTTCCGCCGCGGATAATACGCTCACCTTCCGCGCGGCGGTAAAGACCGTCGCCGCGGGCTACGGCCTCACGGCGGATTTCTCGCCGAAACCGCTCACGGGGAAGCCGGGCAGCGGTATGCACATCAATTTCTCCGTCAAGTCCGCCTCCGGCGGCGACTGTATGCCCCACGTCATTGCGGGCGTGATGGATAAGATTGCCGGCATCACGCTTTTCATGAATCCCGTGGACGCGTCGTATCTGCGCCTTGGCGGGGCGAAAGCGCCCGGCTATATCACATGGTCGTCGGAAAACCGCTCTCAGCTCATCCGCATCCCGGCGGCGACCGGCGAATTTAAGCGCGCGGAGCTTCGCTCGCCCGACCCGCTGGCGAATCCCTATATCGCCTTTGCGCTGCTTATCCGCGCGGGGCTGTACGGCGTGGATAAGCTGCTGCCCCTGCCGGAGAGCACGGACGTCAACCTCTATACCGCGCCCGGTGAGCTTGCCGAAAAGCTCACGCGCCTGCCCGGCTCGCTCTCACAGGCGCAGAAGCTTGCCCGCGCAAGTGATTTCGTCGCGGAATGCCTCCCCGGCGGGATAGTTGACTTCTTCTGCCGTTAAGGCGCATAAGACCGGACGTGTGAGAAAGGAGGGGGCACGGTGGTTTTTCAGACGCACACCTACGGCGTGCTGATAGTTTCCGCATCCGACAGCTTCAATAACGCCCTGACCGACCTGCTCCCCATCACGGATTACTGGCCGGTCGCCACGGTGAAAAGCACCGCCGCCGCGCGCCGCGCGCTGGCGGAGCGCGAATATGACATCATCGTCGTCAACACGCCCCTGCCGGACGAGTTCGGCTCGCGCTTTGCGATAGACGTGTGCTCATCCAGCGGCGCGGGCGTGCTGCTGCTCGTCAAGAACGACCAGTTTGACGAGGTCTATGGCCGCGTGATGGAGCACGGTGTGCTCACGCTGGCAAAGCCAACCTCGTCGCAGATGATCTCTCAGTCCATGCGCACTCTCTGCACCATGCGCGAGCGTATGCGCATGATGGAGGAGAAGCAGCAGACCATAGAGGAAAAGATCAGCGAGATACGCCTTGTCAATCATGCCAAGTGGCTGCTCATCGAGTGCCTCAGCATGACGGAGGCAGAGGCGCAGAGATATATCGAGAAAAAAGCAATGGATGCGCGTATCTCGAAAAAGGAAATGGCGGAAAGCGTCATTAAGACCTACGAATGAGTTTATCCAAATCCGATTTTTAAGGAGTGAATGAGATGACTAAGTACATTTTTGTGACCGGCGGCGTCGTCTCCGGGCTTGGCAAGGGCATCACTGCCGCCTCGCTCGGTCGTCTGCTCAAGGCGCGCGGCCTCAAGGTCGCCGCGCAGAAGCTTGACCCGTATATCAACGTTGACCCCGGCACGATGAGTCCCTATCAGCACGGCGAGGTGTACGTCACCGAGGACGGCGCGGAGGCCGACCTTGACCTCGGCCACTATGAGCGCTTCATCGACGAAAACCTCAACAAGTTCTCCAACCTCACCACCGGCAAGGTGTATTGGAACGTTCTCAACAAAGAGCGCCGCGGCGAGTATCTCGGCTCGACGGTGCAGGTCATCCCTCACATCACAAATGAAATAAAGGATTTTGTGTACCGCGTCGGCAATGAGACGAATGCGGATGTGGTCATCACAGAAATCGGCGGCACTATAGGTGACATTGAATCCCAGCCCTTTATCGAGGCGGCACGGCAGGTCTCTCTGGAGGTGGGGCGGGAAAACAGCCTCTTCATCCATGTCACACTGGTGCCGTTTTTGCGTGGCTCCGACGAGCATAAGACCAAGCCCACCCAGCACTCCGTCAAGGAGCTTCAGGGCATGGGCGTCAGCCCCAACATCGTCGTGCTGCGCTGTGACGAGCCGCTGGAGGAATCCATCTTCAAAAAGATATCCATGTTCTGCAACGTCAAGCCCGACTGCGTCATAGAAAACATCACTCTGCCCTTCCTGTATGAAGCCCCACTCATGCTTGAGCGGGAGAACTTCTCCTCCATCGTCTGCCGTGAGCTTGGCATCGACGCTCCCGCGCCTGAGCTTGGCGAGTGGAGGCAGATGGTCGAAAGCATCAAGAACCGCACGGGCGAGGTGAACATCGGCCTTGTCGGCAAGTATGTCCAGCTCCACGACGCTTACCTTTCCGTCAATGAGGCTCTCAACCACGCGGGCTACGCGCTCAACACCTGCGTGCATATCCACTGGATAGATTCCGAGGGGCTTACCGAGGCCGATTATAAGGAAAAGCTCTCCGGCCTCGACGGTATTCTTGTTCCCGGCGGTTTCGGCGGCAGGGGCATCGCAGGCATGATCCTCGCCGCGCGCTATGCGAGGGAGAATGATTTGCCCTATTTCGGCATCTGCCTCGGTATGCAGGTCGCCGTCATTGAGTATGCGCGCAATGTCGCCGGTATAACAAAGGCTGACTCCGGCGAGTTTGACGAGCTTTGCCCCGATAAGGTCATCGACTTCATGCCCGGCCAGAGTGAGAATATAGACAAGGGCGGCACGCTGCGCCTCGGCGCGTACCCCTGCGTTATAAAAGAGGGCACCACCATGCAGCGCTGCTATGGCGCGCTTGAGATATCCGAGCGCCACCGCCACCGCTACGAGTTCAATAACGAGTACCGCGATGTGCTCACACAGAGCGGGCTCACGCTCTCCGGCCTCTCGCCGGACGGCCGCCTCGTTGAAACGGTCGAGCTTTCCGACCGGCCCTTCTACGTCGGCGTGCAGTTCCATCCCGAATTCAAATCCCGCCCCAATAAGGCGCATCCGCTCTTCCTCGGCTTCATTTCCGCCGCGAAGGACGAGCACGAAAGGAGAGAAAAATAATGTGCGGAATAGTTGGCTTCACAGGCGCGCAGCAGGCCGCGCCCATACTTCTGGAGGGACTCAAGCGGCTTGAATACCGCGGCTATGACTCCGCCGGGATCGCCGTGCAGGACGACGGGCGCATAAGCACCTTCAAGTGCAGCGGCCTTCTTGAAAATCTTTATAAGCTCACCGACAGCGGCAAGAACGTCTACGGCGTCTGCGGCATCGGCCACACCCGCTGGGCCACCCACGGCGCGCCCACCGCGACGAACGCACATCCCCATATGTCCAACGACGGGCACTTTGCCGTCGTGCACAACGGCATAATCGAAAACTATGCCGAGCTTCGTGAGGAGCTTCGCGCCCATGGATACGTGTTCCAGAGCGAGACTGACACCGAGGTCATTGTGAATCTCCTGGAGATGTACTATGACGGCAACTTCAAGCGCACCGTCATGAAGACCATCGCCCGGCTTGAAGGCTCCTACGCCATCGGAATCATCTGCGACGATCACCCCGGCGAGCTTATGGCCGTGAAGAACGGCTGCCCGCTCATCCTCGGCATCGGCGCGGACGAGAACTTCTTCGCCTCCGACGTCACCGCGCTCATCGGCCACACGCGTACCGTCATCTATCTTGACGAGGGGGAATTTGCCTCCATCACGCCGGATAAGATAAGCGTCTACGACTGCACCGGCCGCGAGATACACAAAAGCGCCTCCCGCGTCCTGTGGAATACCGAGGCCGCGGAAAAGGGCGGCTATGAGCACTTCATGCTCAAGGAGATCATGGAGCAGCCCCGCGCCATAAAGGCCACCATCGACCCGCGCATCCGCGCCGGACGCATCGAGCTTGAGGGCTTCGGCCTCACCGATGAGGAGCTGCGCGATATCGACAAGATAGTCATCACCGCCTGCGGCTCGGCCTATCACGCCGGGTGCGTCGGCAGGTATGTCATAGAGGAGCTTTGCCGCATCCCCGTTCAGGTGGAGCTTGCCAGCGAGCTTCGTTACAGAAACCCCATCATCGACTCCCACACCCTGCTCATCGTCGTCTCCCAGTCCGGCGAAACGGCTGACACCATTGCCGCGCTGAAGGAGTGCGCCGCCCGCGGGGCGAAAACGCTTGCCATCGTCAACGTCGTCGGCAGCACCATATCCAAGCTCGCTCAGGGCGTTCTGTACACCTGGGCCGGGCCGGAGATCGCCGTCGCCACGACGAAGGGCTATACCACGCAGCTCGCCGTGCTCGACCTCATCGCGGTATATATCGCCCAGAAGCTTGGCCGGATAGACGAGGCGCGGTATAACGAGCTTATCGCCGGCATCTGCGCCCTGCCGGAGCGCTGCCAGCGCGCCATCGACCTCAACGCCCAGACGCAGCGCCTCGCAAAGCTCTACCACGGGCAGAGCGCGCTGTTCTACATCGGGCGCAACCTTGACTATGCGGCCTGCCTTGAGGCGTCGCTCAAGCTCAAGGAGATAAGCTATATCCACTCCGAGGCCTACGCGGCCGGTGAGCTCAAGCACGGCACCATCGCCCTTATCGACGATAAGCAGCTCGTCGTTGCGCTTGCCTGCCAGACGCGGCTTTTTGAAAAGCTCATGAGCAATATCAAGGAGGTCAAGGCCCGCGGCGCGCAGGTGCTGGCGCTTGCGCAGGAAGGGGAGCGGCGCATATTCGCCGAGGCTGACGAGGTGCTTCTTGTTCCCGCGACGGATCCGCTTCTCCTGCCCATCCCCGAGATAGTGCCTCTCCAGCTCTTCGCCTACTACGTCGCCAAGGACAACGGCTGTGATATAGATAAGCCCAAAAACCTTGCAAAATCCGTTACGGTCGAGTAATATCTATATATGTAATAATAACCGGAAGGCGGAATGAAGCGGCATATGCATGATATTTATGAAAATCCCCTGTGTCGGCGCTATGCCGGGCGGGAAATGCAGGAGATATTCTCCGACGACAGAAAGTTTTCCACATGGCGCAGGCTGTGGCTTGCCCTCGCGGAGAGCGAGAAGGAGCTCGGCCTTGATATTTCCGACGAACAGCTTGACGAGATGCGCGCGCACCTGTATGATATAGATTATGAGGCCGCCGCGCGGCATGAGCGGGAGCTGCGCCATGACGTTATGGCGCATATCCACACCTTTGCCGAGGCCTGCCCCAAGGCGCGGCCTATCATCCATCTCGGCGCGACGAGCTGCTTCGTCGGCGATAATACGGACGTTATCCTCCAGCGTGACGCGCTTCTGCGCGTGCGGCGGCTGCTGCTCAGCGCCATTGCGGCGCTGGCGGACTTTGCCGAAAAATATAAGGCGCAGCCCACGCTTGCCTATACGCATTTTCAGGCCGCGCAGCCTACCACGGTCGGCAAGCGTGCGTGCATGTGGATGCAGGATCTCGTCATTGACCTTGAGCATCTGGACTACGCCCTCTCGGGACTCAAGCTGCTCGGCTGCCGCGGCACTACCGGCACCGGCGCAAGCTTCCTCGCCCTGTTCGACGGGGACGCCGCAAAGGTCCGCCGGCTTGAAAAGCTCATTGCGGACAAGATGGGCTTCGACGCGGTCTATGCCGTCAGCGGCCAGACCTATACGCGCAAGTCGGACTATTATGTGCTCTCTGTGCTCTCCGGCATCGCGCAGAGTGCGATGAAGTTCTCCGGGGATATCCGGCTCATGTCTCACCTCAAGGCTGTGGATGAGCCTTTCGAGACCGGGCAGGTCGGCTCCTCCGCTATGGCGTACAAGCGCAATCCCATGCGGTCTGAGCGCATGACCTCGCTTGCCCGTTATGTCATCGCCGATACGCTCAACCCCGCCATGACGGCCGGTACTCAGTGGCTGGAGCGTACTCTGGACGATTCGGCCAACCGCCGCATCAGCATCCCGGAGGCTTTCCTCGCTGTGGACGGCATCCTCACGCTGTATATAAACGTTATAAGCGGCTTGAAGGTATACCCGAAGGTGCTTGAAAAGCAGCTTCGTGAGGAGCTTCCCTTCATGGCCACGGAGGATATCCTTATGTACTGCGTCAAACGCGGCGGCGACAGGCAGCTTCTGCATGAGGCCATCCGCCGCCACTCGGTCGAGGCCGGCCGGGCTGTGAAGGAGCAGGGCGCGGAGAATGACCTTCTCGCCCGCATCGCCGCCGACCCCGCGTTCAATATCACCCGCGCCGAGATAGACGAGCTTCTCCGCACGGACGGCTTCACGGGCATGGCGTGCCAGCAGACGGAGGATTACATCTGCCAGGTGCGTGCGCTTCTGGCCGATAATGCGGCCTTCCTCGGCGAAAGGGAAAAGGGCAGCATAAACGTATAAAGCAGTATTAAAAAGCAGAAAAGGGGTAAATTTTATGCTTACAGCAATAGTCGGTATCAACTGGGGCGACGAGGGCAAGGGCCGCATGGTCGATCTGCTCTCTTCGGATTATGACGTCATCTGCCGTTATCAGGGCGGCAACAACGCCGGTCACACGGTCGTCAACGAGAAGGGCAAGTTCATTCTCAATCTCTTCCCCTCCGGCATACTCCGCGAGACCACGGTCAACGTCATCGGCAACGGCGTCGTCGTCGATCTGGAGCATCTTTATAACGAGGCCGAGGCGCTGCGCCGCGGCGGCGTCAGCATCACGCCGGACAACCTCAAGATAAGCAGCCGCGCCATCATCTGCCTGCCGTACCATAAGCTTCAGGATATAATGGAGGAAGAGCGCCTTGCCGACAAGAAGTTCGGCTCCACGCGCCGCGGCATCGCCCCCGTGTATGCGGATAAGTATATGAAGAAGGCCCTGCGCATGGAGGACCTTCTGCACATGGACAGCCTTTATGAAAAGCTCAAGGACATCGTCGAGTGGAAGAACATCACCGTCACCGGCTATAAGCATGAGGCCGTCAACGTGGATGAGCTCATGAGCTGGATAGAGACCTACGGCTCCCACGCCGTTCCCTATATCTGCGATGTGCCCGAATATCTCACCGCGGCGGCGGAGCAGGGGAAGAACATCATGTTCGAGGCGCAGCTCGGTGCCCTGCGTGATATCGACTTCGGCATCTACCCCTATACCTCCTCGTCCAACACCCTCGCGGCCTACGCCCCCATCGGCGCTGGCGTGCCCGGCCTCAAGCTGGATGAGACCATCGGCATCATGAAGGCCTATTCAAGCTGTGTCGGCGAAGGCCCCTTCACGGTCGAGTTCTTCGGCGCAGAGGGGGACAAGCTGCGCAAGGCCGGCGCGGAGTTCGGCGCGGCCACCGGGCGTCCCCGCAGAGTCGGCCCGTTTGACGTTCCCGCCTCGCGCTACGGCGTCAAGGTGCAGGGCGCGGACTATATCGCCCTTACCAAGATGGATGTCCTCAGCATTTACGACAAGATCCCCGTGTGCGTGGCCTATGATATCGACGGCGAGATAACCAAGAGCTTTCCCACCGGCGAAAGGCTCAACCGGGCCAAGCCCATCATCGAGTACCTCCCCGGCTTCGGCGACATTTCCAAGTGCAGAAGTGTTGAGGAGCTTCCCGCCGCGGCGAAGGATTATATCAGCTTCCTTGAAAAAGAGGTCGGCTGCCCGATAAAGTACGTCTCCGTCGGTGCGGAGCGCGATGAATACGTAAAAATGTTTTAATTAAGAAATAACAGTGGTGGAGGGATAAAATGGCGTCTCAGTGCGTTTTGATTTTGGATTTCGGCGGACAGTATAAGGAGCTTATCGCAAGGCGCGTGCGCGAATGCTCGGTGTATTCCATCGTGCGCGCGGGTGATATCACCGCGGACGAGGTGCGCCGCATCGCGCCCATCGGCATCATTCTCACCGGCGGCCCGAACAGTGTTTACGATCCGGCCTCGCCCCATTGCGAGAAGGAGATCTTCGAGCTTGGCATTCCCGTGCTCGGCATATGCTACGGCGCACAGCTGATGGCATGGACGCTCGGCGGCAAGGTCGCCACCTGCGCCACCAGCGAGTACGGCAAGACCAGAATGCGCGTGGACACGTCGTCCTTCCTGTTTGAAGGGCTTGACGCTGCGCAGATCGGCCTTATGAGCCATACCGACCAGATAGACGTCCTGCCGGAGGGCTTCGTCTCCATCGCCCATACGGAAACCTGCCCCAACGCCGCCATGGCAAACTATGCCCGCCGCCTCTATTCCTTCCAGTTCCACCCCGAGGTCGAAAGCACGCCCAACGGCACCGCCATGATCCGCAGCTTCCTCTATAACGCCTGCGGCGCGTCGGGGGATTATAATCTGAAAAACCTCGAGCTTGAGCTTATCGAAAGCGTGCGCACGCAGGTCGGCGACGCGCATGTCATCCTCGGCCTCTCCGGCGGTGTGGATTCCTCCGTGTGCGCTGCGCTGCTCTCCAAGGCCATCCCCGGCCAGCTCCACTGCATCTTCGTCGATCACGGTCTCATGCGCAAGAACGAGGGCGACGAGGTCGAGCAGGCGTTCAAGGGCCGCGACCTGCACTTCATCCGCGCCAACGCGCAGCAGCGCTTCCTTTCGGCGCTCAGCGGCGTGACCGACCCGGAGAGAAAGCGCAAGATCATCGGCGCGGAGTTCGTGCGTGTGTTTGAGGAGGAGGCGAAGAAGCTTCCCGACATCCGCTTCCTCGCGCAGGGCACCATTTACCCGGACGTTATCGAGTCCGGCGGCAGCAAGGCCGCCACGATAAAAAGCCATCATAACGTCGGCGGCCTGCCGAAGGATATGGGCTTTGAGGGCGTGGTTGAACCGCTGCGCGGCCTTTTCAAGGATGAGGTTCGCGCGCTTGGCCGTCAGCTTGGCCTGCCCAGAAGCTTTGTCGAGCGCCAGCCCTTCCCCGGCCCCGGTCTCGCCGTGCGCGTCATGGGCGAGATAACCGAGGAGAAGCTTGCCATACTCCGCGAGGCGGACGCCATCTTCCGCGAGGAGGTCTCCCGCCGCCGCATAAAGGCCGACCAGTATTTCGCCGTGCTCACGGACATGCGCTCCGTCGGCGTCGTGGGCGACTTCCGCACCTATGACTATACTCTGGCTCTGCGCGCTGTGCGCACCTCGGACTTCATGACCTGCGAGTACGCGCCCATATCTCATAAGGTCCTCGGCATCGTCTCCGCGCGCATCGTCAACGAGGTCAAGGGCGTCGGCCGCGTTGTGTACGACATAACCGGCAAACCCCCCGCCACGATTGAGTGGGAATGATTCCTTCTCGGCAAATATTTTCAGCATAAAAGCCAAGCAACAAGGCGTGTGTGATGTGCCGCACACGCCTTGTTGCCAAATACTAGACGCAGCAAACAAAACAGCCTCTGAATTGACAGAAACGGAGTAGATAGATATGGATCTTGCGCTGGATGAAAGCGTGTTTGCCGGTTATCATTCGGAATCGCAGATGGCCAGAGTATTGACGGAAAATTGGGTGAGCGGCAATATGTACTGCCCTCGCTGCGGCTGCGCACATATAAAGCAGTTTGAGAACAACCGCCCTGTGGCGGACTTCTTTTGCCCCGAATGCAGAAGCGAGTATGAATTGAAAAGCAAATGCGGAAGCTTGGGCCACAAGATTAATGACGGCGCTTACGGCACGATGATCGAGCGGATAACGAGCAACAACAATCCTGACTTTTTCTTTATGAGTTATTCCAAAACAGAGCTGCTCGTGAAGGATATCATGATAATACCGAAGCACTTTTTTGTGCCCGACATTATTGAAAAGCGTAAACCGCTTTCGCAAACGGCAAGACGCGCGGGCTGGATCGGGTGCAATATTCTGATAGATAAGATACCAGAGCAGGGGCGCATTTCCGTCGTATCAAACGGCAGGATAGTTGACCCCAGCATTGTCGTTCAAAAAGTCGACAGAAGTCTGAAGCTTGAAAAGTCTGATATCGAAAGCCGCGGGTGGCTGTTTGACGTGATGAACTGCGTCAATAGCATTCCACGAGAGATCTTTACTCTGGATGAAATGTACCGCCATGGACCGCAGCTGCAAGAAAAACATCCGATGAATCACAATATCCGCCCGAAGATACGTCAGCAGCTTCAATTTCTGCGTGATGAGGGCTTTATTGAGTTTTTGGGAAACGGAAAGTATAAAAAGCTTGTGTAATTAGAATGTGTATGAGAATATTCTGCAACATATATGACAAAAAATAAACTGGCAGATTTTTACAAAACCTGCCAGTTTTGGTCGGAGTGCGGAGATTTGAACTCCGGGCCTCTTGGTCCCGAACCAAGCGCGCTACCAGCTGCGCTACACCCCGATATGAGTGCTCTTCAAAAAGCTTTTTTATTATAATGACAAAGTGCCCGATTGTCAAGCCCAAACTCGCTGCATATTGCAAAAATAATTGAAATAAAATTTCAGTATAAGATCTATTGCGGAGGACGGCGCTGTGAAAGGATGCAGATCGACTCTGGCGGCGGCTTTGATCGCGGCGCTTCTGACGGCGAAGCTCGTGTTTCCGGCCTTCTGTGATGCGTTGGGCACGCGCGTCGCGGCCGTGCTGGGCATTACGCGCGGCATGACGCCCGCCGTGGAGGCGCTGGGCTATGGATTGACCGATGTGGGTTTACATAACTCAATAATAAGCGTCATAGACTTTTTCGCCGACGGGGAAGTATACCCCGTGGGCAGAATGGAGCGGAGCGGGGAGCAATAATGCGGAAGAGGCAAAACAGTTTACATAATCAATATAAATGTATGCTCGATATAGAGCCGTGTGCCGTTGCCGCAGTCGCGGCGGCGGTGTATTTTTTCGATATGCCGGCCCTAACGGCGCTGCTGGCCGCGGCCGCAGTGCATGAGCTGGGGCATGTCCTGTGCCTCGCGGCGCTCGGCGTGCATATATCCGGCTTTCGTGTCGAGGCGCAGGGGCTGTGCATCGAGTATTCCGGCACGGCGCCCGCATGGGCGCACGCCCTCGCCGCCTTCTGCGGCCCCGCTGCGGGTATTGCGTGCGCTTTCCTTTTTTCCGCCCTCTCACGGCGCTTCGCGGGCGGGTGGCCGGCACTTGCCGCGGGCTTCAGTCTGCTGCTGTCGCTGTTCAACTTCCTGCCCATACTGCCGCTGGACGGCGGGCGCATCATGCTTGCGGCGGCGGAGGGGCTGTTCGGCGCAGCGCGCGGCACACGGATCGCATCGGCCGTCAGCCTTGCCGCGGCGCTGTGCATCCTCTTCGCGGGCACGCTTGCAGCCTGCCGTGGGCTGGGCTGGGGGCTTGCCGCCGCGGGCTGCTGGCTGATTTTCTCATCCGATGCGCAGCAAAGTATTGAAAAAAAGAAGAAAATCATGTAATATAATAAAATCGATATTATAATGCATTACCCTCGAACGACGATCGCGCTGCCAGGCGCGAAACCGCGCGTCCTTGTCAACCGAGGGTACGGAGAAGAAAATGGACAAACGCCTTGAACGCATCCTGCCGCGCGTGCAGAAGCCCGCGAGATATACCGGCGGGGAGTATAACCAGATAATCAAGGACAAGAACGCGGTGGATATCCGCCTTGCGTTCTGCTTTCCCGATACCTATGAGATAGGCATGTCCAACCTCGGCATGAGCATACTTTACCACACGATGAACAGCCTCGACTTCGTCTGGGCGGAGCGTGTGTATGCCCCTTGGGGCGATATGTACGACGAGATGAAGAAGGCCGGACTGCCGCTGTACGCGCTGGAGAGCGGCGACAGCGTGCGCGACTTTGACGTTGTGGCCTTTTCCGTCGGCTATGAGATGGCGTATACCACGGTGCTGGATATGCTGGACATGTCCGGCATCCCCGTGCGCAGTGCGGACAGGCCGGATCTTCTGCCGCTGGTGATCGCCGGCGGCTCATCCTCTGTCAATGCGGAGCCGATGACGCCGTTTATCGACCTTTTCATCCTCGGCGAGGGGGAGCAGGTGAATAACGAGCTTCTCACGCTCCTGCGCCGCGCAAAAGCGGAGGGGTGGACGAAGCGGGAGTTTCTCGCGCAGGCGGTGAAGCTGGGCGGCGTGTACGTTCCGACGATGTATGATATAAGCTATAACGCCGACGGCACGGTGCAGGCGATAACGCCGAAGGACGGCGCGCCGGAGAAGGTCATAAAGCGCGTCGTGGCGGACTTTGACGCCGCGCCCTATCCGACGCGGCCCGTCGTGCCGTCTACGGAGGTCGTGCACGATAGGGTGAGTCTTGAGCTTTTCCGCGGCTGTGTGCGCGGCTGCCGCTTCTGCCAGGCGGGGCATATCTACCGGCCCATCCGCGCCAAGAAGTATGAAACGCTCGTGCAGCAGGGGATAGAGACACTGAAAAACACCGGCTATGAGGATGTGACGCTGCTCTCCCTCAGCTCCAGCGACTACCGCCAGCTTCCCCAGCTCCTCGACGGGCTGCTGGAATACTGTGAGCCGCGCAGCATCGGCATTTCTCTGCCCTCTCTGCGCGCGGACAACTTCTCCATGGAAATAATGCAGCGGCTGCAAAAGGTGCGCAAAAGCGGCCTCACCTTCGCCGTTGAGGGCGGAAGCCAGCGCCTGCGCGACGCGATAAACAAAAACGTGACTGAGGAGGACGTGCTGCATACATGCAGCATCGCCTTTGCCGGCGGCTGGAACGGCGTGAAGCTTTATTACATGCTCGGCCTGCCGACGGAGACGGATGAGGACATCCTCGGCATTGCCGAAATGGCGAATAAGGTGCTGCACTGCTGGCGCGAAAACGCGAAGAACAAAAGCCGCGGCGTGCGCATCACCGTCTCCACCTCCTGCTTTATCCCCAAGCCGCACAGCCCCTTCCAGTGGGAGGCGCAGATAAGCATGGAGGAATACCTGCGCCGGGTGAATCTCCTGCGCTCTGCCATCACCGCAAAAAACGTCAGCTACAACTGGCACGACGCGGAGACCAGCCTTATAGAGGCTGTGCTCTCGCGCGGCGACAGGCGCGTGGCCGATGTTATTGAGACCGTCTGGCGCGACGGCGGCCGCCTTGACGCGTGGACGGATTATTTCTCATTTGAACGCTGGATGCGCGCCTTTGAAAAGTGCGGGATAGACCCCGCCTTCTACGCCCAGCGTGAGCGCAGCGAGGATGAGGTGCTGCCATGGGATATGATAGACGCCGGTGTCCGGCGTGAGCATTTCCTGCATGAGCGGAAGATGTGCTACAGCTCCGCGCTCTCGCCCGACTGCCGCCACGGCTGCTCCGCCTGCGGCGCGGCAAGACTTTTGAATGGAGGCCGCTGTGATGGATAAGCTCAGACTGAGATTCAAAAAGACCGGCCGCGCGGTGTATATATCCCATCTCGACCTCATGGATACGATACAGCGCGCGTTTTCAAGGGCGGAGTATGGGCTGAAATACTCCGAGGGCTTCAACCCACGCCCGCAGATATCCATTGCCCTGCCGCTGTCCGTCGGGACCGGCAGCATGTGCGAGGTCATGGACTTCAAGCTCCGGTGCGAGACCGCGCTGGACGATTTCCCCCAGCGCCTGACGGCGGCCATGCCGGAGGGCATCGAGATAATCGAGGTTTACGAGCCGCAGCGCAAGGCCAGCGAGATAAAATGGCTTGAAGTGGAAGGCGTAATGGAGTATGATGAACGGGATGCCGGCGAAATGGCCGCCGCCCTGCGCGAATTCTACGCCGCGCCGGAAATAGTCATCACGAAAAAAACGAAGCGCGGCCTCGGCGAGATGGACATAAAGCCCGCCATACAAAGCATCGCTTTCACGCCCGGCGATAAATGCGTGAAGGTGGATGCTTTCATCTCCGCGCAGGAGCCGACGCTCAATCCAGAGCTTCTGACCGACGCCCTGCGACAGCGCGCGCCGGAGATAGCGCCGGACTTCGCCAAATATATGAGAATAGAGACTTATGATGCACAGATGAACGTGTTCAGATAAAGGAAAGCGTCTATGAAAAGGATTGCTGTGTTTCAAAGCGAGCTGGGCGTCGGCGGGATCCAGAAATCCCTCGTCAACCTGCTCGGTGCGATCGACTACGACAGGGTGCAGGTGGACCTGTACCTTTCAAAGGACGAAAAGTTCTGGCCGGTCGAATTCCCGGAAAAATTGAATATATACTACCTCAGGCCAACGCCGCGAATATGCTCGTTCATGCCGTTCGACACGGCGAAGCGTATGCTGCACTACGACTTTCCGCCCGGCGTGGAGTATGACCTTGCGATAGACTTCAACTCATACCAGTGCTCCTGCGCCGTCGGCGCGCTCACCGTTCCGGCGAAGTACCGCGTCATGTGGATACACAACGATGTGCGCGTCAAGCTTGAAAACGAATGGAAGTACCGCGTGCTGTGGTATTTCTTCAAGGAAAAGTTCAAGTATTACGACGAATTTGTGCCCGTCTCCGCCGCGCTGTGGGAACCCTTCACGCAGATGTCCGGGATAAGGGAAGCGAGGCACCGTGTCATCCAAAACGTGATAAACGTTCAGGAGATACGCCGCAAGATGCGCGAGCAGCCGCCGGATCTTGTGCTTGACAGCGGGTGCATGAACTTCGTGGCT
The DNA here is from genome assembly GCA_900549865.1 of uncultured Eubacteriales bacterium. Taxonomy (GTDB): domain Bacteria; phylum Bacillota; class Clostridia; order Oscillospirales; family Oscillospiraceae; genus Limivicinus. The sequence continues at coordinate 32,148 of URPU01000002.1, forward strand.
CTCGGCAAGCTGTGCCACCAAAAGGGCTATGACATCATGCTGGACGCCTTCGCCGCCGCCTCGGAAAAGCGGGACGACCTACGGCTGTATATCATCGGTGCGGGGCCGGACGAGGCGGCGCTGAAAGCGCAGGCGGCGCAGCTCAAGCTCACGGGGAAGGTCAGCTTCCTCGGCAAGAAGAGCAACCCCTACTGCTATATGGCGCGGATGGACGCGTTCGTCTCGTCCTCGCGCTATGAGGGGCAGCCGCTGAACATTATGGAGGCGCGCGCCGTCGGCCTGCCGCTGTACTGCACGAAGAACCTTGAAAGCTATACAGAGGGGCTTGAAGGCGTTGAGGACCTCGCGGCGGCGCTGGCCGGCGCGGAAAAACAGGCAAAACAGCCAGACGATCTAATTGAATATAATCAGAAGATACTTGACAGCATCTATGATCTGACCGAAAGCGGAAGATAAGGCATATTCCGGCGCGGATAGCAAAAAAGACTTGCAATTTGCCCGCGCATGTGGTATTATATCAAAGCTTTTGTGGGTAACCACAGGTGAGAAAGGCGGTCCGCTGCCGAGGCGCACTTCGCCCTCCGGCATGAACGTCTATATACAAGGAAGGATTGGATTATGGATCTGGTCAAAATTCTCAGCGAGCGTTATATGAAGCCCGAGCTTCCCGAGATGAACGTCGGCGACACCGTGCGTGTCCTCGTTCTCGTTAAGGAAGGCAACCGTGAGCGTACCCAGGCATTCGAGGGCACGATCATTGCCAAGAAGCATGGCGGCATCAATGAGACTATCACCGTGCGCCGCATTTCCTACGGCGTCGGCTGTGAGAAGGTATTTCCCGTACATTCTCCCTCCATCGTCTCCGTTACCACCGTCCGCAAGGGTAAAGTTCGCAGAGCAAAGCTCTACTACCTGCGTGATCGCGTCGGTAAGAAGGCAAAGGTCAAGGAGCGCCTGTAATCTCTACGGCGCAAGGCAAAAGGCATCTTCTGATTTTCAGAAGGTGCTTTTTGCTTTTCTTATATAAAATATCTGTTGACGGTGCGCCGCGTCAGGCGCTCCCGTTCTGGAGGCAGACATGAATACAATCCATATAATCGCGCTGCACCTCGCCTTCGGCGGAGTGGAGAGGGCGATAATCAATATGGCGAATCTCTTTGCCGCGCGGTATAACGTTGAGATAATCAGTGTTTATAACATGCCGAACAGCCCGGCGTACCCGCTGGACGCGCGCGTAAAGGTCCGCTATCTGCTCGACGACGTTCCGAACCGGGCCGAGTGGAAGGCGGCGGCGAAGGGGCTGCATCCCGTGCGCTTTGTGAAGGAAAGCGCGCGCAGCGTGAAGATCCTCATGGGGAAGCGGCGCGAGGTGCGCCGCGCGATAGAGGGGATAGACAGCGGCATCGTCATCACCACGCGGCATGAGGACAATCTTGCCCTTTCAAAATACGGCCGCCCCGGCGTACTGAAAATAGCGCAGCTTCATCATGACCATAACTTTGAAGTCCGCTATGTCAGCGCGTTTAAGCACAGCTACGGGAATATAGATTACTTTACGCTCCTCACGCCCGGCCTTGCAGGCGAGGTGGGGGAGATGATGCGCGGCACGCGCACTAAGGTCGTCTACATCCCCAATTTCCTTGACCGCTATCCGGATGAGCCGGACTTCGCCGCGCGCGAAAAGACCGTGTTTGCCGCGGGGCGGCTCAACTTTGTCAAGCGCTTTGACAAGCTCATCCGCATATTCGCCGCCGTGCATGAAAAAATGCCGGACTGGAAGCTCAGGATCGCCGGAGAAGGAGAGGAGCGGCCCGCGCTGGAGCGGCTCATAAAGGAGCTTGGCGCGCAGGACTATGTCACTCTCTGCGGTGCGATGGACGCCGCCGGGGTCGAGCATGAGATGTGCACCGCCGGAATATACGCCATGACCTCGGCCAGCGAGGGCTTTTCCTTCGTCGTGCTGGAGGCGCAGAGCTGTTATCTCCCGCCTGTGGCCTTTGATGTGCGCGTCGGCCCGCCGTTTCTCATAAGCGACGGCACGGACGGCTTCCTCGTGCCTGATAATGACGACGCCTCCTATGCCCGCCGGCTTGAGCAGCTTATGCGTGACGACGAACTGCGCCGCGCCATGGGCAAAGCCGCGCGCACGCGTTCGCTCGACTTTTCCGGGGAAAAAATAGCGCAGCTTTGGTATGAGATTTTGGGTGACTGATATATGGAACAACAAAAAAGCCTTACCGGCAGAATAAAGGACAATTGGCTTTTCATCCTCATCGCTGCGCAGCCCGTGCTGGACGTGCTGGCGTACTGGACGAACAACACCCACTCGAGCTGGGCGGGCTATATCCGCCTTGCGATAATGGTGGCGCTTCCCGTGATCATGCTCATCCGGCTTGAAAAGAAGAAGCACTTTATCATATGTATGCTCATCGTCGGTGCGTACTGCGCCCTGCACGTGCTCAACTGCCTGCGCGTGGGCTATATCGACCCATTCCGTGATATCTCATATATGGCGCGCGTCGCGCAGATGCCCGTGCTGACGGTGTGCTTTGTCTACGCCGTGCGGGATGAGCATATGAAAGATCAGGCCGTCCGCGCCATGGAGGCCGCCGCGGCGCTGGTGCTGCTGGCGCTCATCGCCGCCATACTCACCGGCACCGAGAACGTTACCTACGGGCAGGGGCTCGGCGTCAGCGGCTGGGTCATTGACAATAACCGCTGTGCCAACAGCATCATCCTCGTCACGCTCTCCTGCTTTGCCGTTTATTACGCGGCGAAGAGCGGGCGGAAGTCTGCGTATATCCTCGTGCCCGCGGCGGTGTGCGCCGTGTTTATCTCCAACGGCACAAAGGCGTGCTACTTCGGCATATTCGCCGTATTCCTCGGCTTTGCGGCCTTCCTTATGCTTGACCGCGCCGTCAACAAAACGCGACTGAACAGCCTGCTGCTGGCCGTGCTCATCACGCTTTCCGCCGTCTCCGCGGCGGTGTACCCGTATACGCCCCGCGCCAAGGTCGAGGCGCTTCAGGCCAGCGCCGTCGCGCTGAAGGATCAGGACGAGCTTGTGCGTCTGCTTAAGGAGAAGGGCTATGACCCGCAGAGCATGACCACCGAGGAAAAGCTTGCCGACCCCGTTGTGCGCGAGATATTTGAAACCTATTACACGAAGCTCATGTGGCACGTCATCCCCGAAATGTTTGACCGCTTCGGGATAGAGCGCATCATGCGCGAGTATGACATGACCACCTCCGCCGCGACGCTTATAGACGTGCGCCTTATGAAGCGCACCTACGCCAAAATGATCTGGCAGGAGCAGGACGCGCTCACGAAGCTCACGGGCTTTGAGGTGTCCGAGATAAAAGACCCGGCCTATGACCCGGAAAACGACTGGCCTGCCCTGTTCTTCTATTACGGCTATCTCGGCTTCGGCCTTTACATCGCATTCATCCTCCTTTTCATCTGGAAGCTTATAAAATGTGTGATAAAGGACTTCCGCGGCAGTCTGAACCTTTTGAATTTCACGCTGCTGCTGTGCCTCGTGCTGCAACTGAGTCTTGCAGAGTTCTCCGGCGCGCTGCTGCGCCGGCCAAATGTGTCCGTGTATCTCTCCGTGCTGCTCGCGCTCATATATTACCGCACGGTGCGCGCACCGGCGGACAGGAGGGCGGCAGATGAAGCTTAGTGTAATCATTCCCGTTTATAACGCGGAAAAATACCTGCGCGAATGTGTGGACTCCATCCTTGCGCAGACCATGGAAGATCTTGAGGTCATCCTCGTCAACGACGGTTCGCCCGATAACTCCGCCGCCATCATGGCGGAGTACGCCGCAAAGTACCCGCAGAAGGTAAGGACTATCACGCTTGAAAACGGCGGGCAGGGCCGCGCGCGCAACTTCGGCATCGACATTGCTCAGGGCGATTTTCTCAGCTTCATCGACAGCGACGACTATATCGCGCCGGATATGTACGCGCTCATGCTCACCGCGACGGAGGAAAACGGCGCGGATGTCGTCGTGTGCGACATGGAAAAGCGCTTTCACGACGGGCGGCGCGAATACGTCCATGCGGCGCTCCAATCCGCGCCGCTGGCCTCTGCCGGTTCATCCAGCAATAAGATATTCCGCCGCAGCGCCGTCGGCGATATACGCTTTCCCGTTGGGCTTTGGTATGAGGATTTTGAGTTTTCCGCAAAGCTCCTGATGCTCAGCCGGAAAACGGTGTTCGTCCGGAAGCCGCTTTATATCTACCGCTGCGGGCAGACGTCCACCATGAACAACGACAACGCCCGCAAGAACCTTGATATCCTCGCCATTATGGAGAATATCCGCGGCTTTGCCGAGGCCGGCGGCTATCAGGCCGGGTTTGAGTTTCTGCTTATAAACCACGTCCTGCTCGACTCGATAAAGCGCCTTGCGCTGCTTCGCTCGCCGGAAAAGCGCGCCGTCATAAAAAAGCTGCGCGCCTATGTGCGCCGGTATATCCCGCGCCTTTCCGCCTGTGAAAGCTACCGCGCCGAGACGTGCAACCGCCGCATAATAATGTGGCTGAACTACCACGGCATGGAGCGGCTGGCCATTGTGCTGCTCAAAATAAAGGGGAGCCTGTGACGGGCGGAGAGGTAGACGGATGACAAAGAAAAGATATGCGCTTCTGCTTGCAGCCGCGTGGCTCGCCGTGTGCTTCGCGGCGGTCTGCGTTTACGCGGCAAAATGCGGAACGTATTTTATAGACGCGGATATGTCCAGCGAACTGGTGCTTGCGCGGCAATTGTCCCGCGAGGGCGGGGTACTCTCAAAAAACTGGTGTTATTCCAGCGAACTGAGAGTGCTGAATAACCAGCTCGTCTTTGCGCCGCTTTTTGCGCTGTCTGATAACTGGCAGCTCGTGCGCACGCTTGGGACCTCGATAACTCTGGCTGTGATGACGGCGTGCTATATCTTCATGGCCCGCGGCACCGGCCTGAGCTGGACGGGAACATTTGCCTCGGCGGGTGTGCTGCTTCTGCCGCTTTCAGACAGCTATACATACGCCGTGCTCACCGGGCTTTTCTATATCCCGCATATATGCATTTCGTTCCTGCTTTTCGGGCTGTACTGCCGGTATACCGGCGCCGGAAGGAAAAAGCCGCTGTGGGGCGTGCTTGCGGCGGTGCTGGCCTTCATCGCGGGGCTTGGCGGCGTGCGGCAGCTATTTATATTCACCGTGCCCGCGTTTATCACGGCGGTTATTCTGCTTTTTGAAAACGGCATAAAAATGCCCGCGCGCGGTGAGCGCATGGAGTTTGCCGCGGTAAGCGCTTTGTCGCTCATCGCGTCGGCGGCCGGATGCCTTGTCAATCGGGGCTTGCTTCCGCAGATATACAGCTTCTGCAACTACGGCGAGAATACCTACGGGCGCGACGTGCTGTTCACCGGCTTTTCGCTGGATGGCTTCAAGTTCTATATCGACAGCATTATTGAGCTTTTTGGCTACCGTTCCGGGCCTCTGTTTTCCGGCGTCCTCGTGTACAATATGCTTTTCGGATGCGCGCTGCTTGCCGCCGTGTTTGCCGTGCGGGCGGTGCTCAGGGATAAAGCGGGGGCGTTCAGACTCCGCGCGGAGACCGTGTTTTTCATTACGGCGTTTGCGATGCTTGGGCTTGTCTATTGCTTCACCGACCTTGACCGCGTTGTGCGCTACTGCGTGCCGGTGTTCGTTTTTGCCGTGCCGGTCGTTTTTGCGAGCTTTGAGTGCTGGCGCGCGGAGTCAAGGGTGAAGCTTGCTCCGGCAGCTTTAATGGCGGCGCTGCTCGTGCTGTGCAGCGCGAATACCTACCGCGTTTCATCAGGGTATGACGCTAACAGCGACCTCAAGGATATTGTCAGTGTTGTCCGCGGCGAGGGCTATACCGAGGGGTATTCAAGCTTCTGGACGGGCAATCTCATCACGGAGCTTTCGAGCGGCGTGGTCGATATGCGCATCGTCGGCGGGGATATGATAGTCGAGCCCGGCGATATGGCCTATGTTTACGAGTGGCTGCAAACTAAGGCGCATAAAGACACCGTGCCCGCGGGGCGGTTCTTTCTTGTGTTGTTCAACTTTGAGTCGGAGCTTCCGATAAAACCGGTCTATACAAATCAGACGTACAGACTTTATGGCTTTGACAGCTTTGACGAGTTTGAAGCCTTGTATAAATGATCAAGACCCCAGCCGCGTGAGGTATCGCACGGCTGGGGTCACTATGTCCAAAAAGCCTCGCAGAGTTTCGCGTCCGCAGACGCGAAAGCAGTACGATACGTTTTCTGCCGCGACATGTGCGTGGCAGAAAACACTTTGCGCGGAGTGAGCGTCGAATTGTCCGCTGTCAGCGGACAACAGAGGCGCAGAACGCAGCGAAGCTTTCTCGAAAAAGCGGCAAAGCCGCTTTTTTGACAGTCTTACCCCAGCCGCGTGAGGCATCGCACGGCTGGGGCTTTTCTTATTTGCCTTTTATTATATTGTTTGCCCGCATCACAGCGTGCAGACACAGGCGCATCCTGTGCCGGATGAAAAAGTGCAGCAGCCTGTATTTTGCGCACATGGCCCTTATATAGCGGTTCTCGCGGTAATCCGGGAATTTCTTAATGAAGTCGGCGTACAGCTCATCCTGCACGGCGCTTTTCCAGTCGGCAAGATTCACGCGTGTGCATGAGGTCAGCACCTGATTGTAAAACGCGGCGTATTCAAGCTGTTCGCGGTATTTTTCAAAAAGCCCCGCGCCTCGGTAGGCGTCCAGCATCGCGTTGACCGCGGGTATGATCTCCAGATTGCGCGCGGTGTTCTTGTTGTTCGTGATGGAGCCTGCGCGCTGAAGGTAGTTGTGCCACGGCCTGTGCACGGACAGCATCTTCTTCGCTTTCGTGTACAGCAGCGGCGTGACGTACATGTCCTCATACCACACGCGCCCCGGATAATATATGCCGTTGTCCGTGAACAGCGTGCGCCTGTATATCTTGTTCCATGCCGAGGGCATTTCAAACAACAGCTCCGGATGGCTCTCCAGCGTGAACTCGCCCTCGATGGCGCAGCCCGTGATGTATTTCAACACCCGGCCGGATTCGTTGACGGAGCGTATGTCGAAAAAGCACATGTCGAAGTCCTTTTCCAGAAGCGCCATCATTTCCGGCACGGCGCCGGGGGCAAGGTAGTCGTCGCTGTCGAGGAAGAGAATGTATTCGCCACGCGCCGCGTCTATGCCCACGTCGCGCGCCTTGCCCAGCCCGCCGTTCGGCGTCGTTATCACGCGGATGAGCGCAGGGAAGCGCTGCGCGTATTCATCGCATATTGCGCCCGACTTATCTGTGGAGCCGTCGTTGACCAGAACTATCTCATAATCGTCCAGCTCCGGGTATATCACGGAATCCAGACATTTTTTCAGATAATTCTCCACATTGTATACGGGGATCATCACTGTGAGCTTCGGCATGGCGGACGGCCTCCTTTTTGTGCTGAAAGCTATTTTATCATAGGCCCTGCCGCCTTGCAACAATCAAAAAGGTTGATTTTGCACGCTTGTGTGGTATAATAACATGAATCAGAATGCATATTGCATATACGCAGGAGTTTACATATGAGCAGAAGAAAAAGAAAACTTACGGCAGAGGAGCTTGAGGCGCAGGAGCTGGAATCGCGCAAAAACGCGTATGACTGGATACAGTGCCTTGCAAGCGCCCTTATCGTCTGCGTCGTCATATTCATCTTCGTCGCCCGTGTTATCGACGTCAAGGGCACGTCCATGTACCCGACGCTCAATAATCAGGACAAGATGCTGGTGTCCGACCTGTTCTATACGCCGAAGGCGGGGGACATCGTCGTGTTCAAGAAGGATCAGTACGACCCGGAGCGCGCGCTCGTCAAGCGCGTCATCGCCACCGAGGGGCAGGAGATCAATATCGACTTCGACAGGGGCATCGTTTATGTTGACGGCGTCGCGCTGGAGGAGGATTATATAAACGAGCTTACCACCACCAAGCTCGACTTCATCGGCCCGCAGACGGTGCCGGACGGCTGTGTGTTCGTCATGGGTGACAACCGCAATATGTCCACGGACAGCCGCAAATCGGAGATAGGCATGGTGGACAACCGCCTCATAATCGGCAAGGTCTACTGCGTCATCTTCCCGCTTTCGTCCTTCGGACTGGTGAAATGATGGAAAACAACGCCTTTGAAAAAATGAATATCCAGTGGTTCCCCGGCCACATGACCAAGGCACAGCGCATGATAGAGGATAACATAAAGCTTGTTGACGCCGTGTGCGAGGTCATAGACGCGCGCATCCCGCGTGCCAGCCGCAACCCGGATATCGACCGCCTTGCCGCGGGCAAGCCCCGCCTTGTTATCCTCAACCGCGCCGACCTTGCAGACCCTGAGCTTACGAAGCGCTGGAAGGAGAGCTTTGAGCGGCAGGGGATGGCCGTGCTTGAGACGGACGCCAGAAGCGGGAAGGGCGTCGGCGGCTTCGTGCCGGCCGTGCGCCGCCTCCTTGCGGATAAGCTGCGCGAGTATGAGGCCAAGGGGCAGTCCGGCCGCCCGCTTCGCGTCATAATCCTCGGCATCCCCAACGTCGGCAAATCAACGTTCATCAACAAGGTCGCCGGGCGCAAGGCCGCCGCCGCCGTGGATAAGCCCGGCGTCACGCGCGGCCGCCAGTGGATAAACATTGACCGCTCTCTTGACCTTCTCGATACGCCGGGCATCCTCTGGCCCAAGTTCGACAGCCAGGAGGTGGGGGAGCTCCTCGCCGTGACGAACGCCATCAAGGCGGACGTTATCGACAAGGAGACGCTTGGCGCGAACTTCATGCTGCGCCTGCGCAGCATGTACCCCGCCGCCATAGAGGCGCGCTATAAATTCACACCCGGCGCGGACGCGAACGGTTTTGAGCTTCTTGAGCAGGCCGCAAAAAAGCGCGGCTTCCTCGTTTCCCGCGGCGAATATGACATTGAGCGCATGGCGAACACGCTTCTCAGCGAATATCACGACGGCAAGCTTGGCCGCCTGACTTTGGAGCTGCCTGATGAGTGACCTGTGGCTGCTTGAAAACGAAATATACGCCTCCGGCGTTTCCTGCCTCTGCGGCGTGGATGAGGCAGGGCGCGGCCCGCTTGCGGGGCCTGTGTGCGCCGCCGCCGTCATGCTGCCGCGTGGTCTGGATATCCCCGGCCTGAACGACTCCAAAAAGCTCACGGAGAAAAAGCGCGAGGAGCTTTACGACATCATCTGTGCCGGGGCAGTGTGCTATGGCGTCGCCTTTGCCGGCGTGGAGGAGATAGAGCGGCTCAATATCCTCAATGCGACGTTTCTCGCCATGAACCGCGCCATCGCGCAGCTTTCCGTGCCGCCGCAGCTTGCCCTCATCGATGGCAACCGCGACTCCGGCATTGAAGCGCCCAGCCGCTGCATCGTCAAGGGTGACGCGCTGTGCGCGGATATTGCGGCTGCCTCCGTCCTCGCCAAGGTCACAAGGGATAGGTACATGACGGCGCTTGCCAGCGAATACCCGCAGTACGGCTTTGAAAAGCACAAGGGCTACGGCACGAAGCAGCATTACGCCGCCATCCGCGAATTCGGCCCCTCGCCCGCGCACAGGATGAGTTTCCTGAAGACCCTGCACTGATGCAGACGCGGGAGCTTGGCCGCTTCGGCGAGGAACAGGCGGCAAAATACCTGCGCCGCAAGGGCTATACCGTGACGGCGCGCAACTTCTCCTGCCGCGCGGGGGAGATAGACATCATCGCCGAGGATAAGGACTTCGTCGTCTTTGCGGAGGTGAAGCTCCGCCGTGACGCGGCCTTTGCTGAGGCACGCGAATTCGTCACACCGGCAAAGCAGCGGCGCATAATAAATACGGCCCGACTATGGCTCGGCATGAACGACTGCGAAAAGCAGCCGCGCTTTGACGTTATCGAGGTGTACGCCCCGCGCGGCGCACTCGGCCGCGTTTCGATAAATCATATAGAAAACGCCTTTATGTAGGCCGCCCGCCTCAAAGCTTCATGCTTTGAAGCGAAGCGGCGTCCGCGCTTCAATCGCAGGCGGCGCCTCTCGGGCAGAAGGTCGAGCAGTAGGTCTCGCCCTTCGTGCAGGCCTTCTCGTTCTGCACGCTTATCTTTGAAGCGTTGCAGCGGCAGTCGATGGTGTTGTACTTGCAGTTGGTCACGTCACAGCCGACGCCGGGATTGGTTTCAGTGTGTTTCTTGTCGCTCATTTCAGATTCCTCCTGATTTGATGTTGCAGGACTATTGTTTGCCGGCGGCGGATTCTTTATTCGGAGGAAGCTATGGCATTATATGCAATAGGTGATTTTCATCTGGCGCTGGGGCAGGATAAGCCAATGGATATATTCGGCGACAAATGGATAAACCATGCAGAAAAATTAAAAGCGTCGTTTTCGGCGCTGAACGAGGATGACGTCACCGTGCTCTGCGGCGATCTGAGCTGGGGCATGGGGCTTGACGGCGCGCTGGAGGATTTCCTCTTCATAAACGCGCTGCCCGGCCGGAAGATAATTCTCAAGGGCAATCACGATTACTGGTGGAACACCGTGTCCAAAACCACGCGCTTTTTCGCCGCGCACGGTATCGACACCATTGATATACTCAATAATAATTCCTATGAATACGGCGAATATGCCATCTGCGGCACGCGCGGCTGGTTTTATGAGGAGGAGAAGGGCCGCGAGCACGACGGCAAGATAATGCGCCGCGAGATAATGCGCCTTGAGACCTCTCTCGCCTCTGCCGGGGATAAAAAGAAGCTCGTCTTTCTCCATTATCCGCCGGTGTATATGAATTATGAGTGCCCGGAGATTCTGGGCCTGCTGAAGCAGTACGAGGTGCGCCTGTGCTGCTACGGGCATATCCATGGCAAGGCCTGCAATTACGCCTTCAACGGCTGGCGCGACGGCACGGAATACAGGCTCGTTTCCGCCGATCACGTGAATTTTGCGCCCGTGCGCCTGCCGTATTGATTTAATTATCATATTTGAAACAATTTAGCATTGATTTTGCAGATAAAATCTGCTATCATATCCAAGGTTATGCACACATAGAGGAGGAAATCAACCATGAACGTCAAGAACGTAGAGAAAAAAGAAAATAACTCCGCATCATTTCAGGTAGAGACCGACAAGGCTGAATTTGAAGCCGCTGTCAACAAGGCATACCTGAAGGCCAAAAGCGATATATATATTCCCGGCTTCCGCAAGGGCAAGGCGCCCCGCGCAGTCGTCGAGGGCATGTACGGCGCAGAGGTTTTCTATCAGGACGCTATTGATGAGCTCGCCCCTCAGGCCTTTGAAAGCGGCCTGAATGAGAGCGGCCTTAAGATAGTCGGCGCGCCCGCCATTTCCAATGTCAAGGTCACGGATGAGCGCACCGTGGAGTTCACCTTCGCCGTCACCCTCTACCCCGAGGTCACTCTCGGCCAGTATAAGGGCCTTGAGGCCGAGAAGGACGCCGTCAGCGTCTCCGATGAGCAGGTCGATAGCGAGATCGACGCCACCCGCCGCCGCAACGCCCGTATGCTCAGTGTTGAGGATCGCGCCGCAGAGATGGGCGACACCGCCAACATCGACTTCGACGGCTACCTCGACGGTGAGCGCTTCGACGGCGGCAAGGCAGAGGGTTATGACCTCGTCCTCGGCTCCAACTCCTTCGTTCCCGGCTTTGAAGAGCAGGTCGCCGGTATGACCATCGGCGAGGAGAAGGACGTCAACATCACCTTCCCCGAGAACTACGTTGAGAATCTCGCCGGTAAGGCCGTCGTTTTCAAGGTCAAGCTCAACAGCATCACCACGCCTGAGCTTCCCGAACTGGATGATGAGTTCGCCAAGGACGTTTCCGAGTTCGACACTCTTGAAGAGTACAAGGCCGACGTGCGCGCCAAGCTGGAGAAGTCCGCTTCTGAGCAGGCCGAGAACCGCTTCCGCACCGACATTCTCCGTCAGGCGTGCGACAATATCACCGCCGACATTCCTGCCGTCATGATCGACGACAAGCTGGAAGAGATGATCCGCGGCTATGCCGCCAACTACGGCATGACCGACCGCAGCGTCTCCCTTGACAAGCTCAAGGAGATGATGGGGCTTGACGAGGCCACGCTGAATAACAGCCTCCGCCCCGCGGCAGAGTTCCAGGTCAAGAATGAGCTTCTTGTTGACGCCATCGTCAAGGCTGAGAACATTGAAGTCACCGATGAGGATACCGACGAGTATCTCAAGAAGGTCGGCGAGGACGTCAATGCCAAGCCCGAGGATCTCATCCAGTACTTCGGCATGGACTTCATCCGTGAGGAGTGCAAGAAGGACAAGGCCAACTCCATAATCTTCGACTCCGCAGTCGCCGTTGCGCCCAAGCCCGCGGCGGAGAAGGCAGAGGGCGAGGAAGCCGCACCTGCCGAGGGCGAAGAAGCCAAGCCCAAGGCCAAGAAGAGCACCAAGGCCAAGAAGGCAGAGGCCGCCGAGGGGGAGGAAGCCCCGGCCAAGCCCAAGACGAGGAAAAAGGCGGCCGCCAAGACCGAGGAGACCGCTGAATAATTCCCCGGAATAAAGGATATGCTCTCTTGGATGCAAATATTTTAAAGGAGAGTTTAATAAAATGAGTTTAGTACCGTACGTTGTAGAACAGACCAGCCGCGGTGAGCGTTCATATGACATCTTCTCCCGCCTGCTCAACGACAGGATCGTCATGCTCTCGGAAGAGGTCAACGATACCACGGCCAGCCTGATAGTCGCCCAGCTTCTGTATCTTGAGGCGCAGGATCCCGATAAGGACATACAGTTTTATATCAACAGCCCCGGCGGCAGTGTCAGCTCGGGCCTTGCGATATATGACACCATGCAGTATATCAAGCCGGATGTGTCCACCATCTGCATCGGCATGGCGGCGTCCATGGGCGCGTTCCTCCTGTCCAGCGGCGCGAAGGGCAAGCGCATCGCGCTTCCTAATGCCGAGATCATGATCCACCAGCCCTCCGGCGGCAGCCGCGGCCAGTGCACCGATATCCAGATACAGGCGGAGCAGATTTTGAAGATAAAGAAAAAGCTCAATGCCATACTTGCCGCCAACACCGGCAAGAGCGTCGAGACCATCGAGGCCGACTGTGAGCGCGACCATTTCATGTCCGCTGAGGAAGCGCAGGAGTACGGACTTATTGACAAGGTCATATACAAACGCTGAAAATCGCTTTCTATGGGGGAACAGTCGTTCCCCCATAGCTTTAAAAAGCAACAACAGGACAGGGGGAGAGTAAACATGGGCAAGCTGGATGACAGAAGGGCCATAAGATGCTCATTTTGCGGCCGGCCGCAGTCCGCGGTCAACCGCCTTATTGCCGGTAACGGCAGTTATATATGCGATGAGTGCGTGCGCATGTGCGCAAGCATAATTGATGAAGGCGCGCCCGGCGCGCCCACGGTGAACGGATTTGACGGGCTTCCGCTTGTTTTTGAAAAGCTGCCGAAGCCCATGCAGATAAAGGCCCGTCTTGATGAGTATGTCATCGGGCAGGACAGGGCGAAGATAGCGCTGTCCGTCGCGGTCTACAACCACTATAAGCGCATCCTCCACGCCGGTGCGGACGATGTTGAGTTACAGAAGAGCAACATTCTTCTCATCGGCCCCACCGGCAGCGGCAAAACGCTTTTTGCCCAGACGCTGGCGAAGATGCTGGATGTGCCCTTTGCCATTGCGGACGCAACCACGCTCACAGAGGCCGGCTACGTCGGCGAGGACGTGGAAAACGTCATCCTCAAGCTCCTGCAGGCCGCGGATTTTGACGTTGAGCGCGCCCAGCGCGGCATCATCTATATCGACGAGATAGACAAGATCGCCCGCAAGAGCGAGAACACCTCCATCACGCGCGATGTCTCCGGTGAGGGCGTGCAGCAGGCGCTTTTGAAGCTTCTTGAAGGCACCGTCGCCAACGTTCCGCCCCAGGGCGGCCGCAAGCACCCGCATCAGGAGTTCATTCAGGTGGACACCACCAACATCCTCTTCATCTGCGGCGGCGCGTTCGACGGGCTTGATAAAATAATCGAAAAGCGCACGAATAAAAAGACCATGGGCTTCGGCGCGGATATAGTCAGCTCGAAGGAGCGCGACGTCGGCGAGATCCTTGCCAACGTCCAGCAGCACGACCTTTTGAAGTTCGGCATCATTCCTGAGCTCGTCGGCCGCCTGCCTGTCATTGCGTCGCTGGATTCCCTCACGCGCGCCGACCTCGTCCGCATCCTGACGGAGCCGAAGAACGCCATGACCAAGCAGTATAAGGCGCTTTTCTCCTACGATAAGGTGCAGCTCGAGTTTGAGCCTGCCGCGCTTGAGGCCGTGGCCGACAAGGCCATTGAAATGAAGATAGGCGCGCGCGGTCTGAGAAGCGTTATGGAGGGCGTCATGACCAACATAATGTATACCGTTCCATCCGACCCGACGGTCGGAAAGGTCATCGTCACGGCGGCCAGCGTCAACGGGCTTGAGCAGCCGCGCGTGGAGAAGATAAACCAGTAAAACCTTAGTCCTCCTGAAAGGAGAAAAACGTGAGCGATAATCTTAATGACGTGAGGACGATGCCCCTGCTCGCCCTGCGCGGGCTGAGCGTATTCCCGGGCATGCTCCTCACCTTTGATGTGGAGCGCAGCGCCTCCGCCGCGGCGCTGGATGCCGCCGTCAGGACGGATCAGATGATCTTCCTCGCGGCGCAGAAGGACCCCATCGCGGACGCGCCCGACGAAAGTGAGATATACCATACCGGCACTGTCTGCCGCATCCGGCAGCAGCTCCGCCAGCCGCGCGGCGGCTTTACGCGCGTCATGGTGGAGGGCGTGCGCCGCGCGCAGGCGGAGTCCGTCGATATGGACGGCAAGTATTATACCGCGCAGGTGCGCATGCTCGACGACCGGAAGGACCGCGTCAGCGAGGCGCGCCGCGAAGCGTTGCTGAGAAGCTGCTTTACGCTGTTTGAGGAATATATCCACGCAAACCCCGACATGGTGAACGAGCAGATATTGAACCTTCTGGCAAACCCCAGCCCGTCCTATGTCTCCGATTACATAGCGCATAATGTCCGCCTCAGTGTTGAGGATAAGCAGGAGCTGCTTGAAGAGCTGTCTCCCTGCCGCCGCCTTGCCATGCTCGCAAAGCTTTTGACGAATGAGCTGAATATCATCAGCATCGAGAAGGAGATAAGCGACGCCGCGCAGGAGGCCATGAACCAGAACCAGCGCGAGTATTATCTGCGCGAGGAGCTCAAGGCCATTCAGGCCGAGCTTGGCGACGATGGCCAGACGGACGATATCGGCGATTACCGCGCGAAGATAAACGCCCTTCCCGTGCCGGAAGAGGTGCGCACAAAGCTCCTCAAGGAGCTGGGCCGCCTTTCAAAGCAGCCCTTCGGCTCGTCTGAGGCCGCCGTGCTGCGCGGCTATCTTGATGTCTGCCTTGAAATCCCATGGGGTGTCACAACAAAAGAGACGGTGGACGTCGCAAAGGCGCGCCGCCTGCTGGATGAGGAGCACTTCGGCCTTGACAAGGTCAAGGAGCGCGTGCTTGAATATCTCTCCGTAAGGCAGCTCACGCCCGATGTGAAGGGCGGCCTCATCTGTCTTGTCGGCCCTCCTGGAACGGGCAAGACCAGCATAGCTATGAGCATCGCGCGCGCCACCAACAGAAAGCTGTGCCGCGTCTCTCTCGGCGGCGTGCATGACGAGGCCGAGATCCGCGGCCACCGCAAGACGTATATCGGCTCCATGCCGGGCCGCATCGTCAGCGGCATCATACAAAGCGGCAGCATGAATCCGCTCATGGTGCTCGACGAGATAGACAAGCTCGGCTCCGATTACCGGGGCGACCCCTCCGCGGCGCTGCTGGAAGCGCTTGACGGGGAGCAGAACAGCACCTTCCGCGATAACTTCCTTGAAATACCCATCGACCTCTCCGGCGTGTTCTTCATCACTACCGCCAATACGACCGACACCATTCCCCGCGCCCTGCTCGACCGTATGGAGGTCATAGAGCTGCACAGCTATACCGACGAGGAAAAGCTCCAGATCGCCAAGCGCCACCTTCTGCCCAAGCAGAGGAAAAAGCACGGCCTCAAGGCCGCGCAGCTCAAGGTAGACGACGCGGCCCTGCGTGAAATGATCATGCTCTATACGCGTGAATCCGGCGTGCGCCTGCTTGAAAGGGAGCTTGCCTCCGTCTGCCGCAAGGCGGCCGGCGGCATTGCTGAGGGGCGCTTCAAGAGCATGACGCTCAAGCCCGGCAGACTTCAGGACGTGCTCGGCCCCGCCCGCTACAAGCCGGAGCCTTTCCGGTTTTATGACGAGGTCGGCCTTGTGCACGGCCTTGCCTATACCTCTGTCGGCGGCGAAATGCTGGATGTTGAGGCGCTTGTCACCGACGGCTCAGGCAAGCTTGAGCTTACGGGCAATCTGGGTGACGTGATGAAGGAATCCGCCCGCGCGGCGGTCAGCTTTATCCGCAGCCGCGCCGCGAAGCTCGGCATCGACCCGGAATTCTATAAAAACCGCGATATACATATCCATTACCCCGAAGGGGCGATACCCAAGGACGGCCCGTCCGCCGGCGTCACCACCTGCGTGGCGCTCGTCTCGGCACTGACGGGGCGGCCCGTGCGGCATGACGTCGCCATGACCGGTGAGATCACGCTTCGCGGCCGTGTGCTGCCCATCGGCGGCCTGCGGGAAAAGACCATGGCCGCACTGCGCAGCGGCGTCAAAACTGTCATCATCCCCGCTGAGAATCAGCCCGACCTTGAAGAGATAGACCAGACGGTGCGCGCCGCGCTCAGCTTCATCCCAGTCAGCTATGCCGACGAGGCGCTTGAGGCCGCGCTCGTTCCGGAAAGAAGCGAGGGCGTTATCCGCACAGGCATCATGCCCCCGGCCTCCGAAAAGCCGAAGGTGAGGCAGTAACCATGGCAGCTTTGAACGTCAACAAGGCGGAGTTCATCAAATCCGCCGCGGCCCCCGCGCAGTTCGTGCAGAGCTCCGTTCCGGCGGTGGTTTTCGCGGGCAAGTCCAACGTGGGCAAATCCTCCGTCATAAACCGCCTGCTCAACCGCAGAAATTTTGCCCGCGTCGGTTCCGCGCCGGGAAAGACAGTGCACGTCAATTATTTTCTCATTGACGGGCGGCTCTATCTCGTCGATCTGCCCGGCTACGGCTATGCCAAGGTCTCTCAGGCTGAGCGCGACCGCTGGGGAAAGCTGATGGAGCAGTTCTTCGCCGCGCAGTTATTCCAGCTCGGCGTCATGATAGTTGACGCCCGCCATAAGCCCACGGCGGACGATGTCACCATGGCGCAGTGGTTCAAGGCCTCCGGATGCGCGCTCGTCGTCGTGGCAAATAAGCTCGACAAGCTCAAAAAAAGCGAGGTCGAGCCGAACATGGCCCTCATCCGCCGGACGCTTGAGCTTGATGAGAGCGTGCGGATCATACCCTTCTCCGCCGAAAAAGGGCAGGGCAGGGAAGAGCTTATCAGCGAGATAACCAAAATAATTTAACTAAATCCACGGGCAAGGCAATTTCCTGTTGCCTTGCTCTTGTATTTTGTGGTATGATTTGATAAAATAACTAGAGCTTGTTTTATGACCGGCGGCAAATTCCGGGGTGAGTACGATAGACGCGTTGAGATCCATATGGGATGGCTTTGATTTTTCATATCTGCTCAGTATAATTCTGGGGCTTGTTCCGGCGCTGCTGTGCGTGACGCTGCATGAGTTCAGCCACGGCTACGCTGCCTATAAGCTGGGGGACGATACGGCGAAGCGCGCCGGGCGGCTGACGCTCAATCCCCTGCGCAGTCTTGACCCGCTTGGCCTTGTGATGCTGCTGGTGTTCCACTTCGGCTGGGCGAAGCCCGTGCCGGTGAATATGTTCAGGTTCAAAAACCCCAAGCGCGGCATGGCGCTGACGGCGCTTGCCGGCCCCATGTGCAATCTCGTGCTGGCCGTTGTTTTCATGTTCTTTTACGGCCTCGCGTTCATCCCCCTCGGCCGATCCGCCGTGGGCGGGTACTTTCTTGAAATGATACAGATAACGGCGGTCATAAGCCTTGGCTACGCCGTTTTCAATCTCATCCCCATCTCCCCGCTGGACGGGTCGAAGGTGCTGTACGCGTTTATGCGTGACGAGGCGTACTATAAGCTCATGCGCTATGAGAAATACGGCTCCATCGTGCTCTTCGCGCTCGTCGCCACGGGTGTCCTCGGCCGGCCGCTCTCCACGGCGGTGAACTGGCTTTACGCGCGCCTTGTGCCCGTGGCGCAGGCCGGGTGCGACCTTGTATATTATCTTTTTTATAAGTGAGCTTTTAATGGAAAATCCCAGCTTTCATCTGGAGGGCGTCGTGCGCGACAAGGATGAGCTTCAGGACTTTGAAGGTCCGCTCAGCCTTATCCTCATGCTGCTTTCCAAAAATAAAATAGAGATCCGCGATATCAAGATCGCCGATATCCTTGACCAGTATCTCGCCTACCTTGCCGAAATGCAGAGCATGGACCTTGAGATCGCAAGCGAGTTCATCCAGATGGCCTCGCATCTGCTGTATATCAAGACAAAGACGCTGCTCACCTCCGAGGAGGAGGTGTCCGAGCTTGAAGTGCTCATGGCGTCGCTGGAGCAGCTTAAATGCAAGGACGCCTTTGCCGCCGTGCAGAAGGTCACGCCGCAGCTTAAAAAAGCGTCGGAGCTGGGTCTGCTCTACTTTGCCAAGCTGCCGGAACCGCCCCCCAGGCTCAGCCGCGAATACGCCTATAAGCATGAACCGGCGGAGCTTTTAAAAGCGCTCAAGGCCATATATTCCCGCGGCGGCAAAGCGCCGGAGGCCGAAAGCTTCGCTTCGGCCATCCCGCAGCGGATAGTTTATTCCGTCCGCGATAAAAGCCGCCAGATACTCCAGCTCCTCCGCACGGGCGGCGTGACGCTCAATGAGCTTTACAAGGGCTGCGCCACGCGGTCAGAGGTCGTCGCGGCGTTCATTTCCGTGCTGGAGCTATGCAGCATGGGCAGTGTCAAGGTCGAGCGCTGCGGCGAGGACTATTCTCTCAGCTTTTCCGGCGGCGACGTCGATGAAATAATTGAAAAGATAATTGAGTAATATGTTTGATATTTCTTCCGCCATTGAGGCTATACTTTTTGCATCGGGCGACAGCGTGCCCATTGCGCGCCTTTCCCTCATCCTCGGCGCTTACGAGGGCGAGATAGAACATGCCGCCGCCGTGCTTGCAGAAAAATATGAAAACGAGGGGCGCGGTATGCGCATTCTGAAGCTGGAGGATAAGCTTCAGATGTGTTCCGCCCCGGAATACGCCCCATTCATCACCAAGGCGCTGGAGCAGCGCAAGCCCCCCATGCTCAGCCAGAGCGCGCTGGAGGCGTTGGCGATAGTTGCGTATTTTCAGCCCGTCACGCGGGCTTATATAGACCAGGTGCGCGGGGTGGACAGCTCCTACACCGTCGGCATCCTGCTTGAGCGCGGCCTTATCGAGCCGTGCGGCAAGCTCGACGTGCCGGGGCGGCCCTCCATCTTCAAAACAACGGACGTTTTCCTGCGTACAATGGGTATAAGCGAGCTTTCGCAGCTTCCGCCCCTGCCGGACATGACGAACGGCGAAGGGATAGAAAAGCTGCAAAACGCGATAGACCTTTTGCAGAACAAGGATTCCCAGCAGATATCTTTCAGCGAAGTTACAGGAGATGCGCACGAGGAGTGATATAATTGCTTGCCCTTAAGATCATCGGCATAATCGTCGCGGTCATCGCCGCCATCATGCTCATCCCCGTCGGCGCGGATATCGCCTACGAGGGTGGCAGCTTCAGCCTGTCGGCGAAGGTGTGCGGCGTGCTTCTTCAGCTCTTCCCCCGCCCGCCGGAGGATGAGTCGAAGCCGAAGAAGGAAAAAAAGCCGAAAAAAGAGAAGCCCCAAAAGGAAGCCCCTGAGGAGGCCGCACCAAAGGAGAAGAAAAAGCTCAAGCTCAGCTTCTCCAAGGATGAGATACTCTCCCTTGTGAAGAAGGTGCTGAAAAAATTCGGCCGCTTCAACCGCAAGTTCAAGGTCGATCGCTTCCTCCTGCACTATACCGCCGCCGGGGATGACCCGTACAATACGGCCGTCACCTTCGGATACGTCAACGCCGCGCTCTCGTCTCTCGCCCCCTTGTGCCGGGAGCGGTTCGACGTGAAGGACTGCGACGTGCGCACGGATATCGACTTTGCGAAGGACTCGATGGAGATAGACTTCGGCCTTGCGTTCAGCATCCGCATCGGCGCGTTTTTCGGTCTGATATTCGGTATAGCTTTCAGCGCGCTGGGTATTCTTATAAGGAATAAGCTGCGCCTGCTGGTGGAGCGCATCCGCAGCGGCAGGGGAGATAAGCCCGGTGAAGATAAGGTTAATGATGACATCGTCATTAATATAGATGCAGAAAAAGATAAAGAAAATATACAGGCAGAGGAAAGGATGGACTCAAATGGATAACAACCCTATCAGCGAACTCATGCAGACCACGATGGAGAACGTCAAGAACGTTCTCAAGGTCGATACCGTCGTCGGCGACCCGATAGTCACACCTGACGGTATAACGCTCGTTCCTATCTCCAAGATAAGCCTCGGCTTCGGCGGCGGCGGAGTTGAATTCACCAGCAAGAAGGCCGGCGAGGCCAGACCCTACGGCGGCGGCAACGCCACCGGCGTCAAGATCGAGCCTATCGGCTTCCTCGTCATCAAAGAGGGCACAGTCAGAATGATAAACGTCACTCCTCCTGCCAGCAACACCGTGGACAGGATAATCGACATGGTCCCGCAGGTCATGGACCGCGTGGACAATTTCATCGAAAAGCAGAAGAACAAGTAAGCCCAACGCGTAATAAAATCATACATCCTGTCAATAATAAGCACTGCCCATATAAAAAAGGGTGGTGCATATTATTAGGGTGATGAAGAAAACGGCGGCGCTGCTTGCGGCGCTTGCGCTGTGCCTTTCCGTGCGCGGCGCTGCGTCTGCCGCGTCCGCGCCGTCTGTCAGCGCGAAAAGCGCCGTTGTTCTGTCCGGCGGCTGCGCCGTCTATGAAAAGAATGCGGATATGAAGCTGCCCATTGCCAGCACGACGAAGCTCATGACTGCGATCCTCGCGCTTGAGAACTGCCACGGCGATGAGTGTGTCTATATCCGCCCTGAATACTGCAATGTTGAAGGCTCGTCCATGTACCTTGCGCCGGGTGAACGCCGCACGGTGAAGGAGCTCGTCACGGGGCTGCTTCTCGTGTCCGGGAACGACGCGGCGCTTGCGCTCGCCGGGCATATTGCGGGCGACAGCGCGCACTTTGCCGCGCTCATGAACGCCAAGGCCGAGACTCTCGGTATGGCGGACACGCATTTTGTCAATCCGCACGGGTTGAACGCCTCCGGCCACTATTCCACCGCGCGCGACATGGCGCGGCTCATGGAATACTGCATGGATAACGCCGCCTTCGCGGAGCTGGACGGCATGACGAGCTGCACCGTTGACGGGAAGCTTCTCGTCAACCATAACCGCCTGCTCGGCACGTGCCCCGGCTGCATCGGCGGCAAAACGGGCTTCACCGAGGCCGCGGGGCGCTGCCTCGTCTCCTGCTGTGTGCGGGATGGCGCGCGCCTCGTCTGTGTCACGCTCAGCGCGCCGGACGACTGGAATGACCATATCGCCCTTTATACATGGGCGTATTCGCGCTGTGCCATGCGCAGCGTTACCGGCGGTCTCAGCTTCTGCGTGCCCGTTATCTCCGGTGAGCGGCGCTGGGCCTATCTCGTTCCGGAGAAGGAGCTTGCGCTGTTTCTCCCCATGGATGCGGAGATAGTCCTGCGCGCGGAGCTGCCGTGGTTCGAGTTCGCGCCCGTCTCGGCGGGCGAGGCGAAGGGGCGGGTCACGGCCTCCGTAAACGGCGTTCAGCTTGCAGAGTATGACCTTGTTTATAAAGAAAGCGTCGGCCCGGCCGCGCGTGATTGAAGGAACGGAGGCAGTAATGCCCGAACGCATACAGAAGATAATATCGGCCTCAGGGCTGATGTCGCGCCGCGCGGCGGAGGAATGTATCTCCGCCGGGCGCGTCACGGTCAACGGGCGTACCGCCGCCCTCGGCGACAGGGGGGAGCCGGGTGAGGATGTGATACTCATCGACGGCGCGCCGCTTCCGGCCGCCGGTGAGAAGCTATACATAATGCTCAATAAGCCCAAGGCATACGTCACCACCATGAGCGACGAAAAGGGCCGCCATAATGTGACGGAGCTTGTCCGCGGCCTCGGGCGGGTCTACCCCGTCGGCCGGCTGGACATGTATTCCGAGGGGCTGCTGATAATGACGAACGACGGGGATTTTGCAAATACCCTCATGCACCCGTCGCACAACTTCAAAAAGACCTACCGCACATGGGTGCAGGGTGAGGATGTTGGCCTCGCGACCGAGTGCCTGCGTGCGGAGATCGACATAGACGGCTGCACCGTCCTTGCGGACAGTGTGGAGATAGAAGCGCTCATCCCCGGCGGGGCCGTGCTGCTCATCACCATCAGCGAGGGGCGGAACCGCCAGGTCAGGAAAATGTGCACTGCCTGCGGGCTCAAGGTCACGCGCCTTGTGCGCATCAGTGAAGGCCCGCTTGAGCTGGGCACGCTTGCCCCCGGCCGCTGGCGGCATTTGACGGCGGCGGAGGTCCGCGCCGTCACGGGGGAGCAGCATCAAACATTGGAGCATGAAATATGATAAACGAAACTGAACTTGTCGTCATCGGCGGCGGCGCGGCCGGAATGATGTGCGCGTATACCGCGGCGTCGCGCGGCGTGGCCACCGTCCTGCTTGAGCCGAACCGCCAGCTTGGGCGCAAGGTGCGCATCACCGGCAAGGGCCGCTGCAATCTCACAAATAACTGCGACGTGAAGGAGTTCATGCGCAATATCCCCGGCGACGGGCGCTTCCTGTACAGTGCGCTCAGCCGCTTTGCACCGGCGGACACCATTGCCTTTTTCGAGTCGCACGGCCTGCCTGTAAAGACGGAGCGCGGCAATCGCGTCTTTCCCGTCTCCGACAACGCAAACGATGTTGCCGGAACCATGACGCACCTGTGTGAGCGCGCCGGTGTCCAGATAGTACATACCTCGGCAAAGGCCATCCTCACGCGCGACGGGGCCGTCTGCGGCGTCAAAACCGATGAGGGAACCATCGCCTGCCGCGCCGCCGCCGTCTGCACAGGCGGACTTTCATATCCTCTCACGGGCTCCACCGGCGCGGGCTATACCTTTGCCCGCACCTTCGGCCATACCGTTTCTGAGCTTCGTCCATCCCTAGTCCCGCTTGAAAGCCCGGATGGGTACTGCGCGGAGATGCAGGGCTTTTCGCTGAGAAACGTCGCCCTGTCCGTGTTTGAGGACGGCAAGCTCATTTATAAGGAGCAGGGGGAAATGCTCTTCACGCATTTCGGCGTGTCCGGGCCGCTCGTCCTGTCGGCCAGCGCGCATATGCGCCGCTTCG
>URPU01000003.1 GCA_900549865.1 uncultured Eubacteriales bacterium
CGGACAACAGAGGCGCAGAACGCAGCGAAGCTTTCTCGAAAAAGTGGCAATGCCACTTTTTCGACAGTCTCAGCCCAGCGGCTTTGCGCATAAGGCAAAGCCGCTGGGCTTTTTCTCACAGCACGGCAGTGAATTCAAACACGCCGTTTTCCGCGCGGAAGCGGCACACGCCGCCGGACTTGTCCACGACGCGCTGAACGCTCTTCGCGCCGAAGCCGTGCCCGTCCTCGCCGGTTTTGGGCAGGCCGTTTTCAAAGACGACCTCCGCGGCGCAGGGGTTGCTGATGCAGATGCACAGCTTGCCGTTTTTCGTGTGCACGGCGACGGAGATATACTTCTCCATGCCGTCGGGCAGGGCGGCGTTCGCGTTTATGGCGTTTTCAAAGACGTTGGCGAAGAGACTGCACAGATCTGTCTCGGGCAGGGAGGTGCTGCTTCCGGCCTGCACGGCCACATCACAGCGTATGCCGAGGCTCTCCGCGCGGTCGATGTACGCCGACAGAAGAAGGTCCAGCGCCTCACAGCTGCAATAGCGGCGCACGGCGGCGCTGCCGATCTGCTCGGAAATGCTGCGGATGTACTGCTGCGCCTTTTCGGTGTCTCCGCCGGCGATGCAGTTGGATATGTATTGCAGATGGTGGTGCATGTCGTGGCGGTAGACGGCGAGCTTGTCCTGCGCCTGACGGTATTTGTCTATCTCCTTTTCCGCGTGCTTTGCCGACACCTCATACGCCAGCTTTTCAAGCTGGAGCTCGCTCTGGCGGCTGACGATCTCGATATAGCGGATGTAAAAGACGAAGTACATGATGACTATCAGCGTGCTCATCCACTCCGCCATGGCCGCGCTGCCGCAGTACATCAGATTGCTGTACACCGTTATCACATAGTCGTACACATAGTACATCAGCGAAATGGCGACGAAGAAGAGCTGCACCTGACGGCTCTCCAGACGGAGCTTACGCATATGCGGCGACACGGCCCCGGTCACGAGCAGCAGCAAAGGGATCGTCACGGCGATCTGCACCGCAAGAGAGACCTGCGGACTGCCGGAAAAGAAGCTTGCGATCAGCGTGCCGCACCACTTGCGCGGGATGCAGAACAGATAGGCCGACAGCACGGATATCATCGCCATCAGCACGGAGCTTTTATACCGGAAAATGAGGATGAGAAACAGCGGCAGATGTATCACCAGCGGGTAGAGCTTGAAAAGCTCATCCTCACCGAAGAGGAAGAACACGGCGATCTGAAGCGCGAGCAGCATCAGATACGTGGTGAAGTACTGCCGCCGAGCCTGCCGGAAGCGTATCCCGGCAAAGGACAGCGTCAGCGCCTCGCCGAACAGCAGCACGAAGGCGAAATTGATCAGCACAAGATGATTCACAGCGTTCTGCCCCCGTTCAGATAGTATTCCATGTATTTTTCCTTCACAAGCTGATACTTCGCGCGCGAGATCGGGATGCGCACGCCGTTTTTCAGCAGTATTTCCTTCATGCTTATCCGCTCGACATAGTCGAGGTTTATGACGTATGAGCGGTGCGGCTGGACGAAATTCGGATATTCCGTCATTGCTGCGGCGGTCTCAAAAAACTGGCCGCTGCTTTTCAGCACCGTGCCGTTTGCAAGCGTGTACAGCACCTCCTTGCGGGAGGCCTCGCAGCAGCACAGCCTGTCCAGCTCAAAGCGCACTATACCCTCGCCCGTTTTCAGCATCAGGCTTTTCCTCCGGCCCAAGGCGGCAATGACGCGCTCCAGAACGGAGAAGAGCTTGCGCTTGTCCACGGGCTTTAGCATGTAGTAAAACGCGTCCACATCGTAGCTGTCCACGGCGAAGTCCATGGAGGACGTGACGAACACTATCTTTATGCCGCGGTCGGCCGCGCGAAGCTCCCGCGCCGTCTGTATGCCGTTTAGCGCCGGCATCATCACGTCCAGAAACGCCGCGTCGAACGGCGCTCTCATATGCGCGTCGATAAAATCCACGGCGCTGTCGAAGCAGGTGCATGAAACGCCCTGCCCGGATGCGGCGGAGTACTCTTCAATACATTGAGAAAGTTTTGACAATTCGGCTTTTTCATCGTCGCATAGGGCAATACGTATCATAAAAGTCCTCCGTGCGGATATGTGGCGGTGCATTTCGTTCCAAATATACTACATCTCGTTCCTCTTAGCAACATAATCGAAAAATTTATGGTAAGTTAACAGCGAAAGCTGAAATATAAACGCGAAAAAGAAATGCATTTACACATATCGTGCTGAAAGCCCGCGGGCTTTTACAATAAAAAAGAAAAGGAAAAACAGGAGGAAAACAATGAAAAAGCTAATTTCCATCGCACTGTGCCTCATCATGGCAGCAGCGCTGCTTGCCGGCTGCGGCAGCAGCAACAGCAGCACCCCGGCGTCCGGCGACGCGGCGGCCACGGCCTCTTCCGTGACGCCGAAGATATTCAAGGTCAGCCACTCCTTCCTGCCCGATCAGCCCACCCATATCGTGCTGACCGAGGCGGCGGAGAACATCAAGGAACGCACCAACGGCGAGATCATCCTTGAGGTCTACCCCAACTATGAGATAGCCTGCGGCCCCGACGCATTTGAGCAGATCGTCCGCGACTCGTACTTCATCAGCGTGTTCGCCGCCTCCGGCATGGCCGACTACGTTCCCGACTGCTATGTTTACGACACCCCCTTCGCCTATAATGACACGGCCGAATATGCCGCCATGGCGCAGACCGATTTCGCCAAGGAGATAATGGCGGAGGCCGAGGCGAAGGACATTAAGATCCTCGCCCTTGACTGGGCCTACGGAGCGCGCTGCTTCGGCACCACCGACAAGCCCATCTACAGCGCCGAGGACGTGAAGGGCCTCAAGATCCGCATCCCCAGCAATCAGGTCCTCACCACCATGGTCAACGCGCTTGGCGCATCCCCCATCCCCATGCCCTGGAGCGACGTCTACTCCGGCCTTGAGACCGGCGTTGTGGACGGCCTTGAGGCCAGCCTCGGCGACTATGTGGACAACCAGTTCTGGGAGGTCATCAAGTACATCACTCTCGACAACCACGTCATAGGCAACGAGGCCGTTGCGATGTCCGCAAAGGTGTTCAATGAGGAGCTCACGCCCGAGCAGCAGCAGATCTTCGTCGAGGAGTTTGCCGCCGCCGGTGAGAAGTACCGCGAGATGTACAATGCGGCCGAGGAGAAGGCCAAGAAGACCCTTGAGGAGCACGGCGTGACGATCATCGAGCCGGACATGGAATCCTTCCGCGCGCTGGTCGTTCCGGCGATGGAGGGCTCTCTCCCCGGCGTTTCCGAGGGAGTCTATGAGAGAATGGCGGCCGCACTGGAGACCATACGCAAGTAACGCTCACACCGGCGATACACTCAACTGCCCAAAAGGCCCAGCGCGGCCTTTTGGGCAGCCGGATTTAAGAAAGGCTGAAAACATTGAAAAAATTCATAAAGAATCTGGACATGATCTTCGGCTGTACGGGGCTGGTGCTCATCATTCTCATGACGTTCATCAACGTCGTATGCCGCTATTCATTCGGCTTCATCATCACGCCGTTTGAGGAGATCTCGCTCATACTCTTCGTGTGGTGCTGCTACATCGGCGCATCCATCAGCTTCCGCAACGACGGGCACATCGCCATCGACGCGATATACGGCCTCATGCCGCCGCTTATGAAAAAGATAGTGGACGTGCTCATCGACCTTATATGCACTGCCACGTGCATCTATACGACGTACCTTGCGGTCGTCATCTGCGCCAACCTCGGCGCGAAGGTGACGGCGTACCTGCGCCTGCCCTTCATCGTTTACGATGCCGCGATAGTCGTGGGCTTCGCGCTGATGAGCGTGTACAGCGTCATAAAGCTGGTAAACAGAATAAAGGGTCTGCTTCGCCCCGGCGACGGGCAGAGCGGCGAATGATGGGGGGATACATTTGGCTGGGATAACTTTTACAAGCTATATTCCGCTTATACTGGTGCTGGTGCTCTTCTTCCTCAAGGTGCCTGTGGCGATATCGCTTATAGCTTCTTCTCTCGTATATTTTACGTTTATCAACACCTCGATGGCACCGGACCTTGCGCTTCAGAACATGATAAGCGGGCTGAACTCCTTCCCGGTGCTGGCGGTGCCTTTTTTCATCACGGCCGGCGTCGTGATGAACTATTCCGGTATAAGCACAAGGCTGCTTAAATTCGCGGATCTTGTCGTCGGCCATCTGCCGGGCAGCCTCGGTCATGTCAATGTGCTTCTCAGCACGCTCATGGGCGGCATCTCCGGCTCCAGCAACGCCGACGCCGCCATGCAGTGCAAGATACTCGTGCCCGAAATGGTCAAGCGCGGCTACTCCAAGGAGTTCTCCGCCGCAGTGACGGCGTCCTCGTCGCTCATCCCGTCCATTATCCCGCCCGGAATGGTGCTGCTGTTCTACGCGACGGTCGCAAAGCAGTCCGTGGGCAAGCTGTTCATGGCGGGCTACATCCCCGGCCTCATGCTGTGCGTGGCCATGATGATAGTCGTGGCGATAGAGGCCAAGAAGAGCGGCTACGGCAAGACGCGTGAAACGCGCGCCACCTTCCCCGAGGTCGTCAGGGGCCTGTGTGCGGCGATACTCGCGCTGTTCATGCCGCTTGGCCTGCTGATGGGCCTGCGCTTCGGCATGTTCACCGCCACCGAGGGCGGCGCGATGTGCGTCATATACTGCATCATCGTCGGCGCGGTGTTTTATAAGGAGCTAAAGCTCTGCCACATTGCGCCCATCATGAAGGAGTCGCTCATCTCCACTGCGGAGGTCATGTTCATCCTCATCGGCGCGAACCTCTTCGGCTATTATCTGAGCTGGGAGCGCATCCCCTACACCCTTTCGCAGTTCCTGATAACCACACTTCAGAACAAGTATGTGTTCCTCATCGTCATAAACATCTTCCTGCTCATCGCGGGCATGTTCGTGGAAGCCGCGCCCATGATAATCATCCTTGTGCCGCTGCTGCTAGAGCCGATAAAGCTGCTGGGCATCGACCCCATCCACTTCGGCCTCATCGTCGTGCTCAATCTCCAGATCGGCGGCCTGACGCCTCCGTTCGGCTCAATGATGTACATCGTGTGCTCGGTATTGAAGATCCCGATAACGAAGTTCGTCAAGGCGAATATACCCTTCTATATTGCGATACTCATCGTCCTGATGATCTGCACCTTCCTGCCGGACGTCGTCATGTTCATCCCGAACCTGCTGTACGGCTGAGCGCCGCGGGAGTGAAAGCAATATGAAAAAGCTATCGGAAATGAATGTCGGCCTCGTCCTCTCCGGCGGCGGCGCGAAGGGCGCGTATCAGATAGGTATGCTGCGCGCGCTGGAGGAGCTTGGCATAAGCCGGCAGATAAGCGTCATATCCGGCACGTCCATCGGCGCGTTCAACGCGCTTGCCTACGCTGTTGGCGGAACTGAGAAAATGCGCGACATCATGACGCACTTCTTTGCCTGCTATGAGCGCGGCATGGATAATGACGAGGCCACGCTTGCCCGCGCGAAGGAAAACGTCCTCGCCGGGCGCACCGGCATGGAGGAATTCATAAGCGACCCCGCCTACCGGCGCAGCGACTCCGCGCCGCTTGCGGAGTATATGCGCGCCTCCCTGCCGGATGCGCTTCTGGCGGACTATAAGCTGCGCGTGCTTGCCTGCGCGTACTCGCTGGAGGATGCCCGCCCGCAGTATTTCACGCTGAACGGCCTGCCGGGCGAGGAGCAGCGGCAGCTCGTCCTTGCAAGCGGCAGCCTCGCCTTCGTCTATCCGCCCATTGCCTACGGCGGACGGCACTATCTCGACGGGGGAGAGATCCCCGAAATATGCCCCAACGGCGCGCCGGAGGACAAGATACCGCTCAGACCCATCGCAGACGCGGGGCTTGACGCCATAATCGTCAGCTTCCTCATCGCGTCGGACACCGTGGACACGGGCCTTGTGCCGCCCGGCACCGGCTATCA
Organism: uncultured Eubacteriales bacterium; assembly: GCA_900549865.1. GTDB lineage: Bacteria > Bacillota > Clostridia > Oscillospirales > Oscillospiraceae > Limivicinus. The sequence goes on from URPU01000003.1 coordinate 5,987, forward strand.
TGAGCTTCGCCCCAGCGTTCCGCTGGAGGCCTATCCCGGCGCGGGCACGCTGGACTTCTCGCCGGAAAAGCTCGCCTCGCATGAGGCGCTCGGCTACGCCGACACGCTGCGCCACTTCGCACAGCACGCGCTTTGAGGCGGAGACATATGTAAGCACACCCCCGTGGGCGGCGCGCCGCCCACGGGGGTGAATGTTTTGCCGTCGCGGCAAAGTCCGATATATTTGCTTTGTTTTTCCGCGCACGCGTGATATAATCGGCGCAGAGAAACGAAAAGGAGCGCATACACCATGCCGAATATTATAGAGATCACGGATTTCTCCGCGCCGGAGCTTGACATATACGCGCGCCTGACGGAAAACCAGCTCGTCAACCGCGCCGACCCCGCGCACGCGATGTTCATCGCGGAAAGCCCCGTGGTGATAGGGCGCGCGCTCGACGCGGGGTGCAGGCCGGTGTCCTTCCTGATGGAGACGAAGCACGTCACTGGGAAGGGGCGCGAGCTTATAGAGCGCTGCGGCGATGTGCCGGTGTACGCCGCGCCCCTGGAGGTGCTGACGCGCCTGACGGGCTTTCACCTGACGCGCGGGATGCTCTGCGCGATGTACCGCCCCGCGCTGCCTGAGGCCTCGGCGCTGTGCCGGAACGCCCGGCGCGTGGCCGTACTTGAGAACGTGATGAACCCGACGAATATCGGCGCTATCTTCCGTTCCGCGGCGGCGCTGGGGATGGACGCCGTGCTGCTGACCAGCGCCGGGAGCGACCCGCTTTACCGCCGTGCCGTGCGCGTGAGCATGGGCACGGTGTTTCAGGTGCCGTGGACGTATCTTCCGCAGGACGCGGACTGGACGGCGCTGCTGCATGAGGAGGGCTTCGTCACGGCGGCGATGGCCCTGCGCGACGACTCCGTCAGCATCGCGGATGCGCGCCTTGCCGGGATAGAGAAGCTTGCCGTCGTGCTGGGCACGGAGGGAGACGGCCTTGCCGCGGACACCATCGCCCGCTGCGATTATACCGTGCGCATCCCCATGTCGCACGGCGTGGACTCGCTCAACGTCGCGGCGGCAAGCGCCGTCGCGTTTTATCAGTTGGGAACACTGGCGAAATAAAATATTTCCCGGGAAAACCGAAGCGGCTTCCGGAACGCCATGCGGACAGAGAATTCCGCGGCGAAAAGCAAAAGGGCAACCAATACATCCCGCGCATTGGCAAGCAATGCGGAAAGTGGATATAAGGTTGCCCTAACATATTATACCATGGCATTTTACAAAAAGCAATATTTGAGTAAAAAATACCGTCGAGGACATCATTAGCTCAACCGGGTATCATCCGGAAGTCTAAATTCCTTGACGATATTTCTATAACATTATATCACTAATAGAATAGAAAAACAATACCGGTGCGCCGGTTATGGGCATTCGACATTGGAACAGAAAAAGCGGCGCACGGGCTTGCTCACCCATCAGGCGGGGATATAATCAGCTCCTCGCAGCCTATTATGCGGCGCACGTCGAATTCGCGCTGGGAGTAGCCGTTTTCAAGTGAGGTCAGCACCACGCCGTAGGCCTCGCCCATCGCGTGGATATAATACCCGCTGCCGACGTACAGCCCCACGTGGCCGACATATTTTCCGGAGGTGTGAAAGGCGATGAGATCGCCGGGCATGATGTCCTCCGGCTCGATTGCCGCGCCCTGCTTGGCCTGATCGTTCGCCACGCGCTCCAGCTTGTAGCCGAGCTGGCCGTATATATAGCACACGAAGCCGGAGCAGTCAAAGCCCGTTTCCGGGGTGCTTCCGCCGTATTTGTACTTCCAGCCGAGGAATTGCAGGGCGAGGTCCGCGGCCTCGCGGCCGAGAAGCTCCTCCGCCGTGGGCTGTGCCTCCGCCGGTTCCGCTTCCTCCGCGGCGTCGCGGGAAGTGGCGCACAGCATGGCGGGGGCATATTCCATACCGCCGTAGGAGAGGGTGAGCCGCCCCGTGCCCGCCACGGCGGAGACCGCCTCCGTTGTCCGCCCGGCGAAGCCCTCCGGGAAGAAGCGCAGAGTGACCGCGCCGACGTCCTCCGTCCAGGCAAACGGCGCGCCGCCGCTTACGCCTGTTCCGCCGGGGAGGAACTCAAGTCCGTCCCCGCCGCCGCGCGCGTCCCATTCCGACAGCGTGAGCAGCCGCGCGAGAGGGGAGGGCATATCCGCCTCCGCCGCTGTGCCGGTGAAGTGCCCGCTGCAGCTATTCAGGCAGAAAACGAGGCTCAGCGCGCACACGAATATTAAAATAAGCGTTTTTTTCATCTGTATCACGCCTTTGACCGGCATCGCGTTAAAACACTTTGCGCGGAGTGAGCGCCGGATCGCCCACTGTCAGCGGACGACCGAGGCGCAGAACGCAGAAAATCTTTTTTGACTGTCACGTATTATATCACGGATGCGGCGGATGTACATAAAAATTTGAACGGCGCGGCGGCGGAAGCGCGCCGCTTGACGCACGGCGGGCGGGCGGATATAATTCATAAAAAGACGTTTTTTAAGGAGACGCACATGCTGACGCTTATATTGGGCAAGGCGGGCACGGGCAAGACCGCCGCCGTGATAAACGAGATAAACGCCGCCGTGCAGCGCGGCGAGGGGAAGCGTATGCTTATCGTGCCGGAGCAGTACAGCCACGAGGCCGAGCGCGAGCTTTGCCGCGCCTGCGGCGACAGGCTGTCGCTGTACGCGGAGGTGTTCAGCTTCACGGGCCTTGCGCGGCGGCTGATGTCGCAGCTTGGCGGCGGCGCGGCGCAGTATCTGGACAAGGGCGGGCGGCTTTTGTGCATGGCGCTGGCGCTGGGCAGCGCCGGCAGCCGGCTGAAGGTCTATTCCGCCGCCGCACGCAAGGCGGAGATGCAGTCGCTGCTGCTGACGGCCGTGGATGAGATGAAGGCCTCGTGCGTCACGCCGGACGCGCTTTATGACGCGGCGGCGGAGTTCGACGGCGGCCTTGCCGACAAGCTGCGCGACCTTGCGCTCATTGCGGAGGCGTATGACGCGTTGGTTGCAAACGGGCACGCCGACAGCGCCGACAGGCTGACGGTGCTTGCCCGGCAGATACCGCAAAGCGGCATCGGGCGCGGACACCATATTTATATAGACGGCTTCGTGGACTTCACCGCGCAGGAGACGGAGGTCATCCGCGCGCTCATGATGAGCGGAGCGGATGTGACGGTGTGCCTCACGGCGGATTCGCTGACCGGCGGAAGCGAGGTGTTTGAGCTGTCGCGCCGCGCGGGTCGCGCGCTTGCGGCAATGGCGCAGGAGACGGGAACGGAGCAGCGCACCGTGGTCTTTGATGCCCAGACGGGAAAGGACGCCTCGCTCACGTTCTTTGCGGAAAATATGTTCTCCTACTCCACGGCGCAGTACGCGGGAGAGGACTGCGCGCTGGAGCTTGTGTGCGCGGGAAGCGTCTCCGCCGAGTGTGAGCTTGCCGCGGCAAAGGCGATAAAGCTCGTGCGCGAGGGCGGCTGCCGCTGGCGCGATATCGCCGTGGCCGTGCGCGGCTTCGAGGATTACCGCGGCAGTCTTGAAAACATCTTCCGGCACTACGGCGTGCCGCTGTTCACCGCGAAAAAGAGCGAGCTTTTATATAAGCCCCTGCCGCTGCTGGTGACGCTGGCGTATGAGATAACGGGCGGCGGTTGGGAAATAGACGACGTGATAAGCTATATGCGCACGGGGCTGACCGGGCTTTCGCCGGAGGAGTGCGATACGCTTGCGGCATATATCTTCAAATGGCAGCTTCGCGCCGGGGCGTGGGCGCGCCGGGACGACTGGCGGCAGCACCCCGACGGCTACGGCTGTGAGTATGACGAGGCGGCGGAGGCGCGGCTGGAGGAGATAAATTCCCAGCGCCGCCGTCTGGCGCAGCCGCTTCTTGAGTTTGAACGCCGCAGCGCCGCAGCGCACACGGCGCAGGAGCACGCCGCGGCGCTTGCGCAGTTCTTCGCGGAGCTCAAGCTGCCCGAGACGCTCTCCGCCCGCGCCGATGCGCTGAACGCCGAAGGGCGCGGCGAGCTTGCGCAGGAATACGTGCAGCTTTGGGAGATAATCACCGCCGCGCTGGAGCAGTGCCATGCCATCCTCGGCACGCTTGAAATGGACAGCGCGGAGTTCGGGCGGCTTTTCACGCTGATGCTTTCAAAATACGATGTGGGCGTTATCCCGGTGTCGCTGGACAGGGTGTCCGCCGGTGATTTCGACAGGATGCGCCGAAGGCAGATAAAGCACCTCATCGTCCTCGGCGCGAGCGACGCGCGCCTGCCGCGCGCCGGTGACGAGGCCGGGATATTCTCCGACGCGGAGAGGGCGCGGCTGCTGGAAAAGAACATATGCCTCGGCGCGGGAGAAGGTGAGCTGTGGCGCGAATTCTCGCTGATCTACAACTGCCTGACCCTGCCCTCCGACAGCCTCACGCTGAGCTATCCCGCCGTTGACGCAGATGGGGAGGAGCAGCGCCCGGCCTTTGTGTATAACCGCGCGGCGGCGCTGTTCTCACTGACGCCGCGCCGCGGCGGACTTGACGATGCGCGCTTACAGGCCGCCGGGCCCGCCATGGAGCTTGCCGCGCACGCCATAAACGGCGGCAGCGGTGTTGAGCGCGCCGCCGCGGAGTACTTCCGCGCCGCCGAGGGCGAGCGCTGGGCCGCACTGACGCGCGCCGCCGCCATGAGCCGCGGCAGGCTTTCAGAGCGCGCCGTGCGCGGCCTTTACGGCGACAAGCTGCGCCTGAGCGCGTCGCGGATAGATAAATTCGCCTCCTGCCGGTACGCGTACTTCTGCCAGTACGGCCTGCGGGCAAAGCCCTATGAGCCGGCCGGGTTCACCCCGCCGGAGATAGGCACCTTCATGCATTACGTGCTTGAGCGCACCGCGCGCGAGGTGAAGGAGCGCGGCGGCTTTGCCGCCGTGGACGACGCGGAGCTTGAAAAAATATGCGACAGGCACGTCGCGCAGTACGTCCATGACGAGCTGAACGATTTTGCCGAGAAGAGCGCGCGCTTCACCTATCTTTTCCGCCGCCTGACGCGCGACGTGCATCAGGTGGTGAAGGACATGGCGGACGAGCTGCGCTGTTCGGACTTTGAGCCGCTGGATTTCGAGCTGGACTTCGGCCGCGCGGGGAAGGTGCCGCCGGTGGAGCTTGGCGAGGGCGTGGGCGCGCTGACGCTGACGGGCGTCGCCGACAGGGTGGACGGCTGGCTGCACAATGGGAAACTGTACCTGCGCGTGGTGGACTATAAGACGGGAAAGAAGCAGTTTTCCATGGCGGACGTATGGTACGGCATGGGGCTTCAGATGCTATTGTACCTTTTTGCCCTTGAAAGCGGCGGGGAGAAGCTATACGGCCATGAGACGGTCCCCGCCGGGGTGATGTACGTACCCGCGCGAAACGCCATGCTCTCCGCACAGCGCGATATGGACGACGCGGAGCTTGCCGGAAAGCTTGGCGAGGCGAAGCGCCGCAGCGGCCTCGTGCTGGACGACGCGGAGCTTATGGAGGCGTGGGAGCGCGGCGCGGACAAACAATATATCCCCGTGAAATTCAAAAACGGAAGCCCCGGCGCGGACGGCGTGGCGTCGCTTGCGCGCATGGGGCTGCTGGCAAGGCATATAAAGAAAAGCCTCGGCGAGATGGCGGAGCAGCTCAGGCAGGGCAGCATCGCCGCGGACCCGTATTACCGCGGCCAGCAGGAAAACGCCTGCATCAACTGCGATTATTTTGACGCCTGCCACTTTGCCGACGGCGAGAACGGCGAAAGCTGCCGGTATCTCGCGCGGCTGAAACCGGACAAGGTGTGGAGTATGCTGGAAGGAGAGGAGGAAAGCGGCAATGGCTGAATTCAGACCGACGGCGGCGCAGAGCGCGGCCATAACCGCGCGCGGAAGCACGGTGCTCGTCTCCGCGGGCGCGGGCAGCGGGAAAACGAAGGTGCTGACGGAGCGCCTGATGGGCTGCATCACCGATGAGCAGCGCCCGGCCGACCTCGACAGCTTCCTTATAATAACCTTCACCCGCGCCGCGGCGGGGGAGCTGCGCGGCAGGATAATGGACGAGCTTGCCGCGCGCCTCGCCCGCGAGCCGGGGAGCCGCCGCCTGCGGCGGCAGAGCGCGCTGTGCCAGCGCGCGCAGATAGGCACAATCCACAGCTTCTGCGCGGCGCTCCTGCGCGAAAACAGCCACCTTGCGCAGATAAGCCCCGATTTCAAGATCGCCGACGACGACAGGGCGCAGGCCATGAAGGCCGCCGCGCTTGAGCGCGTGCTTGAAGCGCGCTATGCCGCCGGGGCGGATAACGCGGACTTCCTCCTGCTGGCCGACACCGCGGGCGCGGGGCGCGACGACAGCCGACTTGCCGCGCTCGTGCTGTCGCTGCACGAAAAGATGCAGTGCCACGCCCGGCCGGAGGACTGGGCGGCAAAGCAGGTGGCGCTGCTGTCCGCCGAGGCGCAGGACGCCGGGGATACGCCGTGGGGGCGCGAGATACTTTCCGCCGCGGCGGACAACGCCCGCTATTGGAGCGCGGAGCTTGACGCGCTGGTGGCCGCGATGGCCGGAAATGAGAAGATAAGCAAGGCGTACCTCCCCAGCGTCAGCGAGAGCGCCGCGCAGATACGCGAGCTTGTCCGCTGTCTTGAAGCGGGCTGGGACAGTGCGCGCGCCTGCCTGCCGGTGGAGTTTCCGCGGCTGGGCGCACTGAGAAATTCGCCCGACGCACAGCTTTCCGACAGGATAAAGCTGCGGCGCGACGCCTGCAAAAAGGCCATGGCGGCCATAGAGGCGGCGCTGGGCGCGCCGAGTGAAAAGCTCGTCGGCGATATGCGCCGCACGAGCCCCGCCATGCGTGCGCTTCTGACGCTGACGCTGGACTTCGACGCGGAGTATTCCCGCGCAAAGCGCCGCGCCGGACTTGTGGACTATTCCGACCTTGAGCATATGACGGCAAAGCTGCTGACCCTGCCCGACGGAAGCCCAAGCGAGCTTGCCGCGCGCCTTTCCGCGCGCTATACCGAGGTCATGGTGGACGAGTATCAGGACGTGAGCCAGGTGCAGGACGCCATATTCAAGGCCGTCTCCAACGAGGGGCAGAAGCTCTTCCTCGTGGGCGACGTCAAGCAGTCCATCTACCGCTTCCGCCTTGCGGACCCGGAGATATTCACGCAAAAATACGTGACCTTTGCCGATGCGGAGCACGCCGCGCCCGGCGCGCCGCGGCGCATAATACTGCAGGAGAACTTCCGCTCACGCCGGGAGATACTCGACTGCGCGAACGCGGTGTTTTCCGCGTGCATGTCGCGCCGCCTCGGCGATATAGACTATGACGCGGCGGCGGAGCTGAAATACGGCGCACGCTACGACGGCGATGCGCCCGTGCCGGAGCTTCTGCTGCTGGAAACGGGCGGCGCGCAGGACGACGACGCGGAGCGGCCCGATAAGACGGCGCTGGAGGCGCGCCTTGTCGGGCGGGAGATACTGCGCCTTATGTCGTCAGGGATGCGCGTGGGCGAAAGGCCGCTGGAATACGGCGACATCACGCTGCTTATGCGCTCGGCCAACTCCGTGGGCGGCATATACCGCAGGGAGCTTGCCGCGATGGGCATACCCGTCGCGGCGGGGCAGGGCGGCGGCTTTTTCGACTCGGTGGAGATATCGGGCGTGGTGTCGCTGCTTGCCGTGACGGATAACCCGCATCAGGACATCCCGCTTATAGCCGTGCTGCGTTCGCCGGCCTTCGGCTTCACGGCGGAGGAGCTTGCCCAGATACGCGCCGCGGACAAGGACGGGGATTTCTATACTGCGCTCAACTGCCGCGCGAAGGAGGACGAAAGGTGCAGAGCCTTTCTTGAAAAGCTTGCGCGTCTGCGCGCCCTCGCGCCCGACCTCACGGCGGCAGAGCTCGTGTGGCAGATAATAGACGGGCTTGACCTGCTGGCCGTGTGCTCCGCCATGGCGGACGGCGCGGCGCGCCGGGCAAATCTTCTGGAGCTGCTGGAGCTTTCCAAGCGCTTTGACGCCACGGGCTACCGCGGGCTGCACCGCTTCGTGCTGTGGCTGCGGCAGTTAAACGAGCGCGGCGAGGAGCCGCCGAGCGGCGCGTCCGGCGGCGCGGCGGTGCAGATAATGACGGTGCACAAGTCCAAGGGGCTGGAGTTCCCTGTGGTGTTCCTGTGCGACACGGCGCGCCGCTTCAACCGGCAGGACAGCCGCGACACAGTGCTGGTGCACCCGCAGCTCGGCCTCGGCGCGAAGGTGACAGACGCCGCGCGGCGCATAGAATACCCAAGCCTTGCGCGAAACGCCATACGCCTGCGGCTGGAAAGGGAGATGCTTTCGGAGGAGATGCGCCTTCTCTACGTGGCGCTGACGCGGCCGCGCGAGAGGCTTTATATCACCGCGGCCGTGAAGGATCCGCAGCAGCTTATCGAAAAGTCCTCCGCCGCCGTGACGCGCCCAATGGCGAGCGAGGTGCTTGCCGCGGCCTCCGCCCCGGTGAACTGGCTGATATACGCCGCCCTCGCCGACGGTGAGCGGCACCTGAAAATGAGGATATGCACGCCCGGCGCGGCGCCGGGCGCGGAGGAGGAAGCGCCGGTCGAGATACCGCCCGACGCGGACGCCGCGCAGGAGCTTGCCCATGCGCTGAGCTTCACCTATGCCCATGCAGACGCCTCGGCCCTGCCGTCAAAGATAACGGCGACGGAGCTTAAGGGCCGCGCCGCGCCCGATGAGGACGCGCAGACCATCCTGCCGCGGCGGGAGAGGCAGTTCGCCCTGCCGGATTTTGCCCGCGCGGGGCGGCCCGTCACGGGAGCGGAGCGCGGCGTCGCCACGCACCTTGCGCTGCAATGCATGGACTTTGAAAAGACCGGCACGCGCGCGGAGATAGAGGAGGAGATCGCCCGCCTCAGAGAGCAGCGCTTTCTGAGCGAGCGCGAGGCCGCCGCCGTGGACGCCGCGGCGATATATGCCCTTTTCGCCTCGCCCCTTGGGCGGCGCATGAGGCAGGCGGACGCCGTGCACAGGGAGTTCAAATTTTCCCTTCTGTGTCCGGCGGAGGACGTGTTCGGCACGGCCGCGGGGGAGGAGCTTCTTCTTCAGGGCGTGGTGGACTGCTGCATCGAGGAAAACGGCCGCCTGTGCATCATCGACTATAAGACGGACGCCGTCAGGACGGATGCGGACATAGCGCAGCGCAGCGCCTATTACACGGGGCAGCTTCGCGCATACGCCGCGGCGCTGACGCGGATATTCGGCATGGAGGTGTCCGACTGCGTGCTTTACTTCCTCGCCGCGGGAAAAACGGTAAAAATAGCGCAAAAGGACTTGCATTGAGCGCGAGACTGTGCTACAATTCCCTTTGCGTCTTGTAACTATACCGCTTCGGTACAATCAAGGCAGCATATGATGAGGAGCTTTTGACAATGAAGGAAGGAATCCATCCGAAATACCAGCAGACCACCATCAGATGCGCTTGCGGCGCGGTCATCGAGACCGGCTCCACCAAGCCCAACATCACCGTTGAGATCTGCTCCAAGTGCCACCCCTTCTACACCGGCAAGCAGAAGCTGGTCGATACCAGCGGCCGTGTTGACAAGTTCAATAAGAAGTACGGCATCAAGTGATCGTGATACCCGAAACGGAGCGCTGCCATGGCAGCGCTCCGTTTTCGTTTCAGACTATTATCTGCTTTATCCCGCCGGAGGCAATCTCCGCGGGCAATGGCGCGTCGGAGATGATGTAATCCGCCTCGCGCAGCGGCATGAGCATATACGCGCTGGTTTTCAGGAACTTGCTTTTGTCGCAGAGGAACACCTTCGTCTCTGACTGATCCAGCGCGCAGCGGCGCAGGGAGTTGGCCGGGGCGCAGTAATCGGATATCCAGCCGCGGCCGTTCACGGCGGAGGAGGAGAAAAACATGATGTCGATGCCGTAGTGGGCGATCATGTCCTCAGCCTCGCGGCCGTAGAAGCTCATCGTGTCATAGCTTATCTCCCCGCCGAGGCAGATGGAGCGTATCCGGTACTTCTGCGTGAGCTGTAAAACGGACATGCTGCTCGTTATGACGGTGATGTTCTTATACTGGGGCATGTGGTCGATTATATGCAGCGTGGTGGTGGACTCGTCCATGAACACCATGCAGTCGTCGCGCAGGAGCTTCGCGGCCTCGCGCGCGATGCGCAGCTTCACCTCGGAATTGACGCCCATCCGGAAATAGGCGGGGCCGCCCTCGTTTTCACTGCGCCGCCTGATGACGCCGCCGTGACTGCGCGTAACAAGACCCATCTCCTGCATCGCGTTCAGGTCGCGCCGTATGGTCGGCATACTGACGAAAAGCGTGCGGCTCAAGGATTCCACGCTTGCGTACTCGCCGTTGGACAGAATGTCCATTATCTTCTGGTAACGCTCTTCCTTCACTCAATCAAGCCTCCGTTTTTGATCGTTTTTGATCGTTTCTCAATATTAGCGCCAAACCTTGCGCATGTCAACAGCTTCCTGTATAATACGCTTGTTCATTTTGTTGAAAACCGCCGCGCAAACCGGCGGCAGAACCGGCACCAAGATACATTTTTAACAATGCCGCGCCGGGGAATGATCAATTTTTAGAGTGTACAGTGAGGCGCATTATGGGGAAAACAAGGCTGATCGCTTTTGATCTTGACGGAACGCTGACTCAGCATAAGACACCCCTCGCACAGCCGAATCTCGGCGTGCTGGACAGCCTCGGAGAGAAATACAAGCTGCTCATGGTCGGCGCGGGGATGTGCAGCCGCATATTCCGCCAGATGAACGGCTACCCCATTGATATAATAGGGAACTACGGGATGCAGTTTTGCACCTATAACGCGGAGACAAAGGCGCTGGACAAGGTGTTCGACATGCACGCCCCCTGTGACCGGGAGAGCGTGGAGCGGCGCATAACGGCGCTGAGAGAGCGCTTCGGCTACACCGAATACACCGGCGACAACGTGGAATACCATGATTCCGGCTGCGTCACGTTCCCGCTGCTCGGCACGAAGGCCGATATTGCCGCAAAGCTCGCCTTTGACCCGGACAGGTCGAAGCGCAAGCCCCTTTACCCCGCGGTGCGGGACGCTTTCCCGGACTATACGGTGTTTATCGGCGGCTCGTCCTCCTTCGATTTCGCGCCGTTTCCTTACAATAAGTATTACGCGCTTGACAAATACTGCGCCGAATACGGCTACAGTCATGACGAGGTGGTCTACGTGGGCGACGATTACGGCCCCGGCGGCAACGACGAGGCGGTCTATCTTTCGGACTTCACCTTCGTGCGCGTGGACGACTATACGCGCTTCGGCGAGTATATGCGTGAATATCTTTAACGGGAGGAAAGCGGCATGTTTATAGATTGCGCTTCATACAGCGGCCTGTGCGAATGCGGCCGGGAGCATTACATGGAGACCAAGGCGGCGGTCATCGAGGCCGGATGCCTGAAGGATTTTGAAAAATATATGGCCGCTTTCGGCGTCACGGGCAAGCGCTGCGCGCTGTACGGAAAGAATTCCTATGCCGCCGCAGCGGACCGGCGTCCGCACGCCGAGCAGGAGATAGTTCTCGACCCCGAAGGGCTGCACGCGAACGAGATATCCACCGCGGACGTGCTTTCACGGCTTGAGGCGGATGTTGAGGTGCTTGTTGCCGTCGGCAGCGGCACCATACACGACATCGCGCGCTACTGCGCACATGAGCGGGGCATACGCTTTGTGTCCTGCCCGACGGCGGCCAGCGTGGACGGCTTTTGCAGCACCGTGGCCGCAATGACGTGGTACGGTTTTAAAAAGACGCTTCCGGCAGTCGCGCCGGAGATAGTCATTGCCGACATAGATATTATAAAGAACGCCCCCGCGGCGCTGGTGAGAAGCGGCGTGGGCGACATCATGGCAAAGTACACCGCCCTTGCGGACTGGCGCATGGCGAACCTGCTCACGGGGGAGCATCTCTGCCCGCGGATATACGACATAATGAGCCGCGCGGCCGACACCGTCATGAACAGCGTGCCGGGCATCGCCGCGGGTGAGGAAAAGGCCTTTGCCGATGTGACCTATGCGCTGATAATGAGCGGGATAGCGATGCAGATGATGGGCAATTCCCGCCCCGCCTCCGGCGCGGATCACCACATCTCCCACATGATAGAGATGGAACCGGCGGCGTTTGAGGTCAAATTCCCCGCAATGCACGGGGAAAAGACGGGCGTGGGCACGCTCGTCGCCGTGCGGGAGTATAAGCGCCTTGCACAGATAGAGGACATCGCGCCCTTCCTGCGCGATTACGCACCGGTGCCGGAGGAAGAGTTCCGCGCATTTTTCGGCGAGAGGCTCGCCGGCTCGCTCATACGCGAAAATGAGAACGACTGCCTCGCCGCCGTGACGAAGGAAGCCCTCGCGCAGAAATGGGGCGAGATACGCGGCATCATCGCGGCGCTTCCGGAGGAGGCGTATCTCTACGGCCTGCTTGAAAAGATCGGCGCGAAGCGCACGCTGGAGGATATCGGCGTGACCGAGGATGAGCGGGATTCCCTGCTGGAGCATTCCCCGCTCGTCAGAAACCGCTTGACGCTGATGCGCACACGGCGTATGATGAAGCTGGACGAAATAAACTATGTGATTCACATATAACAAAGGACAAAGGAGAGAGTACGAGTGAGCGAAGAGATAATCATAAAGCATGCGCTTAAAAAGTACGGCGAGAACGTCATCATACCTGACCTGAACCTTGACATCCGTGAGGGCGAGTTTTTCACCCTGCTGGGCCCCTCCGGCTGCGGCAAGACGACGCTTCTGAGGATGATCGCGGGCTTCAACAGCATCGAGGGCGGCGACTTCTACTTCGGCGAGAAGCGCATAAACGACCTTGACCCCGCCAAGCGCAATATAGGCATGGTGTTCCAGAACTACGCCATCTTCCCGCACTACACCGTCAGAAAGAACGTTGAGTTCGGCCTGAAAAACAAGAAGTTCCCCAAGGACAAGATAAAGACCCAGTCCGAGAAGTTCATGAAGCTCATGCAGATCGACGAGTATGCCGACCGTATGCCGGAGCGCCTTTCAGGCGGCCAGCAGCAGCGCGTCGCGCTGGCGCGCGCACTGTGCATCGAGCCGGACGTGCTTCTTATGGACGAGCCGCTTTCAAACCTTGACGCGAAGCTGCGCGTGGAGATGCGCACGGTCATCAAGAACATCCAGCACTCCGTCGGCATAACGACGGTGTACGTCACGCACGACCAGGAAGAGGCCATGGCCGTTTCCGACCGCATCGCCGTCATGAACGCCGGCGTCATCCAGCATGTCGGCGCGCCGAAGAGCATCTATCAGCGCCCGGCAAATCTCTTCGTCGCCACGTTCATAGGCCGCTCCAACGTCATCAAGGGCAAGCTCGTCGTTGACGGCGGCAAGACCTATCTTGAGACGCTTTCCGGCTACCGCGCGGAGATAAAGACCGTTCGCCCCGAGCAGCAGAAGGCGCAGGACATCGTCCTCTCCGTCAGGCCGGAGGAGTTTCTGCTCGACCGCGGCAGTACGGAGGGTATCTCCGCCGTCGTGGACGACTGCGTGTTCCTCGGTCTGAACACCCACTACTTCGTGCACCTGTCCTCCGGCGAGGAGGTGGAGATCATTCAGGAATCCTCCATCGACTCCATCATTGAGCCGGGCTCGGAGATAAAGCTGAAGATAAACACCGAAAAGGTCAACCTCTTTACCGCCGACGGAAGCGAGAATATCCTCACCGGCGTCTGCAACGACTGCGCAAAGGCATAAGGGGGACGCGCTATGGCCAAAAAACGTTTTGACGGGTGGCTGCTCGTTTCCGTGGTGATGCTTCTGCTTTTCATCGCCGTGCTCATTTACCCGATGTTCGGCGTTATAAAGCAGGCCGTCATCATGCCCGACGGCAGCTTCTCAATGGAGCAGTTCGACAAGTTTTTCAGCAACAGCTATTATGTAGAGACCATCTACAACTCCTTCAAGATCACCATTTTTGTCACGGTGCTCACGCTCGTGATAGGCATCCCCTTTGCGTACTTCTACGCTTTCTATAAGCTCAAGGGCGCAAAGCTGCTGTTCGTGGTGTCCATTCTGTGCTGCATGTCCGCGCCCTTCCTCGGCGCGTACTCGTGGGTCATGCTCCTCGGGCGCAGCGGCGTTATCACGAAGTTCTTCAAGGCCGCCCTCGGCATAACTCTGCCCAGCATCTACGGCTTCGGCGGCATTGCCCTTTCACAGACGCTCAAGTTCTTCCCGCTGGTGTTCATCTATATGAACGGTGCGTTCAAGAGCATCGACAACACGCTCATGGAGGCGTCGGCCAATATGGGCTGCACGGGCGTGAAAAGGCTTTTCAGCATCGTGCTGCACCTGACCATGCCCACCATCCTCGCGGCGACGCTGATGGTGTTCATGCAGGCCTTTGCAGACTTCGGCACGCCCACCATCCTCGGCGAGGGCTTTAAGACCTTCCCGGTGCTGCTTTACAATGAGTACCTCGGCGAAAACGGCGCGAACTACAACTTCGCCGCGGCGCTGGCCATCATTGCGGTCATAGTCACGGCCGTGATATTCTTCCTTCAGAAGTGGGCCACCGGCCGCTTCAAGTTCTCCATCAACACCCTGCACCCCGTGGAGAAGAAGGAGGCCAAGGGCCTCGGCGGCTTCCTCATGCACCTTTACTGCTATGTGCTGTGCGCAGTTGCGATACTGCCGCAGATATACATAATCTACCTCAGCTTCCGCAACAGCAAGGGCTCCCTCTTCGGCGTGGGGTACTCGCTCATCAACTACCAGAACGCGATAAAGAAGAAGCTGGTGCTGGCCTCGCGCAACACTCTCGTCATGGGCGTCGTGGCGCTGGCGATAATCATCGTGATAGCGGTGCTTCTGGCTTACCTTGTCGTGCGCCGCAACAGCGCGCTCAACCACAGCCTTGACACCATCGCAATGCTGCCCTACATCATGCCCGGCGCCGTCATAGGCATCGCGCTGCTGATCGCCTACGGCTCCAAGCCCATCGCGCTTACCGGCACGATGGCGATAATGATAATGTCATTTGCGATACGCCGTATGCCGTACACGATACGCTCCGCCACGGCGACGCTGATGCAGATACCCATCAGCATCGAAGAGGCGGCGATAAGCCTCGGCGCGTCCAAGGTCAAGACCTTTGCCAAGATCACCGTGCCCATGATGTCCAACGGCATCCTCTCCGGCGCGATACTCAGCTGGGTCGCCATAGTGACCGAGCTTTCCAGCTCCGTCATACTCTACAGCAACCGCACCACCACCCTCACCATGCAGGCGTATATCTACATCGGCCGCGGCGAATACGGCACGGCCGCCGCCTTTGCTGCGATACTCACCGTCATCACCGCGCTGAGCCTGTTCCTCTACATGGCCATCAGCAAGTCTGAGGATGATATCCAGCTGTGATCACACCCATTCGATGCAATACTGCATCCGGGAATAAAAATTCTTTGAAAAGGAGAAACAAAATGAAGAAAATCCTTGCACTCGCAATGGCACTCTGCATGATCTTTGCTCTGTGCGCATGCGGCTCCAGCGCTTCCGCTCCCGCAGCAGAAGCCCCCGCAGCTGAGGCTCCCGCAGCCGAGGCAGAGGCCCCCGCAGAAGCGGAAGCTCCCGCAGAGGAAGACCTGGGCGACACCCTCGTGCTCTACTCCTCCATGACCGAGGCAGACCTCGAGGCGCTCACCACCTGCTTCAACGAAGTGTACCCCGACATCAGCATCGAGGTCATCTCCGGTTCCGCCGGTGAGTTCACCGCGAAGATCCAGGCCGAAGCCGGCAATCCTCAGGGCGACGTGACCTGGGGCGGCCTTGCTGACTCCGACGGCGACAAGTACGCCGAGATCTTTGAAGCATGGGTCTCCGACCACGACGATGAGCAGATGGAAGGCTACAGCACCCCCAACGGCCTGTACAGCATGGATCACCTGTCCACTGTCTGCTTCTGCGTCAACACCGAGCTCGAGAAGGAGCTTGGCCTGAACATCCAGTCCTATGAAGACCTCCTCGACCCCAAACTCAAGGGCAAGATAGTCTTCTCCGATCCTAACAGCTCCTCCGCTGCATGGAACAACCTCTGCAACATCTTCTCCGTTTACGGCATCGACACTCAGGAGTCCTGGGACTACATCGACGCCCTGCTGGAGAACATGGTCGTTGTTGAGAAGTCCTCCGTCTGCTTCAACTCCGTCTCCGACGGTGAGTACGTTGTCGGCCTGACCTATGAGGACGGCGCAATCAAGCTCAACCAGAGCGCAGCTCAGCTCGGCACTGAGGCCGTCACTGAGGTCCGCTACCCCTCCAACGGCACCTCCGCTTCCGCGTTCGGCGTTGCAGTCGTCAAGGGCGCACCCCACATGGCAGCCGCAAAGGCCTTCGTCAACTGGGTCACCTCTGCTGAGGGCCAGAGCGCCATGGCAGAGTACATGGAAGGCACCCTCCGCTTCACCAATGCAAACTATGTCTCCCCCGATAACGCATGGCTCAAGGCGTCCAGCGACATCACCTGGGTCACCCGCGATGTTCCCACTCTGACCGCGCAGAAGGCCGACCTTCTTGCAAAGTGGAATGAGCACCTCGCCGCAGTTCAGGGCTGATAGATTTACCGCTTGAATCATGAAACATAAGCCCGCATTATGCGGGCTTATGTTATGAAAAGGCATTGACAAGGGCTGCTTTTCTGCGGGCGTCCGCCGTGCCGGGCACCGGCAGAAGAGTCAAGAAGGGAGACATGCTTATGAAAATGTATACTCAGCCCCAGCCGATAGGAAAATATCTCGACGTCAAGCTCGACTGCGACTGCGGAAGGACGCATTACGTGCCCATAAAGGGCGTGGAGATAGGCGCGGGCGCGCTTGAGAGCCTGCCGGACTATACGCGCCGTCTCGGCTATAAAAAGCCGTACCTGCTGTGTGACGAGATCACCTATAAGATCGCGGGCGCGCGCTGTGAGGAGCTTCTGCGCGCGGCGGGGATAGAACCGGCGGTGCACGTGCTGTCGCACCTCGGCTTTGACGAGGCCACCCTCGGCGAGATCGTCGTCAGCATTCCGGCGGACTGCGACCTTATGATAGGCGTGGGCACCGGCTCCATCACGGACATGACGCGCTATTCCAGCTTCAAGCTGCGCCTGCCGTGCTTCACCGTCGCCACCGGCGCGCCGATGGACGGCTTTGCCGCCAGCATCGGCATCATGAACGTCAACAACCTCAAGGCCACCATGCCCGCCCACAGCACCGAGGTCATCATCGGCGACACGGATATACTCAAGACCGCGCCCTACCGCATGACCGTGGCCGGCTTCGGCGACCTCATCGGCAAGGTGACCTGCCTGAACGACTGGGAGCTTGCCCGCATAATAAACGGCGAGCATTACTGTGAAAACATCGTCACCCTCGTGCGCGAGTGCGTGGCGCAGGTGATAAAGGATGCGCCCAAGATAAAGCAGCGCGACCCCGAGACGCTGGGCGCGGTGATGAACGGCCTTGTGCTGTCCGGCGCGGCGATAAGCCTGTACGGCGATTCCCGCCCCGCCTCCGGCGCGGAGCATCACATGTCTCACTTCTGGGAGACCATTATCGAGCAGCGCGGAGAGCGCCCCGCAATGCACGGTGAGCAGGTCGCCGTCGGCACGGTGCTGGTGCTGCGCCTGATAGAAGAGCTTCTTGCCGCGGATGTGGACTTTGACGCGGCGCGGCGCGCGGCGCGCGAGTATGACAAGGCCGCGTGGGAGAGCGAGATACGCGCGGTGTACGGCGCGGCGGCGCAGGCCGTCATAGATATGGAGGCCGCCGCCGGGAAGAACGACACGAAAGCCCGCCTGCGCAGGATAGACAGCATGGAGAAGAACTGGGATGCCGTCTGCGCGCAGCTTCGCACGCTGCCCCCCGCACAGGAGATATACGCGCTGCTGCATGAGGTCGGCTGCCCGTGCACCCCGCGCGAGATCGGCGTGGACAAGGCGCTTTTGAAGCAGACCTTCATGTACTGCAAGGAGATACGCGCGCGCTATACCGTGTTCCAGACCGTGTACGACCTCGGTCTGCTGGACGAGCTGTCCGACAGGGTGATAGCAAAGACGGAGACGCTTTGACACGCCGCGAAAAGGAGAAGCCATGCTGGAACAACTGAAAAAACAGGTGCTGGAGGCCAACCTCCTGCTGCCGAAATACGGCCTTGTCACCTTTACGTGGGGCAATGTGTCCGGGATAGACCGCGAAAGCGGCCTTGTGGTGATAAAGCCCTCCGGCGTGCCGTATGAGGGCATGACGGAAGAGGATATGGTCGTCGTCGATCTTGACGGAAAGCGCGTCGAGGGCAAGTGGAAGCCGTCGAGCGACACCCCCACCCATGTGGAGCTTTACAAGGCCTTCCCGGCGCTGGGCGGCATCGTGCACACGCATTCGCGCTGGGCCACGACCTTCGCACAGGCGGGGCTGGACATCCCAGCCATGGGCACGACGCACGGCGATTACTTTTACGGCGACATCCCCTGCACGCGCAAAATGACGCCGCAGGAGATCGCGGGGGAGTATGAAAAGGAGACCGGGCGCGTCATAATCGAGACCTTCGCCGGGAAGTCTCCGGCGGACATACCGGGCGTGACGGTGCACTCCCACGGCCCCTTTGCCTGGGGCAAGGACGCAATGGACGCCGTGCACAACGCCGTCGTGATGGAGGAGGTCGCATTCATGGACTGGCACGCGATGATGATAAATCCCGCGGCCGGAAGGATGCAGCAGGAGCTTCTCGACAAGCACTATCTCAGAAAGCACGGCAAGAATGCCTATTACGGGCAGGGCTGAGACCGGCGCGAACGATAAAAAACCGAACGGCATTGGCCGGGGCGGCGCACCGTATTGGATGCACAGCCCCGGCTTTTCACTGCTTTCTGCACATATGTGGATATCAAAAACAACCGAAAAGTTTAATTTCTCACATAGTATGTTACGCCCGCAACGACCATGTACTGCGGCAATACTGCACTTGATTTGATGCAAAAATATTGTAAAATCCGAAATATGCATTAGATTCATTAAAATTCATGAAAATCTTCGTCATTTTGCAATCACGGACAGGCCGATTATCGTCATTATGTTCATTGACGCGAGTTGTGCAAAATGTTAAAATGATACTCGAAGCAATAGTGCATACGGTACACGGTACGCAGCACTTGCGGACAGAGACTTCAGGCGGTGAACGACAGATGAAAAAAATGTATGTCCTTATCGGAAATTACGGCAGCGGCAAGACGGAGCTTGCGCTGAACTTTGCCTTCAAAGCGGCGGAGCGCGGCGAGAGGACGGAGCTGCTGGATCTGGACATGGTGAATACATACTTCCGCCTGACGGAGCGCGGCAGAATGACGCGCATGAAGGAGATCCGCCTTGTCTCTCCGAACTTCTCCTGTTCCGGCATTGAAACGCTCTCCCTCCCGGCGGAGGTCGCCTCGGCCTTCGATATGGACTGGGACACCGTCGTGTTCGACGTCGGCGGCGACGCTGTAGGCTCCACGGCGCTGGGGCGCTATCATCAGGACTTCATGGCGCTTGAGCCGGGCGCGCTGGAGGTTCTGAACGTGGTGAATATCCGCCGCCCGCTTGCAGGCACGGTGGAGAAGATAGTCCATCTGCAGCAGGAGATGGAGATACACTCAAGGCTCAAGATCACCGGCATGATAAACAACACGAACCTTGCCACGGCCACCACGGAGGAGGAGTTGCGCGACGGGTATGAGATGATACGCGAGGTGTCCGAGCTGACCGGCACGCCAGTTCTCTACACCGCCGGAAAGAAGCAGTTCCTTGACAAGTTCCTTGCGGAAGGCCACGACCCGAAATATATCGGCACGCCCATCGCCATAGACACTTATATGGAGCGCGACTGGGAAAGCTGGATAAGAGGGCTTTGATCTGCGCGACCCCGCGTAATGCGGTTTTGATATACATTGGCAGCAATGGCAAATATCATAATAGAAAAGAGGTTGTACAATGGTAAAACTAACTATCAGCGAGCTGGTCTGTAAGGGCTGCGGCCTCTGCGTGAGGGCGTGCCCGAAGGGCGTCCTTGCCCTTTCAAAGACGAAGCTCAACGCAAAAGGCTACCACCCCGCAGAGGTAGTCGATCAGGCAGCCTGCATCGGCTGCGCGTCCTGCGCGCGCACCTGCCCCGATGTGGCAATCAGGATAGAGAAGGAATAAGGAGGAAAGAAAGATGGCATTGACTCTTATGAAGGGTAGCGAAGCGATCGCTGAAGCCGCCATTCGTGCCGGCGCGCGCTTCTTCTTCGGCTATCCTATCACCCCGCAGACTGAGATCCCCGAGTACATGTCCGCCCGTATGCCTGAGATCGGCGGCTGCTTCCTTCAGGCAGAGAGCGAAGTTGCGGCAATAAACATGGTTTACGGCGCGGCCTCCACCGGCGCACGCGTTATCACCTCTTCCTCCAGCCCCGGCGTCAGCCTCAAGCAGGAGGGCATCTCCTACTGCGCAGGCGCCCAGCTTCCGTGCGTCATCCTCAACGTTATGCGCGGCGGCCCCGGCCTCGGCAGCATCCAGGCCTCTCAGGGCGACTACTTCCAGGCCACCAAGGGCGGCGGCAACGGCGACTACCACATGATCACCTACGCCCCGGCGTCCATTCAGGAAGCCATAAACATCCTTGGCTTTGCATATGACAAGGCCGAGAAGTACAGAGTTCCCGTCATGATCCTTGCCGACGGCATTATGGCCCAGATGATGGAGCCTGTTGAAATGCCCGAGATGGTCGATTACAAGGTCGATCCGGAGAAGAAGCCCTGGGCGGCGACCGGCTGGAAGCCCGGCGACGATCCTGCAAAGCGCGCCGTGATCAACTCCCTGTACATCAACACCGAGGAGCTCACCGTCCACAACAACAACCTTCAGGCCATCTACCGCGAGATAGAGAAGAACGAAGAGATGTACGAGACGTACCTGACCGAGGATGCCGACATCGTCATCACCGCCTTCGGCACCGTGGCACGTATCGCCAAGTCCGCCATCAATGACCTGCGCGAGCAGGGCATCAAGGTCGGCCTCTTCCGCCCGATAACCGTATGGCCGTTCCCGTATGCACAGCTCGCCGACGCCGTCAAGGGCGCAAAGGCCATTCTTGACGTCGAGGTCAACGAGGGCCAGATGATGGAGGACGTCCGTCTTGCCGTCAACGGCGCTCTGCCCGTAGACTACTTTGGCTACTGCGGCAGCCAGATGCCTACCACCGAAGAGATCAAGGCAAAGATCCTCAATATGAAGGAGGGTATATAAATGTCCGTCGTATTTGAAAAGACCCCTTACCTGACCGATAAGCAGTTCCACTACTGCCCGGGCTGCAACCACGGCATTATCCACCGCCTGGTGGCAGAGTGCCTTGAGGAATCCGGCATGGGCGGCAACATCGTCGGTGTTGCGCCGGTCGGCTGCTCCGTTTTCGCATATGACTACTTCAACGTTGACATGGTCGAGGCTGCACATGGCCGCGCCCCCGCTGTTGCGACCGGTATAAAGCGTGCAAAGCCCGACTCCCTCGTGTTCACCTATCAGGGCGACGGCGACCTTGCCTCCATCGGCACCGCCGAGATAGTCCACGCCGCACACCGCGGTGAGAAGATCTGCACCATATTCGTCAACAACGCCATTTACGGCATGACCGGCGGCCAGATGGCCCCGACGACCCTTGTCGGCCAGAAGACCACCACCTCTCCCTACGGCCGTGACGAGGCATGGTGCGGCGCGCCCATCAAGATGAGCGAGATGCTGACTCAGATTCCCGACTCCTACTATATCGAGCGCTGCGCTGTCAACAACAACGCGAACATCATCAAGACCAAAAAGGCAATAAAGAAGGCGTTCCAGTACCAGATGGAAGGCAAGGGCTTCTGCATGGTCGAGGTTCTTTCCACCTGCCCGACGAACTGGGGTCTCAGCCCGGTCGAGGCGCTGAAGTGGCTTGAAGAGAACATGATCCCCTACTATCCTCTGGGCGTGTATAAAGATAAGGGGGCAAAGTAATTATGACTAAAGAGTTCATATTCGCCGGCTTCGGCGGACAGGGCATGCTGCTCATAGGCAAGTTCATGGCAATGGCGTGCATGCTCGACGGAAAGCATGTTTCCTGGCTTCCCTCCTACGGCCCTGAGATGCGCGGCGGCACGGCCAACTGCTCCGTTATCGTGAGCGATGAGGACGTCGCTTCCCCCCTGGTCGATAAGGCCGATGCAGTCGTGGCGATGAACCTGCCCTCTCTCGACAAGTTCGAGCAGAGCGTCAAGCCCGGCGGGGTGCTGGTCATCAACAGCTCCATCATTGAGCGCAAGTCCACCCGCGATGATATCACCGTCGTCTACTGCGACGCGATGAGACTCGCCGAGGAAGTCGGCAACCCCAAGGGCGCGAACGTCGCCATCCTTGGCGCGCTGCTTGAGAAGATGCCCATCGTTTCCGTCGATAAGATGATGGAAGCCATCCGCATCGAGCTTGGTGAGCGTAAGCTCCGCTTCCTCGAGGGCAACAAGAAGGCCCTTATCGCCGGCATGGAAGCCGCAAAGTAATCCACCAGTATACAAGACCAACGCGGCCGGGAATGCTCCCGGCCGCGTTTTCGCTGCAATATTCAATTACCCTTATTCGCCGCCGTCCGGCGCGCCGGCGCTGTCCTCTTCCTCCGGCGCGGATATGCCGGCGCCGTGCTTTTTGAAAACAGGCTCTGTAAACAGCGACCACAGCAGCATCATCACCGCCGGCATGAACGCAAGGGGGTACAGCCACCGCACGCTCAGCCGCGCAAGCTCCGCCGTCATTAAGACGAGTATCACCGTCGAGGGCAGATGCCCCACGGCGAGCTTGAGCGCAGTCGCATTCAGCGCGCCGAAGCCCAGCGCACAGCGCGACAGCGTCGGGAACACCCAGCACGCTGCACCCAGCGGCACGACCAGCGCCACATAATACGCCGCGCCCGCCGCCCCGGCGGAAGGCGACGCCGCGCTGTACTGCAGCAGCAGCGCCAGCATCCACAGCCCCAGTGCCGCGACGGCGCCCCACAGAAGCGTCAGCAGCGCGCCGGGAACAAGCTCGTTTTTAAACGTGCGGAAAAAGCGGGCGTAGGGCCGCGGCTGCTTATAGCGGATGCACCGCACAACGCTGTCATACAGCGCGGCTGTCGCCGCGCCCAGCGTCAGCACAGGAAGGGAGAGCAAAAGCCACAGCACGCTCAGCGCCATGATATCCGTCAGCGTGTTCAGCGCGCGCCACAGCCAGCCCTGATAGCGAAATACGCGCCCCAGCATCAGGTCAGCTCACGCACCAGCGGCGCAAGGGCGGCGGCAAGCTGGCTGTGCCCAAGGCGGCTGAGGTGCATATAGTCCACCGTGTTGAACTCCGCCACGCCCTCGGCGTCAAGGAAGGCCCAGCCGTGCGCAGCACAGCGGCGGCGGTACTCCTCCGCCACGCCCATGGATGTGGCATGGCAGGACGCGCCCATGGCGGGGTCGTTGTGCCCCGCGCCGATGTGCGGCGGCGCGACGATGAGGATGTTCGGCTTCCCGCCGCGCCACGCGGCGACGGTCTCTGCCTTCATGGCAAGGCGCTCCATGCCGATGCCGATGCAGGTGGCGTTTGCATTGAAGCGCTCCTTCGTGTCGTTCGTGCCGAGCATGATGATCAGCAGATCCACAGGCTCATGCGTCATGAGCGTGGAATATATCACGTCAAGCCCGGACATGCACTCATGCAGCGGATCGCGGAAAACGGTCGTCCGGCCGGAAAGTCCCTCCTCCAGAACAAGATAATCACGGCCCAGTGCCTTCTGCAAAAGGCAGGTCCAGCGCTCATCCTCGTTGAAGCGGTCGGTGCGGCCGGCAGTGTCGTTGGGGTCTGCGCAGTAGCCGTGGGTGTTTGAATCGCCAAAGCAGACAATATGTTTTTTCATGCGCGGTCTCCTTCTTATTTTATATTGTAAGGATCACTTCCTGCTCTCCGGCAGGGAAGCGGCGGCGGCGGACTGGCCGACGCGGCGGAACTTCTCATCCGGCAGGGCGAGGTGTATCTTCTCCGCAAGCTCGCTGTACTCGTCGCGCAGAACGCGCTCGCACTCGCTTATGATAAGCTCACCGCCGCGTCCTGACATCACGCGCCCGAGCAGCAGCACATGGCGGAAGCCGTACATGTCGTGATACAGCGCGAGGGAGTGCGCCAGATACACGCCGATGCTGCGGTATATCGCGGCGGCGCGCGCGTCGCCCTCGTCCATCAGCCCCTGCACGACCTTCAGCTTCTCCGCCGGGGAGAGGGCGGCATCAAGCGCAATGCCCGCCGCCGGGGCCAGCTTTATAACGCCGTCCTGCGAAAAATATTTCACGCCGCACCCGATGTCCAGCGACCATTCGTCCTGCATTGCGGCGGGGTTCGCGTCCACGGGGATGAACGCCAGCTCATTGAGCCAGCCTGTGATGTATCCCTTCTCATCGACGTAGCCGCCCGCCTCGCTCGTGCCCATGGCGATGCCGAGGATGTTCGTGTCCTCAAGGCTTATCGCCCCGGCAAGCGCCGTGACGTCGCCGTCGTTGAAAACGCAGAAGGGCACATCGCCGAAGGTGTCGGTGATGGCGCGGATGTATATGTCCTTGACCTTCGCGTCGAAAAGCTCCTGCGGCACCTTGAGGAAGAGGGAGGCGTTCATGGTGCGGTTGTTGATGTACACCCCGGCGCTGGACACGCCGACAGCGTCCACGCGCGGCATGTGCGCCGCCGCCGCTTTCAGCGCGGCGACTATGCCGTCATAGTGATAATCCGGGTCGGAGTTCGTCTTGGGGAACCACACGACCTCCTCGGAGTACACCGTCTCACCGTCGATAACGGCGGAGACCTTGCGGTCGCTTCCGCCCGCGTCGAAGCCTATGCGGCAGCCGTCGAAGTGCCCGCCCGCGGGCCGGGGGGAATCCTTCGCCTCTGGCAGGGCGTCGGTATAGACGACCTCAAACGGCCTTTCGTATATTTTGGAGAAATAATCCCAGTCGAAAGCCTGACAGCCGTCCGCGCTGAAGCAGCCGCGTATGTAGTCACATATATCGCGGTCCCCGCTGACATACACGCGCCAGCCGCCCTTCATCCACAGCATTGACTTGACAAGGCGGCGGATATAATACCTGTCGGCCTCGCGCATTTCGGCGGTGCCGTGTATGAAAGTATGAACGGATGCCATCTCGCCGCCGCTGCGTTCCACGGCGATGCCGACAGGCTTTGCCGCCGAAGCGAGAAAGGCGTGGTTGAACTTGTAAAGCGGGAAAAAGTCACGGTCAAGCTCCGGAAGGTTCCGGACTTCGGCCTCGATTCCGAGATAGTTCATGCTGTGCGTCCTCCATATGTTTAAGATTTTGCAGTACAGTGTGATGCACTCATTATAACACGGCTTTGCGCGGCTGTCACCAGAAAATAAAAAATTATTTCAAATAAAATTAATCTTGAAAATTATTTTCCAAGATGATAGTATATAAATAGAATATCCCGAATACCCTTGTTGACCGAGGGTAAAATCAAGAAAGGGGAAAGCTACCCATGGACAGATCAAAATTGCAGGATGCAAGAGAATGGATACGGTCAGAGCTGGACAAGTGCATAAGCTTCTGGCTCAATAACGGCATGGACGAGGTCAACGGCGGCATATATACCTGCCTTGACCGCCGGGGCGAGGTGTACTCCACGGATAAAAGCGTGTGGATGCAGGGGCGCTGCGGCTGGATATTCGCGTACCTCTGCCATGTGTACGGCGTGCGCGAGGAGTGGCTGCGCGCGTCGAAAAGCTGCATCGACTTCATGGAGGCGCACTGCATAAACCACGCCGCCGGGGGCAGAATGTACTTCACCGTCACCGCCGAGGGTGCGCCGCTGCGCCAGCGCCGCTACTGCTTTTCGGAGGCGTTTTACGCGATGGCTAACGCGGAGTATTACGGCGTGACGGGCGAGCGGGAGAATCTTGAACGCGCGCGCCGCGCCTATGATATGTACTGGAACCTCAACCACGGTATGCCAGACCCCACCGGCCTCGGCCCCAAGACGGAGGCGGCCACGCGCACGGGGCGCGCCTTCGGCATCCCGATGATATACCTCAACGTCACCTCCGTGATGCAGCGCGTCGATCCGGAGAACGCGGCGCTCTACGACGAGCGCGCCCGCGCCTGCGTGGATGAGATATTCCGCTATCACGTCCATCCGGAGCTGAAATGCGTGCTGGAAAACGTCGCTGTTGACGGCAGCGCGAGATTGTATTACACTGAAGGACGCACTGTCAATCCCGGACATGACATAGAGGGCGTGTGGTTCCTGCTGGAATACGCGCGCAGGACCGGCGACAAGGAGCTTGCCGGCCGCGCGGAGGAAATTTTCAACTGGGCGATAAACGCCGGATGGGACAAGGAGTACGGCGGGCTTCTGTACTTCGTGGACGCTCTCGGCAAGCCGCCGGAGGCGTATGAGCACGACATGAAGCTGTGGTGGCCGCATGACGAGATACTAATATCCTCGCTGATGCTCTATAGAGACACCGGCAAGGAGGAATACCTCGACTGGTTTTATACCACGCTCGACTACTGCAAGGCGCACTTCGCCGACAGCGAGTACGGCGAGTGGTACGGTTATCTCCGCCGCGACGGAAAGCCGACTGAGCCGCCGTGCAAGGGCTCGACGTTCAAGGGGCCGTTCCACCTGCCGCGAATGCTGGTCATGACGGACCTTATGGCCGGGGAATTGCTTGCAGAATAACAGCTACAGGAGAAGTATATGGGGCAGAGCAGCGCAAATGTATTTGAGCGGATAAGCGCGGAGTATTATAATCTCACCGCCGCGGAGAAGAAGGCGGCGGACTACGTGCTTTCGCACCAGAGAAAAACGCAGGACATGAGCATAACCGAGCTGGCCGCGGCAAGCGGCGTGGCGGAGGCGACCGTGTCGCGCTTCTGCCGCAGGCTGGGCTGCAAGGGGTATAACGCCTTCCGCCTCGCCATTGCCAACTCCATCGCCCAGCGCCCGCAGCAGGCCAACCCGCTGTCCGGCGAGGTGCTTGACGACGACAGCTTTTCCGACGTCTGCAAAAAGCTCTACACCGCGAACGTCAGCGCCATGACCCAGACGCTTGAGCTTGTCCGGCCGGAGGATTATATCCGCGCCGCGGACCTGCTGGAGAGGGCGGACAAGGTGCTGTGCATGGGGCAGGGCGGTTCCATGATAATCGCAATGGAGGCGGCGCATCTCTTCTCCACCGCGAGCGGGAAGTATTTTGCCGTGGTCGATTCGCACATGCAGACCGTCGCCGTCGCCACCGCAGGCGAGAACGACGTCATCCTCTTCTTCTCCTATTCCGGCGCGACGAAGGACCTCGTCGAGACGCTTTCCTACGCCCGCCGGCGCGGCCTCAAGACCATCCTTGTCACGCACTTTGCCAATTCCCCCGGCGCGGAGCTGGCGGATGTTTCGCTTCTGTGCGGCGCGGATGAAAGCCCGCTTCAGCTCGGCTCCATCGGGGCGAGGATCGCGCAGATGTACCTTATGGACGTGCTCTTTTCCGAGCTGTGCCGCCGCAACCTTGACGCGTGCCGCCAGAGCCGCGCCCGCATCGCCGACGCGCTTGCGGAAAAGCACATATAACGCGCCTGAAAATAATTTTCCGACATATATCCGCATCACGAACCCCCGGACGGCGCACTGCCGCCGGGGGATTCGCATATCAAGATTCTGCAAATAATCTTCTTATCCGCAAAATGAAGAAAATTTTTTTCAAAAATATATTGACATCCGGCCAAACTTTGGTTAATATGATGGTGGATAGAACAGCAGACGAACTCACCGGCGAAAGCCGTTGAAATAATAAAAATGCGAATAAAAATTTTAAGGAGGCACAACATGAAGAAACTGCTCGCAATGCTGCTTGCACTTTGCATGGTGTTCGCACTGTGCGCCTGCGGCCAGACTGCCGCACCCGCTGCCGACCCCGCGCCCGCGCAGGCCGACACCGCCGCTCCCGCGGAGGAGAGCGCCGCTGAGCCTGTCAGCATCACCCTCTGGACATACCCTATAGGCGGCTGGGGCAATGCCGACACCGTCGATGCGCTCATCGCCGCGTTCGAGGCCGCCAACCCCGGCATCACCGTCACTGTTGAGTATCTCGACTATACCAACGGCGACGATCAGGTCAACACCGCACTCGAGGGCGGCTCCGCTCCCGACCTCATCATGGAAGGACCGGAGCGTCTCGTCGCCAACTGGGGCGCGAAGGGCTACATGGTCGATCTGGCCGATATGTGGGACGACACCGATAAGGCCGAGGTCAACGCGGCCTGCGTCGCGGCCTGCTTCAACGCGGACGGCGCGTGCTATGAGTATCCTCTGGTCATGACCGCCCACTGCATGGCGATCAACTATGACGCATTCGTGGCCGCCGGTGCCGACCAGTATGTTGACATCGACACCCACACCTGGACGACCGAGAACTTCATCGCCGCGGTCGATGCGCTGTACACTTATTACAAAGAGCCCGTTGCCGACGTTTACTGCTCCGGCCAGGGCGGCGACCAGGGCACCCGCGCCCTCGTCAACAACCTCTACGGCGGCACCTTCACCAATGCTGAACACACCGCCTACACCGCCGACTCCCCCGAGAACGTAAAGGCGCTTGAACTTCTGCAGAGCATGGACGGCATCTATTTCAACGCGGCCGAGAACGGCGGCGAGGAGATCACCGCTTTCCGTCAGGGCATCCTCAAGATGGCGTTCTGCTGGAACATCGCACAGCAGCTCAACTCCGACAACAATGACGCCGAGCTTACCAACGACGGCGAGAAGATAGTGTTCATGAGCTTCCCCTCCGAGACCGGCGAGAGCAAGCTTCAGGGCGGTATCTGGGGCTTCGGCGTGTTCGATAACGGCGACGCTGCCAAGATCGACGCTGCAAAGACCTTCATCAAGTACTTCGCCGACGGCGAGGGCACGGCTGACGCAGTCAAGGCTGCCAGCTACTTTGCCGTGCGCAACACCGCCGAGGGCATCGACCTCACCGGCATCTGGGCGGACAACGCCATCATGAACGAGTACACCAAGCTCATGCCCTATCTGGGCGACTACTATCAGGTCACTGCCGGCTGGGCGACTGCCCGCACCGAGTGGTGGAACATGCTCCAGCGTGTCGGCGGCGGCGGTGACGTTGCCACTGAGGTCGCAACGTTCTGCGAAAACGCGAACGCCGCGGCGGCCGCTGGCTGATCCGGAAGTCATCAAGTATCTCCTTTGATATCACAGCGCGCACCCTCTCTGTGCCCCAGCGCAGAGAGGGTGTGCTGACAGATAGCTATAACGACCGCAAGGGGGGAATCACCCTATGTTCAGATCAAATACCGGCATGAGCCGCGCGCTCGTGCGGCGGGAAACAACAGCGGGATACCTGTTTTTGCTGCCAAGCCTCTTCTTCTTTATTACCTTTGTGCTGTATCCCATGTTCATGTGCATATACACCAGCTTCTTTGACTCCAACATGGGCAAGAATGCCGTGGACGTCTTTGTCGGGCTGGCTAATTATAAGGAGCTTTTTCAGGATGAGCTTTTCCTCGGCGCGCTGAAAAATACCGTTATCATCGTTGTCGTCGCCGTGCCGACGGTGTGCGCGTTCTCTCTCTGGGTCGCCACTGCGATATACGATATGAAGCCCGCGCTGACCTCGGCCTTCCGCTGCATCTTCTATCTGCCCGTGGTCACCGGCTCCGTCGCTGTGACGGTCGTGTGGAAGTGGATATACAACAACCGCTACGGTGTGTTCAACTACCTCTTGAAGAGCACCGGCGTCATTGAGCAGAACATAAACTGGCTGGGCGATGCGCGTTTTGCCCTCTGGTGCATCATCCTCATCCTCTTCACCACCTCCGTCGGCCAGCCCATCGTGCTTTACGTTTCGGCGCTGGGCAATGTTGACCAGACGCTCGTCGAGGCCGCAGAGGTTGACGGGGCGAACCGCCGTCAGGTGTTCTGGAAGATAAAATGGGCGCAGATCATGCCCACCACGCTCTACATACTCATTATCACCACCATCAATTCCTTCCAGTGCTTCGCGCTCATCCAGCTTCTCACGTCGGGCGGGCCGACGCACAGCACGGACACGATAATGTATTATATCTATTACACCGCCTTCAAGCTCTACCGCTACGGGTACGGCAACGCCATGGGCGTCGTGCTCATGATAATCATCGCGGTGCTCTCTGCCATCCAGTTCAAGCTGGGGCAGTCGGACTAAGGGGGTGGACGTATGCAGGGCAAATCAAAGGCAAACCGCATCATCACCCTCGTGATAATCATCATCCTTGCGGTGCTGTTCACCTTCCCGCTTTACTGGATAATCACAGGCTCGTTCAAGACTGCCAAGGAGGTCAACTCCGTCACGCCCGTCTGGTGGCCGACGGAGTGGACGATGAAGAATTATCAGACGCTCATGGGCAAGCTCAAAGCGCCGCTGTGGGAGTTCTACATTCCGTTCAGTCAGTATTTCTCCTCCGACGGCAACCCCGTGGTGTTCTCCTCCGGGCCGACCGTTCCCGGCGCTATCCGCTGGATGCTCAACACCGTGTGGATGGCGGTCGCGGCGATGCTGCTGACCTGTGTGACCTCCGCGCTCGCGGGGTACGCGCTGGCGAAGAAGCGCTTTGTCGGGCGCACGCTTATATTCACGCTCATCGTCTGCGCGATGGCGCTGCCAAAGCAGGTCATCCTCATCCCGCTCATACGCGAGATGTCTTCGCTCAAGCTCTATAATACGCTGAGTGCTGTGGTCTACCCCATCGTCGGCTGGCCGTTCGGCGTGTTCCTCATCAAGCAGTTCGCCGAGAGCATCCCCGGCGAGATACTTGAGGCGGCGCGCATAGACGGCGCGGGCGAACTGAAAACCTTCAACCAGATAGTTTTCCCCATGATAAAGCCCGGTGTCGGCGCGCTTGCGATATTCACGTTCATCAATTCGTGGAACGACTACTTCATGCAGCTCATCATGCTCTCAAGCACGAAGAATCTGACCATTTCGCTGGGCATTGCGAAGATGCAGGCGGAAAATTCGACGGACTTCGGCCTCATCATGGCGGGCGCCGCCTTTGCCGCTGTGCCCATTATCATCGTGTTCCTCATCTTCCAGAAGTATTTCACCAGAGGCATCACGATGGGCGCCGTGAAGGGCTGAGACAAGGAGTGAACAATGAAAGCAACAGATATGAATAAATATCAGGGCATTTTCCCGGCGTTCTACGCCTGCTATGACGACGCGGGCGAGGTGTCAACTGAGCGCGTGCGCGCGCTTACGGAGTACCTCATCGGCAAAAAGGTCAACGGCCTGTACGTCGGCGGCTCATCCGGCGAGTGCATCTATCAGTCCGTGGAGGAGCGCAAGGCCGTGCTTGAGGCAGTTATTGCCCAGGCCGCGGGGCGCATCACGGTCATTGCGCACGTCGCCTGCAACAACACGCGCGACAGCATGACCCTTGCCGCCCATGCCGAGCGCGCTGAGGCGGACTGCATCGCCGCCATCCCGCCGATATACTTCCACCTGCCCGACCGCGCCGTCGCCCGGTATTGGAGCGACATCGCCTCCGCCGCGCCGAATACGGATTTCATCATCTACAACATCCCGCAGCTCGCCGGTACGGAGCTGAACAGCTCGCTTCTGCGCACCATGCTCGCCGTGCCAAACGTGATCGGCGTCAAGAATTCCTCCATGCCCATACAGGACATCGAGATGTGGCGTGACGAGGGCGCGATAGTTTTCAACGGCCCGGATGAACAGCTCCTCTCCGGCCTCGCGGCGGGCGCCGTCGGCGGCATCGGCGGGACCTATGCCGTCATGCCGGAGCTGTATGAGCGTATATATGCCCTTGTCCGCCGCGGCGACATCGTGCTCGCGCGCGACATACAGGACGCCTGCTGCCACATCATTTACAAGATGTGCTCCGGGCAGGGAAATATGTACGCCATGATAAAGGAGATCCTGCGCCTGCGCGGCGCGCCGGACATCGGCAGCGTGCGCGCGCCGCTCTTCCCCCTCCAGCCTGGGGACGAGGTCATCGCCGCCGCCTGCGCGGCGGATATCGACGCAGCTATCGCAAAATTCTGCGGCTGAGAAACAACGCCTATAAAACGCCAGAATACCACCGGGGAACACTTCCCGGTGGTATTTTCCAGCTTGTCAAAAAAGGCCTCGCAGAGTTTCGCGTCCGCAGACGCGAAAGCAGTATTATACGTTTTCTGCCGCGACATGTGCGTGGCGGAAAACACTTTGCGCGGAGTGAGCGTCGAATTGTCCGCTATCAGCGGACAACAGAGGCGCAGAACGCAGCGAAGCTTTCTCGAAAAAGCGGCAAAGCCACTTTTTCGACAGTCTAAGAATACCACCGGGGAACACTTCCCGGTGGTATTTTCTGCTCCCGCTCAGCCTACGGGGATGCCCTCCGCGCTGGTGACGGCATGGCAGCGCTGCATGAGCGTGTCAACGTCGTCTATCGAAATGCTGCGCGTCATTTTCAGTGTCAGGTCGTAGCTTATAAGCCCGTCGTCGCGGCGCGTGATGCTGCTGGAAAGTATCTGCGCCTCCCAGTTCTGAAGCTGCGCGCGCACCTGCGACTCAAATTCCTCGTCCTCGCGCACGGTGAAGCGCAGCCGGTTCGTCGTGAAGGAGTCCGCGCCGACGGTGAAGCGGTGCGTTGCAACCTGAAATATGCCTATCATCAGCGTGACGAATATGCCCGTGAAATACATCCCGCAGCCCAGCGCAAGCCCTATCCCGGCTGTGGCCCAGATGCCGGCCGCCGTTGTCAGCCCCTTGACGGTGCTGCCGTTTTTGAATATCACGCCAGCGCCGAGGAAGCTTATCCCGCTGACGACCTGCGCGGCGACACGCGCGGGGTCGGCCCCGCGCGTGCCGTTGAAAACAAGGCCGTCTGCGTCCGTCAGGTCGGCAAAGCCGTATTTGGACACGATCATGATCAGCGCGCTCGCGCAGCATACGATAACGTGCGTGCGTATGCCGGCCTCCTTGAAGCGCTTGCTGCGCTCAAAGCCGATGCACGCGCCGCAGAAGCAGGCCAGCAGTATCCTCGCCACAAAGTCAAGGTTCTGCATTATGGAAAACTGTCCGTTGAAGTATTCGATCAGCGTCATTGCTATCCTCCTCATCCCTGACGGATGTCAGCAGCTTGCAAATATGTTCCGGGGGCGCCGCCTCCTCGGCGGCTATAAGCTCGGCGTGGACGTCCTGACGGAACGCGTACAGTCCGAGCGCCGCGCGCATCGGCGGCGTGTCGTAGATATCGTTCCTGCCCATGCCCGCGCCTCCTTGACAAATTTTCAATGTGATGCTACCATAATATTCACACGAACAATAAAGTCAAATTATAATTATGTTTGCATATATAAAAATTTCTTATGGAGGCGGATCATGATAGACCAGAAGCTGTACACCCTGCTGAAGGTGTACGAGCTTAAAAACTATACAAAAGCGGCGAATGAGCTGTCCGTGACGCAGCCGGCCGTAAGCCAGCATATAAAGGCGCTGGAGCAGGAGCTGGGCGTGCGTATTTTTGAACGCATAGACGGCGAATTTGTCGTGACAAAGCAGGGCCTGGAGGTCGTAAAGTGCGCGCGCAAGATGCTTGGGCTGTACAGCAATCTCCAGCAGAATCTGGCCGATAAGGGCGGGCTGAGCATGCACCTCACAGTGGGCATCACGCACACCGCGGAAAGCAATCCCATAGCTGAGGCGCTGGCAAAGTACAGCTCCGAAAACGAGGGGATCAGCATAAAGATGATTACTGATACGATAAATAATCTTTATAAGATGCTGAAAACCTACGAGCTGGATCTGGCGATAGTTGAAGGACGGGTGAACGACCCCAGCATACGCTATCTTCTGCTTGACACGGACTATCTCGTGCTTGCGGTGTCGGTGAATCACCCGTTTGCAAAGCGCAGCATGGTCACGCTGAACGAGTTGAAGAAGGAGCGCATGATACTGCGTCTGCCGGATTCAAATACGCGCTCCCTGTTCGACGCGCATCTTGAAAGTAATAATATGAGCATAAACGATTTCAACGTCGTGCTGGAGCTTGACAACATGGCGACGATAAAGGATCTTATCCGGCGCGACTTCGGCGTGTCCGTCCTCGCGCGCAGCGTCTGCCTCGACGAGCTGAAAAAGGGGAAGATAGCCGTGCTTCCGGTGGAAAACCTCAGCATGATGCGCGAGATAAACATCGCCTATCATGACGATTTCACGCAGTTCGACGTGCTGCACGATATAATGAAGATATACAACGAAACGCTGAGAATATATACGTAATTTATATAATATAATTGAAAGGGAAGGTGCGATCCATTTTTCGGGTCGCACCAATTTTTTGCCCTCATCCCCGCTCCAAAAGCTGGAAGATATATGGGCTAAATGAGCGACATACCATAAACTGACACATTTCACGACTTTTCGTGCCGCGCAAACGGTCGTTTATGACAAAGCACTTCCCGAAAACCGGCGTTTACTGTACAATGTGCACACATTGAACGACCCGAAAAAACGGCGGGCGTAAATTTTAGGAGGTTAGAACCAATGGCAAAAAAGAAAAGCGGAAACGGAGGCATGAGTCAGCTTGACATGCTGCTTGGCCTTATCTGCGCGATCTACTTTCTCGACACGATCCCATCCGGCACGAACATGGGATGGACGTCCATCACATGGATACTGATCGTCGGCACACTGTTCTTCTTCACCGGCTCCCTTACCTGCGCCGAGCTCGGCGCGGCCTACCCCGATGACGGCGGCTTCGCCGGCTGGGCGGCAAGAGCGTTCGGCCGCAAGACCGGCGCATACATCGGCTATCTCTACTGGGCGTGCAACGCAGTCTGGCTTTCCTCTAACGCGACTCTCTTCGTCAACGTTTTCCAGGCCACCTTCGGCATCGAGCTGAGCAAGCTCGGCGCGGCGATACTCAACCTCGCCGTTATCTACGCGATGCTGTTTATCCTGACCATGCCCAGCAAGAGCAGCAAGGGCATGTACAACTACGGCGCTATCGCAAAGATAGCCATCGGCATCGGCCTTGTCATTGCGGGTATCATCTGCTTTGCGCGCAACGGCGGCTCCAAGATGAATCCGTTCTCCCTCGGCGCGCTCAAGCCCACCCTCGGCGCGGCGCTCATTTACATCCCCTCTCTCGTTTATAACTTCCTCGGCTTCGAGACCTCCGCCGCGAACGGCAGGATGGAGAACCCCGCAAGAGACGTTCCCCGCGCTGCCATCAAGAACGTGCTCATCGTCGGCGCGCTGTACATCGTGTCCTACACCGCGATGCTGTGGGCGCTGCCCGTTAAGGACGTCAACATCACCACCGGTATTATCCAGGCAATGCAGGCCGGCTTCGGCACCAGCGGCATCATGGGCGGCATCGTCGTCATGGCCGGTATAGTTTACCTGTCCATCATCTTCATTCAGGGTATGCTGTGGATCGGCGCGCCGTGCAACACCGCCGCCATCGCCGGTGAGACCGGCGACCTGCCCAAGGTATTCACCAAGCGCAACAAGAACGGCCAGCCCATCGGCGTCATCGTCATCTCCGGCATCATGGCCACGCTTATGACCCTCGCCTCCAACCTCATCACCGGCTCCGCGGAGGACGTGTTCTGGGCGATATTCTCCTGCACCAGCCTGCTGCTCATCATCCCCTACATCATCAACTTCGAGGCGTACTTCAAGCTCAAGAAGACCGACAAGGACACCCCGCGTCCCTACGTTTTCCCCGGCCCCAAGTGGCTGTCCACCCTGCTCATCAGGATCGCTGAGCTCAT
Source organism: uncultured Eubacteriales bacterium (assembly GCA_900549865.1). GTDB lineage: Bacteria > Bacillota > Clostridia > Oscillospirales > Oscillospiraceae > Limivicinus. The sequence continues at coordinate 41,923 of URPU01000003.1, forward strand.
CGCCATCGGCACCTGCGTGCTGTTCGTATGGACGCCCGGCGTGCCCATCAACATGACCCAGCTCGTGTTCGTCGTTATCGGCGCGGCCGTCGTCCTCGGCCTCGGCGTTGTGCTGATGAAGGTGGCGGAGAAGGAAAAGACCGCCCCCGCGGAATAATAAAGCGGAAAAATATCCGAATATAAAATCAAAAATCTGAAAAAAGGAGATCATGAATGAAAGCAAACATAGTCTTTAAAAACGGTGTCGTCTACACTGCGGACAAGGCCCGCACCATCGCGGAAGCCGTCGCCGTCGTTGACGGAAAGATAGCATACGTCGGCAATAACGCCGGTGTCGAGGCATATGTCGGCCCGGAGACCGAGGTCGTCGATCTCGGCGGGAAGATGCTGATGCCGTCCTTCTTTGAAGGCCATGCGCACTACACCAGCGCCACCTCCACCGTCGTCGGCATCGACCTTGCCGGCATGGACAAGGAAGAGGAATACGTCGCCGCAATGAAGAAGTTCATCGCGGAGCATCCGGGCCTGACCGCGCTGCGCGGACAGGGCTATCTTGAGGCCGTGTTCCCCGGCATCGGCCCGCGCAAGGAAGCCCTTGACGAGGTCTCCACGGAGATCCCCATAGTCGTGCAGGCGGAGACGCTCCACTCCCTGTGGTGCAACTCCAAGGCCATTGAGGTCGCCGGCATCACCAACGATACTCCTGACCCCGAGAACGGCCGCATAGAGCGCAACCCCGACGGCAGCGCGCACGGCTGCTTCCGTGAAAAGGCGCAGGACCTCATCCTCAACGCCCTGCCCGACTTCACCATCGAGCAGTACAAGGAAGGCGTTCTGGCGTATCAGGACAAGATACTCTCCCTCGGCTTCACCGGCGCATACGACCCCTGGCTGTACATAAACTCCAACGCTGTCGAGGCTATAAAGCAGCTCGACGACGAGGGCAAGCTGAAGATATACTTCCGCGGCGCTTACTGGATGGACCCGCATCAGGGACCCGAGCAGGTCGAGAAGATAGTCGAGGCCAAGAACAGAGACAACGAAGGCCGCAATATGTTCAAGACCCGTGCCGTCAAGTTCTTCATGGACGGCGTTCTCGAATCCATCACCGCCTTCCTGCTTGAGCCTTACGAGAAGGCCGACGGCCGCCCCGAGGGCTGGCGCGGCGACCAGATATGGGATCCCGACAACATGAACAAGTGCGTCGCGGCCATCGACAAGGCCGGTATGGGCATCCACGTGCACTGCGCGGGCGACGCCGCCGTCAAGCAGTCTCTCAATGCGATAGAGTACGCGCAGAAGGTGAACGGCCGCGAGGACAGACGCCACTGCATAACCCACATCTTCCTTGTTGACCCCAACGACATCCACAGATTCAAGGACATGGGCGTTGTCGCAATGCTCAACTCCTACTGGGCGCAGATAGACGAGACCTACTTCGTCAACGGCACCTACACCGGCATGGACCGCATCGCCCACACCTATCCCATCAACTCCTTCTTCAAGTCCGGCTGCGTCGTCGCAAACGCCAGCGACTATCCCATCACTGCCGTTCCCAATCCCTTCGTCGGCATGGAGATCGGCGTGACGAGAATAGCCCCCGACAACTATCACCCCTGGGTTCTCAACTACGACGACCCCAGAATACACGGCGACTTCTGGCCCGAAGAGCGCGCCTGCATCGAGGATATGATCGACAGCTTCACCATCGCACAGGCATACGCCAACTTCGTTGACGACGTCAGCGGCTCCATCGAGGTCGGAAAGGAAGCTGATATCATCGTCGTCGATCAGAACGTTCTCACCTGCAAGAGCGAGGATATCGGCCTTGCCCAGGTTGAGCGCACTCTGTTCAGGGGCGAGACGCTCTACAAGAAGTAATATCAGAAGCAATACTAAATACATAGCTTAAGCATTTGCACAGATCAGTCCCCGGTCGGCCTACACGGGCAGGCAGGGGGCTGATTCTGCTCTATGCATCCCTTTTCCGAGGAGGATCGATGTGGAAACCCTTACATGGCTGTCCGTTCTGCCGCCGATTCTGGTAGTTATACTTGCCGTCAGCACACGAAACATTATATTCTCGCTTCTCATGGGCATCGTCTTTGGCCTTGGCATCTATGGCGCCGTGGCCCCGCCGGGCGCGCTTGAGGGGAGAAACGTGCTGGACATGACGATATACGGGCTTAAAATGATGGTAAACGCTGCGGGCACGCCGAAAAACCTGCTGCTCATCTTCTTCCTTGTGATGCTGGGCGGGCTTATCGCCATCCTCACCGCGGCGGGCTGTGCAAATTCATTTTCCGCCTCCGCAGTGCGTATGATAAGGGGAAAACGCAGCGCGGAGGGCTTTACCTTTCTTCTTGGATGTGTTATATTTGTAGATGACTACTTCAACGCGATAACGGTCGGCAATGTGATGGTCCCGATAACGGACAAGTTCAAGATATCGCGCGCAAAGCTCGCGTATCTGATAGACTCGACCTCCGCGCCGGTGACGATACTTATGCCCGTTTCAAGCTGGGTGGCGACGGTCATCTCCCTCTCCGTGCCGGAGCTTGCGCGCTACGGCATTGAGGTGCCGGGGATGCAGGCCTTCCTCAGCGCCACGGTGTTCAACGCTTACGCATGGCTGACGCTTCTGATGGTCGTGGCGGTGATAGTGTTCAGGGCCGACATCGGCCCGATGAAGCGGTACGAGGACGACTATGCCCGCACCGGCGTTGACACGAGCATATTTGTAGACATAAACGAAAGTGTAATTGACGACATGGGTGTGCGTCAGAAGGGCACGGCCGCGGATATGCTGATCACCATTATAAGCCTTGTCGCGGCGACGTTTATGGTCATGCTCTATACGGGCGGCTTCTTCACGGAGGGGCGCGGCATTCAGGACGCGCTTATGTACTGCGACCCGGACAGCTCGCTTGCAAGCGCGGTGCTCATCGCGCTGGTGATATGCTTCGCGCTGCTCGTCGGGCGCAGGAAGATGGGCTTTTCCCGCTTCAACGAGGCCTTTATAAACGGCGTCAAATCCATGGTCACATCGGTCATCATCCTTGTCCTCTCGTGGAGCTTTTCCGAGCTTCTCGGCAGCAGCATGCTCGGCACCGGCGCGTGCATCGCGGCGGCGCTCGGCGGGTGGCTTCCGGGATGGGCGCTTCCTGCCGCCATCTTCGTCATCTCCGCGCTCATCTCCTTCTCCACCGGCTCTTCATGGGGCGCGATGGGCATCATGCTGCCCACATCGATAGCCGTGTGCGCGGCGGTCGATCCGTCGTATATGTACATGGTCCTCGGCGCGGGGCTTTCCGGCTGTGTCTTTGGCGACCATTGCTCGCCGCTGGCGGACACCACGGTGCTCTCCTCCGCGGGCGCGGGGTGCAAGCACCTTGCCCACGTCACGACGCAGCTGCCCTACGCGGCGATAACCGGCGTTATATCCATTGCGGCGTTCATCGCTGTCGGGCTTACCGGCAGCGCGATAATTTCATATCTTGGCGCATCTCTGGCGATAATTACCCTGTGCTTTATTATTGGAAAGAAAAATAAAACTGCGGTAAGGTAGAAAACCGCAGAAAGGGAGAAGGACATGTTCAGGATTGCCATCTGCGACGACAATAAGTACGATATCAAGGCCATTTCCTCGGCGCTGGATGTTCTGCGCGGCGAGGGGGTGGAGTTTGAGCTGACCGCCTATACGGACGGGTTCAGCCTGATAAAGGCCTTTGAGGCGGGCACACGCTATCACCTGCTGATCCTTGACATGGTCATGGACAGCATCAACGGCATCGAGACCGCCAAGCGCATCCGGGAGTATGACGTGTCCATGCCCATCCTCATCGTGACGTCCACAAGGGAGTTCGCGCTGGAGGGCTATCTTGTCAACGCGTGGCGCTATCTCACAAAGCCGCTGGATACCGAGCGGTTTTTGAGCGAGATCAGGACCATCCTTGACAACGTGTCTGAGAGGGATGAGACGTATTTCGTCATCGACAGCAGCAAGGGCATAACCAAACTCAAGCTTGACGACATCCTGTACTTCGACTCGAACCTGCACACCATAACGGCGCATACCGTGAAGGAGCAGTACCCCTTCCGCGGAAAGCTTTCGCAGATAGAGGACGACTATGCGGACAAGGGCTTTTTCCGCATCCATAAAAGCTTCCTTGTGAATCTGCGGCATATAAAGCGTATATCAAAGCTGTACGTGACGCTTATAAACGGCGAGAATCTGGACGTTTCCAAGCTGCGTGCCGCGGCGCTGAACGACGCGCTGCTGACCTATGTCAGCGAGAACAGCCGCCGCGGAAAGAGATAGGGAGGCACTGGTATGCAGATAAGCAACAGTATTCCTCTGCTTCTGCTCGTCGGCCTGAGTGAGACGTGGCTCGTGCATTTTCAGCTTTCAAGGCTGATGAAGCGCAATCACCGGCACAACGCCTACTACCTGCTGATGCTGCTGATATACTTCCTCGTCTCCATATACGACGCGGCAAATAACTTTCAGGTGTACTACGTTTTCATGATAGCCTATGTGCTCATCACGATAACGGCGTATCTCTTCTATGAAGGCTCAAACAGCTCCCGGCTCGGCATATCCTTCGTGTGCATCGCGCTGAACTACTCGGCCACGTTCTATTCCTTCGTTGCGACGTGGGCGGCGCGCGGGCTGTCGTTTGACACAATCCCCGTCAATTACAGCCCGAGTTATATCACGCAGATAGTGCTGACAGTCATGGTGGTGCTGTTCACACTGGTGATCTACAGCTACGGCAAGGTGATGAGCAATAAGTTCATCCCGATGATGATAACGTCGTTTCTCATCCCGTTTTTCATCTTCTTCCTTGTCCTGAAGCAGTATTATCTCTATTCGCAGATATATTCCGGCGAGCTTATGAGCTCGATAAGGCTTACAGACAACCTCGTCACGGCGACGCTGCTGTTCCTTACCGCGTGTATGCTCTACTCGCTCAATAAGGTGAACGATTCCCTCACGGAGTCGCTCAGCTATTCCGCGACGCTGGAGCAGATGCTGGCCGTGCAGGAGAAGTATTATACCGACCTGCAAAAGCACCAGCAGGAGCTTCGCCGTATCAACCACGATATCAAAAGCCATACGCGCACCATGGTCTCTCTGGTCGAGCAGGGGCAGTATGAGGAGCTTGCAAAATACGCCTACTCCCTCCAGAACACCATTGAATCCATGACAGCTCCCGTGACGAACTGCGACAATCTCCTTATAAACGCGCTTTTGAACGACAAGCTTGGCAAGGCAAAACAGGACGGAGTGGAGCTTCGCCTGTGCGTGATGGTTCCGCCCGCGCTGACCATAAACAATGTGGATATATGCATCCTGCTTGGCAACCTCCTCGATAACGCCGCAGAGGCCTGCGCCCAGATTGGCAGCGACGAGGAACGGTTTATCGACGTCGATATCCGCCTCGCCAGCGGCATACTGTGCGTGGACGTGTCAAACTCATATAACGGACAGGTCTCGTATAGAAGCTCAACGTATTTTTCCACAAAGGACAATAGCGGCTTCCACGGCATCGGTCTTTCAAACGTCCGTCAGGTTGTCAGCAAATACGGCGGCAAGCTTGAAATAAGCCATGAGAACAATGTGTTCCGCGTGTCCGCATATATCGCCTATATGGAGGACGACGAGTGAGGCCGTCGGCCATTTTCAAATCAGATAAACTTTATGCCGCAGCGGATATAGAACTCTGCCGCGGCATTTTGTACACTTTGCCGTGCAGAGTTTTGCGGCAAAACACGTTATGTGTCTTTATATGCCGTGTAAACGACCGTTTATGACAAAGCTCTTCACGAATATATAATATTAATGTATATTATTAATTTAATATATTTACTCATCTACCTAGTAGTAGAACGAGTTTGCGAAAAAGTCATTTGATACTAAATCAATGGCTTTTTCTGTTTGCAATATTGTATATATTTTTTTCTCTTCTTTTCTAAAACGTCATCATAATGTATATAATATGCTGTTATTATTAGATAATAATTTCCTCTATCTTCTAAAACAACAAAATATCTAAAATCTTCAAAAAACAAATTTATTCTTAGTTTATTTCTATATATTTCTTCCCAATACTTAATTTTATTGCAATTTAAACACTCTTCTAAACATGGATAATTTTCAATGACAGGTTTTATCCAAGTTATTCTTTCTGCTCTCCTTAAATCTGGTAATCTATCATTTACATCTTTAGGATTATCTGACTCTGTTTTGCAAGTCAAATGTGTAAATGCATGCTCCTTATTACCATCAAGAGGATATTTTTTAACGTGAACAGGCTTATTGTTAAAAGTAGGATGATTATTTATAAATGTTTCTACAAATAATTCATATAATTTATCTTCGTACATTTTCCATTCACTTAAATTTGAGCATTCTATTATATCTGGTAACCACTTGCACTTATTCATAACTTAAATGTTCCTTTTTATCAAGTGGAAAAATAAAAATGTTAAATTTGTTTTCTGCAGGTAATGTAGATTTTATTAAAGAATAACCTGTCTTTTCTTTAATGTATCTTATTATCTCTAATTTTGCTTCACTTGTTTCTAGTCCTCTGTTTATATATCCTAAAGCTCCAATAAACAAATCAACTATTTGTAATATTGAACTTTCTCTAGAGTCTATTGCTTGTATATTATGTACAATATCTTTATTGAAATCATATATATTATTAGATAAAACTTCTTGTAATTTATATCTTCTACTACTGCCTTTAGTATCTTTAATATCTAAATATATTTCGTTTTTTATATTATTCTTTATTATTCTAGATAATAGTTTAAAATACATTTTGTAATACCATTCATCATGAGTTTGGTTATATTCTTCGTGATCAAGTAAATTTTTGTTTCTAACAACTAACCCTCTAAAAGATAACCCTTCATCTTTAAAAAAGTAATCTATAATTTCTTTATAAAAGTCAATTTTATTCATAGATATTCTTGACCACTTAATTTCTGAATGTTTCCCTATATTATGCTTTAATTTTATTTTTTCAATTTCTTTAAACACTTTTTTTCTATGCTTTTTCTCGCAAGAAATTGCTCCTAAAACCATAACAGGAATATTATCATATTCTAGATGGCAACTTTCATCGCAATATATGTTATTTATAGGATAATCATATTCCATAAGTTCCTCCTTTTTTTACTTACTCTCATCAATCCATTTTAGTATTTTTTCCATTAGTTTTTTATCTTCTTTATTTTCTTTATAATTCTTTAACATATCTTGTATAATTATTTTCCACTCTTCAAAATCTTCTTTCTTTTGTTTATCTCCATTACTTCTTGAAACTTCCATGAATTTCTTTTGATATGCTTTTCTATATTCTTGTAATACTGGATCTTTTTCTAATTTTTCTTTATATGTTTGTTTTGCACCTTTTTCTCTACAGCTTTTTCCATCTTCATTTGGCAAATCACAGTATAATTCATCTTGCCTAATTGAAGGCATAAAATATCTACCACAATGTTGACATTTTTTAATTGGTAAATTGTAGTTTTTAGTTATTTGTTCTAATACTACAAATGCAATATTGCTTAATTTCTCACTTGTATATACATTAGTCATTGGTATAAAAGATTCATTTTGGTCTAATTCTTTAGTCAACTTCTCTAGTGATTGATTACCATATTTTAAGTATTTATCTGAATATGTATCTAAAATAACCTCTATATCACTTGAATATGAATATACATCATTGTGATGTGTAACTAATGAAGCTATAAATTTAGAACTTGGTTTATATCCTTTTAAATCCTCATTTCCATTCAAATTGTATATAAAATCTACACATTTTCTAAAATTATATTGCATATCTGTTAAATATCCAAAACTATCTTCATATACTCCTTTCATTACTTTTACTAATTCTTCCTCTGTTGAATATGTAGTTGTCAATTCCTTAGCTGGTACATATTCTTTTAATAATTCAAATCCATACAAATAAAAAAATGTATTATAAGCATTATCAAAGTTTGAAAAATCAGCATTTAATAAGTTTATCAAAAGTCTTCCAAATTGTTCAGCAAATGGATAAAGAATAGTAGCTGGGTGTTTTGGTGCAGATTCTTTCTTACTTGGTTTCTTTTTATAAAATCCTTTTTCTTGTATTATTTTTCTTTTATAATTCCCTAAATCATCATTAAAATCAGTTTTATACATATATAAAGGTGTTGAATAATATTCTTCTTTTGCTTCTGCATTAAACCATATATAAAACCCTTCATTAAAAGAATATTGAGGTAACTTACTCATTTCTTTTAACCTCCTTAAAAACTTTTGTGAAATATTTTAAAAATATTTTAGAAATATGTTGACAAACTTTTTTGAGCATTGTATAATAATTTTACAATTTCAAAAGAGTCCGACAAATCTTTCACAATATACTTCTATATTACTATATTTGTTTAAGGTTGTCAAGAAAGGAGGTAAAATACTATGCAGAATTTACAAAAAACCGATATCAAGCTTTATTCAACGGATGATGTATGCAGATTATTGCATATAGGAAAAGAAAAATGCTTAAAGTTATTTCATTCAGAAGATTTTCCAAGTATTAAAATAGGCAGAAAATTTTGGATAAAAGCTGACTGCCTAAACGAATTCTTAAGCCACAAAAGAATTATGGCTGAGTAAAAAAAGAAGACTTAATTCTGGAACAATTAAATCTTCAAAAGCAATAAGGAAATACCTTATTAACTTGAACTAAATTTATTATACACAAAATTAAATAAAAATACAAGGTATTTCCTCAAATTTTAAAAGAAATGGAGGAAAACTTATGAAACAAAAAGGTATTACAACTGGAACTTATACAGAGAAGAAACCAAAGAAAAACTCAAATTTGCCTATGTGTCCTACTTGTAAGAAATGTAAAGATAGGTCTATATGCAAAAATAGAAGAAATTTAAGAAACTGTGAAATTTGCAAACAATGTACAGATAAAGACAACTGCGATAAATTCTATCATTATATTAGAGCAAAAGCATTATTAACTATTGGCAAGAATATAGAAACTGGAGAACCAATAAGAAAGTCATTTACATCAGACACTGAAGATGAGGCTCTTGAACTTCTATATAAATACAAAATAGAAATGAAGGAAAATGGAGCTGACTTTGATGACAGTCTAAAAAAGACTATAAAATCAATTGCAGATATAGGAAAAGAATTAGAAGATTCTAAATATAGAAAAGGAAAAACTAAAGGAAATGCTTATATAACTAATATAGCTACTTTAAACAGAATTAAAGCTAATAACTTTGCAAATATTCCAATAAATCAAGTTAAGAAAAATCAAATAGAACGATTTTTAGAAGATGAAAGGTCAAAATCAAATTCGGTTATAAAAAAAGACGTTTCTATGTTAAAGAAAATATTTGAAACTGCTTTTGATAATAAATATATATCTAGTAGCTTATTTCAAAGTATAAATACAATAGAAAAGCCTAGAAGTATAAAAGAAGATAAAGATGTAAAAGCATTAAGCTATACAGAGCAAAATAAATTAGTTGAATATTTAGAAACTAATAATGTAAAACACAGAAATATAATTCTTATGTGCCTATATACAGGTATGAGAATAGGCGAAGTTTTAGCTTTAAACTATAAAGAAGATATTGACCTAGATAGTATGCAACTAACAGTAAGAAGAACCCTAACTAAAAATAAGGATGGGAAAACAGTAGTTGGACCTCCTAAAACTAATAACGGAAAAAGACTTTTACAAATTAATGAGTTTACTGAAAAAGTATTAAGGGATTCATTAAATAATGTTATAAAAAATAAAAACAATGTGCTATTCTGCCACCCAGATGGAAAGCTTATTGAAACAAATACTATAAATTCTCATTTTAAAAGAGTTTATAAAAATGCTGGAATAATTGGAGATTATAGTTTGCATTGTTTAAGGCATACCTATGCGACTCGTTGTATAGAAGCTGGTGTAGAATTACCAGTATTACAAGCATTAATGGGACATGCCAATATACAAACAACAATTGATGAATATGGAGATATTTTTAAATATCTTGAAATATCAAACCATAAAAAATATGTAAATTATATAAAAAATGGAAGAATATAAAATAAAGGAACTGTTTGGAAAAATTGTTCAGAAAAATATTTTCAATACAGAGAAGTATTGAAAATAGAGGAACGTAGCCGTTAATACAACTTTACCACCCCGACCAATTAAAAGAAATCACTTAAAATTTAAGTGGTTTCTTTTTGCATAAACCTTGATAAATCAAGTAGTTTGTGATATATTATATCTAAATTTTATTGGAGGATGATTAATTATGATTAAAGAAAAATTACTAAATGATTTAAAAGAAGCAATGAAGGATAAAAATTTAGTTAGAAAAAACACAGTACAAATGGTAAGAGCAGCCGTTTTACAAGTTGAAAAAGATAAACAAATAGAACTAACAGACGAGCAGGTAATTGAAATAATTGCAAAAGAAGCTAAAAAGAGAAAAGATGCAGAAATTGAATTTGAAAAAAGTGGAAGAGAAGATTTAATTAAACAAAATAAAGAAGAAATAGAAATACTAACAGAATATTTACCAAAACAATTATCTGCTGAAGAAGTTGAAAAAATAGTAAATGAAGTAATTGCAGAAACTGGAGCAACAAACATGAAAGATATGGGAACAGTTATGAAAGCTGCAAAAGAAAAAATAGGAGCAGCAGCAGATGGAAAAACAATAAGCGACGCTGTAAAGAAATTACTATCAAAATAGTTAAATAAAACAAATTGACATAATGTTCCAACAATGATATAATATACGAGTAAACCAACATTTTATTTTCGAAGGGAGAATAGCAAAATGAAAAAGACAGTAAGGGACCTTTCTCGGAAGAAAATTGCAGAAATAGCTACCCAATACGCACAAACAGATTTTGCATATTCTCATGACTATTTTTCAAGAGAATATGCAATTAGCAAAGGCACCTTTTATACTGCCTTAGAAAAGGCGGTAATTGAAAACATTGTTGATGACAAAACAGTAGAGCAAATGGCAGCAAAAGCGGCATATAATTCTCAAGTAAAAGCAGCTGAAGCTGGAAAACAGCGGTCCAAGAAACATTATGACTACCTTTTATTAAAAAGGCGGCAGTATATGCCTCCCAAAGAGCAGGCAATAACTTGGACAACTGAATACGCAAACTGCAAATATCATAAAAATGATTTTGCAACTAAAAACTTCATTACTATAGCTTTATTGAATCGAGTTATCTACAAAGCTATAGTTGAAAGCTGGGTTACTGATGATATTGTTACACTTCTCAAGGAAAAATCCTTAAGCAAGGAACAAAGTCAAAAGGTAATCAAGTTTTGGGAAACCATCGAATACTTCCGTAGCGAAAATAAGAAAGATCAGGGCTAATGCCCTGGTCTTAATTTATTTCAACCAATATAATATCATCACCAATACACTTAATGTTTTGCCAAGGAATTACAATATCATTTGAAGAAAACACATTAAACAATCTATTATTGCCAGGAACAACAATAGAAGTAATAATGCCAGTTTCTAAATTGGCATTCACATCTTGCACAAAACCTAGCCTCCTACCATCTACAATATTAATAACTTCTTTATGCTTAAAATCTAACCCTTTGTTTCCCATAAAGACCCCTCAAGAAAGTATATTCAAAAGGAAAAATTATATAATTATTTATTAGAAATTAATGAAAAAAAACAAGCTAAAAAGGGCCAAAAAACTTTTTTAAAATTTTTTCAAAAAAGTGTTGACAGACGACGAAAAAAGTAGTATCATAGAAAAGTACCAAGCAGAACACAT
>URPU01000004.1 GCA_900549865.1 uncultured Eubacteriales bacterium
AGCTCGACAACGACAGCGCAATGTATCACTTTGTCTCCGGCTACACCTCCAAGCTGGCCGGGACCGAGCGCGGCATAACCGAGCCTGTCACCACCTTCTCCACGCTCTTCGGCGCTCCCTTCTTCCCGCTCAACGCCTCTGTGTACGCGCAGATGCTCGGCGAGAAGCTCAAGGAGACCGGCGCGAACGTGTTCCTCGTGAACACCGGCTGGTGCGGCGGCGCTGCCGGCACCGTGCCCAGAATGAAGCTCAAGTACACCCGCGCAATGGTCACTGCCGCCCTCGCCGGTGAGCTGGACAACGTCGAGTATGAGCTTGACCCCATCTTCAACCTCAACATCCCCAAGTCCTGCCCCAACGTTCCGGCTGAGATCCTCAACCCGCGCAACGTCTGGACCGACATGGACAAGTACGAGGCCTCCGCAAAGGCGCTGGCAAAGAAGTTCCAGGAGAATTTTGCGAAGAAGTACCCCGACATGCCCGCGAACATCACCAACGCCGGCCCCAAGGCAGAGTAATATAGAGCTTTATTAAAAAAGAGCATTGGGAACCTCCCGTTCCCAATGCTCTTTTGAGACTGTCAAAGAATCCATGCTGCAAGGTAATGGAACAGAGCAGCGGGGGAGCTTGAGGGGGCAAGGCCCGCCTCAAATCAGATAAACCGCCGCAGAAAGGCTTGATACATCAAGGCTTTCGGGCGAAGCAGTATTTTGAATGCTTTCAAAATACTCGGCGGATAAGCGCGGTCAAAAAAGTCTCGCAAGACTTTTTTGACAAGCTGAAAAGAGCATTGGGAACCTCCCGTTCCCAATGCTCTTTTTGTATTCATTTTATGCAAAGCTTATTATCCGATATCACGCCATCACGCCTGTGCGCGGCTTTTTATCCGCGGTGCGGCGGCGAGGACGTAGAGTGCGGCGAATATCATCACTGGGATCGCCGCGTAGCTCTGCCCCAGACCGTTGACAGCGCCGGCCGTCTCCGCCGCCGCGGCGCAGGCAAAGCTTGCGCACACCGGGGCAATGAGAAGAAAGCGGCTCTTGCTCTTTTCATACGCCGCCGGGATGCACAGGAAGCCAAGCACGCCGCCGATGACCTCAAGCAGGCACATCACGCGCCGCACAGTGTGCAGGCGGTTATATTCCTCATGGTATTCAGCGGCATATTCCTCCGCGCTGTCCGGCAGGACGCCGCCCGCGTCGAGCTTCGCCTTCACGCCGTCATAGCCCTTCAGCAGGGCGCGGGTGGAGCTGAAGCGGCGCTCGTTCTCCTTCTTCTCGTCGGCGGCGTTCTTCTCCGCCGCGAGGCGCAGCGCCTCGCCGAGAAGGCTGTCGCGGCGGCTGGCAAGGCTCTCGTTCTGCCCGTCCAGTTCGCTCTGCTTGGCCCACATCTGCGCATAGCTGCTTTGTATCATCTGCTGTGCCGCGGCAAGCTGCTCCCCCGCCTCGGCAAGCTGGCGGCGCGCATCGTCCAGCGTGGTGCGCGCGTCATTTATCCGATCCTGCGCCATGCCGATAAGCTCGTTCAGCAGGGCCAGCGCCTGCTCCGGCGACGACACGATGGGCAGCCCCGCCGCACGCAGAAGCTCGTTGCCCGCGTTCAGCGCCTCTCCCGCCGCGGCGTCATACGCCTCCTTTTCGGCAAGATAGGCCGCGTACTCGCTCTCATACGCCGCAAGCGCATCCTGATACGCCTGATACTCCGCCTCATAGGCGGCAAGCTGCTGCTCATACCCGGCTTGAAGCTCCTGATTCAGCGCCTGCGCCTTTTCAAGCTCCTCGCCCTCAAGGCCGGTCGTGTCTATGTACTGCGGCTCCTCCGGCTTTTCGGGCTCCTCCGGCTTCACAGGCTCCACCGGCGGGGCGAGGCGCGCCACGACCTCATACGCCCCCGCGATGAGCTGGTCCGCCGCGCTCAGTATCTGGCTGTACTTGGCCTCCTCGGCCTGAAACTGCGCCTGCGCCGTCTGGAACATCTGCGACGCCGGGCCTATCATCGCCTGCGCCTGTGCCAGCGCGTCCTCGCCCATTTTAAGGCCGCCCTTTGTCGCCGTGCGCTCGGCCAGTTCCATGCGGTACTCGGCCGCGTCCTTGTCGTGCTGCTTCTGCGCCGCGTCAAGGCGCTCGCTGTCTTCCTTGTAGGTCGTGCCGTTTTTGAGCTTCTCGTCAAGCTCTTTGTAAAGCGTCACCCTGCCGGTGAGCTTTTCATAATCCGCCGTGTCGTCGTCATATTGACTTTCCGCCTTGCCGAGTCCGACGGCCCCAGCGGCCAGCATTATGACGCACATTATCGCAAGCGCAGCCGACAACACCCTTGTAAGCGCCGGATGCTTCATATATGCTTCTCCTCTCCCAGTGGCTTTTTCTTATAATATTAACTTATAATTATTACGAAATCATGTACCGGATATAGAAAAAATAGATTTCCATATCCGGTATTTAATATTTTTATATTTTATTTATATGTATCTATATTCTGTACTTCTCGCTGTATTCCGCGTATAGAGTGTCGAAATCGTGGGAGTGCAGCTCCTTGAGGTTTATGACGTAGCTGTGCGTGTCATACTCGTGCGCGTGCAGCTCTATCAGCGCTATCGCAATGTTGGAGCAGTGGTCGGCCACGCGCTCGAAGTTCGTCAGCAGGTCGTTGAAAACAAAGCCGTGCGCAAGCGAGCATTCGCCCCGCTGGAGTCTGTCGATATGGCGCAGCTTCATCTCGTCGCACAGGACGTCTATGCGCTCCTCCAGCGGCTCGACCCGGTAGGCCTCGTTTATGTTGTCATTTATGAATGACTCCACCGCCACACCCAGTATCTCGCGTATCGCGGCATCCAGCACGGAAAGCTCCGCCTCCGCCTGTTCGGAAAAGCGCACCTTTTTTTCATACTTTTCAAGCGCGGCCTCGGAGATGTTCACGGCGTGGTCGCTTATGCGCTCAAAATCGCTCAGCGCGTGCAGGTACTTCGACACGCGCTCGCTCTGCTCCTCGGTAAGCTCCAGCGCCGTCAGCTTGACAAGGTACGTGCCCAGCTTATCCTCAAACTGATCCACAAGCTCCTCCGTGCGCTCGACCTTTTCAAAACCGGCGGCCGTATAGTCTCCCAGCAGGGCAACAGCATTGAGAAGGTTCTCCTTCGCCGCCTGCGCCATGGAGTTCACGGTCAGACGGCTCTGCTCCACGGCGAGGGCGGGATGCTCAAGAAAGCGCTCGTCCAGGCGGTCAAACTCTTTGTTGGCGCTGCGCTCCTCGTCGCTTTCCTTGACGATGGCGCAGATGAGCTTTGCCATCTGGTCGATGCACGGCAGCAGCGCAAAGGCCGTCACCGTGCGGAAAACGCTGTTGAGCAGCGCCACGCTGACCGTGTCCATCACGGCGTATTTTATCTGAAAGTCAAACACCGCGTCCAGCGAATAGAACACCAGCGCGCAGAACACCGCGCCGGTAAGCTCCGCCACGAGGTACGACACCGCCGTGCGCCGCCCGTTGACGCGCGCACCCAGCGCGGACAGCAGCACCGGCACCGCCGCGCCCACGGCAATGCCGAGGATTATCGGGAAGGCCGCGGCGAACGTGACCGCGCCCGTGGCCGACAGCGCCTGTAGTATGCCGACGGCGGCGGAGGCGCTTTGCAGCACGGCCGTGAACGCCGCGCCCGCGAGGATGCCGAGGGCGGGGTTTGAAAACGTCGTGAGTATGTCGATAAAGGTCTTGCTCTGCCGCAGCGGGGCGACAGCGCCGCTCATGGACTGCATCCCGAACATCAAAACGGCAAAGCCCAGCAGGATATCCCCCGTGTGGCGCTTCGTCGGGTCCTTGCAGAACATGCGCAGCACCACGCCTATCACCGCGACGATGGCGGATATCGTCGCCGTGGAAAAAAGCGCCGCCCAGCCGCCGCTGCCCTCCAGACTTGAAAGGCAGATTATCCAGCCCGTGACGCTCGTGCCGATGAGTGCGCCGAGGATGACGGAAATGGCCTGTTTGAACTTCATCATGCCGGAGTTGACAAAGCCCACGACCATCACCGACGTCGCCGCGGAGGACTGAATGACGCCCGTGACGCCCGCGCCGAGCAGAAGCCCCTTGAGCGGCGTGCTGGACAGGCGGAAAAGAATAAGCTCAAGACTGCTTCCGGCGACCTTCTTCAGCCCCTCGCCCATCAGCGTCATTCCAAACAGGAAAAGCGCGACGCCCCCCAGGAGCGATATAACGTTCGATGCGTCCATACTCTTTCCTTTCTCCGGCTTGTTAAAAAACTTACAGATATTTTGTTGAAAAAACATACAGGGCCTTTTGGATGATCCTTTTTGCCGCGCGGCCCTATATCTTTCTTATTATATCATAGCATACGAAATGCCCGCCGGACAAGTAAATAGAACGCAAAAAAATGCCCGCCGGACAGGCGGGCATTTGGTGAAAACGCAGAGGGATATCAGTCGATATGGATGACCTTCTCGCTCAGCTCCTTCGCGCTGACGTTGGGGTTGTGATAGCGGGCGCGGCGGACGCTTATCCCGCCGAGGTCTATCGCCTTCTTCGGGCAGTATTGCAGACAGCTCAGGCACTGCATACAGTTGCCGCCGATGACGGCGCGGCCGTTTTCAACGCGGATATTCCCGCGCGGGCAGAGGGACGCGCACTGGCCGCAGCCTATGCAGCTTTCGTTGACGCGCATCTTCGCCGCCTTGAGGGCGGATATCTTCGGCCAGCCCTTGCTCTCGACGTCGTTGATGGGGTTGTTGGGCGGGCGTCTGTCACTGCGGCGGGCGGAGAGTATCTCCCCGGCGGCCTTCTTCGCAAGCCTTTCCGCACGCGCCTGCGCCATGGACGGCGTCACCGGCGGCAGCATGAGGAAGTGCGGGAACAGCCATATGCACGAGCACTGATGGGATATGCCCGTCCAGTAGTCCAGATGCACGATGCTGTCTATCTTGTAAAGCCCCGTGCCGAGATACCCGGCATAGCTGCAAACGCCGAAGGTATAGGCGTTCGGGCTTATTTTCAGCATCTTCACATACTTCTCCACATCGCCGGGCAGGCCGCCGCCGTAGCACGGGAACACAAAGCCGACGCGGCGCGCGTCCGTCACGTCCTTCACTGCCGGTTCCCCGCGCATCATGACTATGTCCGTGTCCTTAAGCTCTTTTGCGATGTTCTTCGCTATATCCAGGCAGTTGCCGCTGCCGGAAAAGCAGAATATAACGTTCTTGCTCATTGTACGCCTCCACAAAAATTTATTTGCATTGTATTGATAATTTTACAGCAAACCCGGCGTTATTACAACTGTTTTGTTGGAAATGTATACAAAAACTGAAAATTGTACAGTTTCGCTGCCGCGGCGGGCTTTTTTCGTGCGCTGGCGTTGCGCACGTGGGGCGCGTGTGGTATAATCGGATAAAATTTAATGACCTGTGCGGTGCGGCGTACAATGTACGAAGCCTAACAAGGAATCCGGTGTGAATCCGGAGCAGTCCCGCTGCTGTATACGGCGACAAGGGCAGAACACGCCACTGGGATATTTCCCGGGAAGGCCTGCCTGCGGATGACCCGTGAGTCAGAAGACTTGCCGCGCAGGCCGTTTATCATCCGTCCCGAGGAGGATAAGGCTGGTAACGCAAACGCGGGGAAACCCGGGTTTGTTTTTGACGCGGGGAAACCCGGGTCCGGTTTGTTATGCGGCGCTTTACCCGAATGGAGAAGGCGCTTTTCTTTTCGCGGCGGATGAAATATGCTTCGGGAGAGAATCTATGAAAAAGCGTACTTTATCGTTCGTTCTGGCGCTGATAATGCTGCTGGGCCTGTTCCCGGCGGCGGCCTTCGCCGATGACGGGGCTTCCGGCGGCGCGCCCGCTGCGGCGGTCGAGCCGGTGCAGCCCTCGGTTGAACCTGCACAGCCGTCGGCAGAGCCCGCACAACCGTCTGCCGAACCCGCTCAGCCTTCGACGGAGCCTGCGCAGCCATCCGAAGCGCCCGCCCCTTCCCCCTCCGCGTCGCCCGTGCCGGGCGGCGAGGCCGGTGCGGATGAACCCGGCGGCAATAAAGACGCCGAAGAGGATGAGTCCGTGGAGGAAGAGCCGGAGGAGGATGAGCTTCTTCCGGAGTATGAACTCATCGCCGTGTATGCGGCGCTCGGCGCGTTTGACGCCTCTCTGCTCAACGGCATCCCTGCGGACTATAATATCGGTGCCGGAACGACCAAGTGGGGAACGCTCAACGGGCGGCTCGCCTCCGGCATCGCGGGAAAATCGAATGCCCGCAGCACCCTCACGCTGACCTTTACCGCGGATACGTATCTTTCGTTTGAGTATGCCGTCTCCTCTGAGGAGAGTTACGACTTCTTCACCATTTCGCACAACGGCACTCAGCTTGTCAAAACAAGCGGCGTCAACGGCGGCAGCCTTCAGCTTGAAATGCACAACGGAGACGTGCTGACCTTCACCTACAAAAAGGACAGCTCCGGCAACAAGAACGACGACTGCGCCTATGTATGGAACTTCTCCGCGACTGAGCCTGTCACCGTCACCTTCCATGCCAACGACGGTACGGACGCCACCGAAACTCAGGGCTTTTTCGGCCCGGCGGCGCTGCGCCTGAACAGCTTTGCGAAGGATCACGGCGTGTTCCTCGGCTGGTCCGCCACGCCCGGCGGCGAGGTCGTGTACACCGACGGCCAGACCATAGACAAGCCTGAGCAGCCGCTGGCGCTCTACGCCGTCTGGGCGGACGCCTTTGTCGTCAGCTTTGACGGCTGCGGCAGTGTGAACGTCATTCAGGGGCAGCCCCTCGGCGCTTCCGCGATGCCTGCGGACCCCACGCGCACGGGATATATATTCTCCGGCTGGACATGCAATGGCGCGCCCTTTGACCCGGCCGTGCCCGTGACGGGCGATATGACCTGTCAGGCACAGTGGACGCCCATCACGTATACCGTCAGCTTTGCGGCGAACGGCGGCGTCGGCCCTGCGATGGGCGACTGCACGCTTACATATGAGCAGCAGCTCACCCTGCCGGAGTGCGGCTTCACCCGCGACGGCTACACCTTCACGGGCTGGGCGCTGTCAAGCGGCGCTAGCTCCGCACAGTATACCGCCGGGCAGCAGGTGAGCGGCCTGTGCGCGCAGGAGGGCGGCAGCGTGACCCTTTACGCCGTCTGGACCGGGAACCGCCTGACGCTGACCGTTGACCTCAACTATGAAACGGAGGGGCGCTTAAACACGCGCACCTGCGTCGTCGGCGAGAATTATAACTATATTTACGATGAAGCGACGGGCAAGACGAACTACAGCAGGCTCCCCGACCCCACGCGCACCGGCTACATCTTTGACGGCTGGTTCACCGAGGCCGCGGGCGGCACGGAAATAGACGCCCAGTTCAAATTCACCTCCGACAGCCCCATGACCATATACGCGCACTGGACAAAGGCCGTCACCGTCACCTTTGAGCCGAACGGCGGCAGAATGTGGGGCGTCAGGGAAAAGGTCATCCCCGCCGGTTCCTCGCTGGCGCTTGACGACTATTCCCTCAAGCCCACTCCGCCCAGCGGCAAGATATTTGAAGGCTGGTTTGCAGAGCGCGAGGGCGGCACGGCGCTGACAAACAGCTTCGTTTTCAATGAGGATATGACCCTGTACGCCCACTACAGGAATCCGCGCTACCTCCTTGTTTTCAACGCCCGCGGCGGTCAGGGCACGATGGACAGCGTTTATGTCGATTTCGACACGGACTATGACCTGCCCGAATGCGGCTTCACCCGCGAGGGCTATCGCTTCGTGGGCTGGAGCACCTCATCTTACTCCACAAGAACTGTCACCTCCATAAACCGCGAGTATGACAGCTGGGATAACGACGACGGCGAGACATACCCCGTCTATGCCGTGTGGGAGGAAACGACCTTCAACAAGGCGTTCACGGCCATTTCCGCCGCGATAAAGGAGCTTGACCCCGTAAAGAGCACAGGATCGTTTACGCTTCCCGCATCCGGCACGGGCTGGACGGCGGAATATGAAAGCTCTTCCAGCCTTATGGATATCACCGGCGGCACGGCGGAGGTCGCAAAGCTCCCCTCCTCCGGCAGCACCGTTGTGAAGCTCACCGTGACCGTGACAGACACGGCCACCGATGAGACCGAGACGCGCAAATATACCGTCACGATCTATTCCCCCGAGGCCGCGGAGGCGGAGAACTATCTGACGGAGGCCGTGGACAGCCTCCCCCGCAGCTTCACCCCCGACTACGACACGGATAAGAACGCCTGCACCGCCATCGGCAAGCTTCTTGCGGATAAGGACTTCACGGGCATAAAGGTCTCCGTGAAGGAGGCCGCGCATGACAGCAGCAATTTTGCCTCCATCGCGGCGGACGGGAAGATAAGCTACTACTTCAATCCCGCGATGTCCGGCCGCCCCATTTCCTTTGACGTGCCCTTCGTTTTCAGCTGCAAGGGCGCATCCGTGGAAAAGAGTCTGCGCACCACTCTCTGCTGGGACAGCGACAGGGTCCGGGCGGAGCTCAAAACCGCCGCCGGGCGCCTGCCTGTGCCGTCGGAGATAAGCGACTCTATCGTGCTGTATCAGCATACGCCGAAGGAGGACGCAGATCCCGGCGAGGGCGGCTATGACGATACGATGTTCGACATCTGGAATACCGTGACGTGGACCTCGTCCGACGAAAAGCTCATAAAGATCGGCACGGCCGCGACATGGCGCCACTCCGCGCCCTACGCCGTGACGATACGCCCCGAAAGCTTTGATAAGAGTGTCACTCTCACGGCCACGCTCGTGTGCAACAGCGTGGACAACATCAGCTATGAAAAGACCTTCACCGTCGTTGTCAAGGGCAGCGAGACTGACCCCGACAAGATCCTCCAGCACGAGCTGGAGCAGAAGCTGGACGCGGGGCTGCGCTCCCCCGGTCTGTGCGACATCGTCACCGGCGATCCGCTTGATACCGGCAACGTCGTCAACGACATCCGCTTTCCGACGCCGTCCGACTTCGGCGTGGACGGCAAGTATCAGCCCGTCTCCATCTCCAGCAGCAACGAGCGCGTCATCATCCCGCCCGACGTCAACAACTCCGCGCGCGTGTCTGTGATCCGCCCCCTGCCGGGCGAAGAGGTCGTTGACGTGACGCTGACTGTCACCATCACCGACAAGGCGACCGGCGTCAGCGCCGCGCGCGATATCACCGTCACCGTCCAGCCGCTGGACTCTTCCGATATCGACAGGGAGATCGCGCTGATGGCGCTTGTCAAGGCGCACTATTTTGACGGCATAAAGAACGCGAACACCGACCCCGGCGATATAACCACGGACCTGCACCCCTTCCTTGAGGCGTCGCAGGGCGACGGCGACTCCATCGTGTGGGCGTATGACTACACCTCCATGACCGGGCAGGGCATAGTGCCCGTGGCGATGGACGGCTGGGAGGCCACGGAACAGTGGCGCACCTTCAAGTCCAGCAACGCCAAGGTCATAAGCCATGAAAACCTTCTTGTCACGCGCGATAAGGAGCACAAGACCGTCACCGTGACGAGCTGGCTCTCCAGCGAGGTATACGGCAAGTATGCCGAGCAGTACCCCAACAATGAAAAGTTCAAGCTTCTCTATAAGCAGCCCGTATCCGTCACCCTGACCGTCACCGGCACCGCGCCCAGCTCTGACAAGCCCGTTGACAAGGGTCTGCGCGCCAGCTTCACGCTCAGCGATAACGGCAGCGTGTGGTTCAGCACGAAATACAGCGACCTTGCCGACGGCACGACGGTGTACGACGTGTTCTCCCGCGCGCTTGCCGAAAACGGCTACAGCGCATCCGGCGGCAGCTTCGTCACCGGCGTCACGCGGCCCGACGGCACGACGCTCAGCAATAAGGACAGGGGCGAATACTCCGGCTGGATGTACTCCGTCAACGGCAGCATCCCCAACGTCGTCATGACGGGCTATTACATCACGGACAACGCGAACATCTCCTTCTTCTATACTGACGATTACACGAAGATCTCCGGCATGGCAAAGACCGCGACCGTTGAGGACGTGATAAAGCTCATCGACGCCATCGGCCCCGTCACCGCCGCAAGCGGAGATAAGCTCGCCGCGGCGCGCGCGGCGTATGACGCGCTCAGTCTCGCCGACAAGGGCCGCGTCACCAACCGCAACACGCTCTTCGAGGCGGAGCGCGCTTATGCCAAGCTCATCAAGGCGCGGCAGAAGGCGCTGGATATCTACACCACCACCGGCGACTATATTCTGGACGACGAGGACGATACGCTCTCTTCCTTCGGAAGCGAGTGGCTGATCTTCGGTCTGGCGCGCAGCGGGCGCGATGTGCCCGAGGAATACCTCAAGGCCGTCGAGGACTATGTCTCCACCCACACCGACAAGCGCGGCCGCCTCAGCTCCGGTAAGTCCACGGATAACTCCCGCCTCATTCTCGCCCTGTCCGCCATCGGCGTGGACGCGTCCGACTTCGCCGGGCACGACCTCACAGCCGCGCTGGACGATATGGATTATATTGAAAAGCAGGGTCTCAGCGGCGTGATATACGCGCTTCTTGCGCTGGACTGCCGCGAGTATGAGTTTCCCGAGGCCGCCGGCAGCGTGAAGCGCCCCGTATCGCGCGAAGCGCTGATAGAGTACCTTCTCGACGCACAGCTTGACGACGGCGGCTGGGCCTACTCCGGCGACACGGCGGAGCCCGACATGACCGCCATGACGCTTCAGGCGCTGGCAGGCTATTATGCGGAGAAGCCCGGTACTGAGCTTGAGCGGAACGTGAAGAAGGCCGTTGACCGCGGCGTGGACGCCCTCTCCGCCATGCAGAGCACGACGGGCGGCTTCGTCAGCTACGGCAGTCTCAACAGCGAATCCGCCTCGCAGATAATCATCGCGCTGACGGCGCTCGGCATAGACCCCGCGCAGGATACGCGCTTTGTGAAAAACGGCCTGAGCGTGCTCGACTCGCTGTGCAGCTTCTATGTTGACGGCGGCGGCTTCAGCCACACCTCCGGCGGCAAACGCGACGCGCTTGCCACGGCGCAGGGCTACTGCGCGCTGGCGGCGTACTACCGCTTCACCGGCGGCGAGACCGCGCTGTACGACCTGACAGACGTCACGCCCGCTTCCGCCGAAAAAGCGGCGTAAGCAGGCGCAAAAATAAGAGAGATCCTCCCGAAGCCTCGGGAGGATCTCTCTTGCCGTTTTTTATTGTCATCCCACGGCGTCGCGCAGGAGGCGCAGGGCATTTTTGCCGCATATCAGGTCGATCTCGTCGTCGGTGAACGCGCCGCTCATCGCCTCCGCAAGCGACGGCATCCCCGCGTAGCCGCCCATTTCCAGAGCGCAGTCTATCCCGTCGAAGTCGGACCCCAGCGCAACGGCGGCAATGCCGGCCTTATCCTTTATATACTGCATGTGCCGGACGATGTCCGCGTTGGGCGTATAGTCCTCGCGCCCGTTGAGAAAGGCGGAGTAGAAGTTCACGCCGCACACGCCGCCCGCGTCGCCCAGCGCCTTGAGCTGCGCGTCGGTAAGGTTGCGGCTGTGATCGCACAGCGCCCGCGCGCAGGAGTGCGACGCGGCAAAGGGCCTTTTACTGTACCGGCTGACATCCCAGAAGCCGCCCTCGGACAGATGCGACACGTCAACTATCATGCCAAGCTCGTTCATGCGCTCCACCGCCGCAATGCCGAAGGGCTTCAGCCCCTTCGCGTGCAGCGCGCCATCCGGCGAGTTGGGGAAGCCGAGGGAGTTTTCATAGTTCCACGTCAGCGCCGTCATGCGCACGCCGCGCGCGTACATCTCATCCACGCGCTCTATCTTCCCATCCAGCAGCACGGCGTCCTCCACCGTCAGCATGGCGGATATCTTCCCCCCGGCGGCGTTCTTCTGCACGTCGGCATAGCAGCGCGCCGGGGCGATCTCATCCTTGTACTTTTCCATCTGCCTGTCAAACACATCGGCCATGGCATGGAAAAGCTCATACGGCGGCAGCGTTACGCCGTGGCGCTGCGCGCAGTCATACGTCGGCAGGAAGGCCGCGAAGCACTGCATCAGCGCCCCGCCCTGCCGCAGCGCGGCAAGGTCGATGTGCCCGTCCAGCTCCGCCAGATCTCTGTTTTTTGAATACATCTCCAAAAGCGTGTCGCAGTGGAGATCGACAAAGCGCATATTCATTTTCGCTCTTCTCCTTACCCTTATAACTATATGTATTCGGCCTCGGGCGCTTCCATGATTGCGGCGTCACCCTGCCGCGCGCGGTATGCCGCGTAATATATAATGCACCCCAGCAGCATGAACGCCGCCGCAAGCGTCTCCGAAAGGCCGATGTTGAACACCACAGGGTTTGCGCGCGTGCTCATATACCACGCCACGGGAATGCGCACGAGCAGCACCGCGCATATCCCCTGCACCATGACGAAGCGCGTCCTCTCTATCCCGTTGAAGTACCCCACGAAGCAGTACGCCAGCGAGAGGACGAAGCTTTCAATGGAGCTTGCTC
This sequence comes from uncultured Eubacteriales bacterium, assembly GCA_900549865.1. Taxonomy (GTDB): domain Bacteria; phylum Bacillota; class Clostridia; order Oscillospirales; family Oscillospiraceae; genus Limivicinus. Next base: position 12,493 of record URPU01000004.1, read on the forward strand.
GCAGGAATTCCGCCGAAACATCTATGACCGCCGCGTCGTCTATGAAAAATGAGGTCATCACGCCGCCGCCGAAAAAGCCGATGAGCGACATCCCAGCGCCGAGCGCCGCGGCGGTCAGCATCCCGTCCCACATGGCGCGGCGGGCGCGCTCAAGCTGGCGCGCGCCGATGTTCTGCGCCACGAAGGTGGACAGCGCCTGCATATACGCTGTCGGCGTCAGCAGCATGAACATCGACAGCTTTGCCGCGATGCCCACGCCCGCGGAGATCGTCAGCCCCAGCGCGTTGACAAAGCCCAGCACCGCCATGTATGAAAACTCGTTGCACATGCTTTGCAGCGCTATCGGCGCGCCCAGCGCGACGACGCGCCCCGCCGTTTTCGCGTGCGGGCGGAAGCTGTCCTTCGTCAGCGGGAAGGGCAGGCCGTGCTTTTTGATGAACACCAGCGACAGCACCACGCTGACGGCCTGCGCAAACGTCGTGGCGATGGCGGCACCGGCCGCGCCCATGTCGAGTCTGTCTATCAGCACGACGTCGCCCACGACGTTCACGGCGCTCGCTATCGCCACAAAGGTGAGCGGCGCGCGCGAATTGCCCATGCCGCGGAATATGGCGCTGATAAGATTATAGGCCGCGATGAATATCCCGCCCGCGCCGCATATGCGGATGTAGGCCACGGTATGCTCCAGCGCTTCCTCCGGCGCGTTCATCAGCACGGCCAGCGGCCGCGCCGCCGCGACAGTCGCCACGGTGATAAGAATGCCGAGGCCGGTGAAGATATACACGCTCGTCATCACGGCGCGCGCCGCGCCGGCATCGTCCTTCTCGCCCATTTTCAGCGCGAGCTGCACCGTCGTGCCCATTGAAAGCCCGGTGATAAGCCCCGTCACTATCAATATGGCCTGACTGCCGGTTGAAACGGCCGATACGTCGGCCGCGCCGCTGAAGCGCCCGACCGCCCACGTGTCAAACGCGCCGTAAAACGCCTGAAGGAACAGCGACAGCAGTATCGGCACGGAAAACCTCAGCAGCTCCGGGACCACCGGCCCCGAAAGGAATCCGTTATCACTGAGTTTTGCTGCGTCAGATCTGCCATTGGAAAACATTTAAATCAATTACTCTCCTTTAAACCATTAGTGGCTGCGCCGCCCGCATGGGGCACTCAGCCGCAAAAATCATATAATTATTATACTATTATATTAATTATACTATATGTATAGTATACATGAAAGCCGTTTTTCTGTCAAGTGCGCCGGAACGGCTGTAACCTCCGCGCCCGAAAACGCAACTATATATATATGAAAGGGGGCCGCCGCCATGGACGACGAAAGAATAATAGAGCTGTACTGGCAGCGCGACGAAGCCGCCGTGTCCGCCACGGACGATAAATACGGCGCGCTGCTGCGCACGCTGTCGCAGGGCATCGTTTCCAGCCGCGAGGACGCGGAGGAGTGCGTCAACGACACTTATCTCGCGCTGTGGAACGCGATGCCGCCGAATCGACCCGCGCGTCTGCGCGCCTATGCCGCGGGAACGGCGCGCAATATCAGCCTGCGCCGGTACCGTGACGGGCGCACGCGGCGGCGCGGCGCGGGCGAGGTTCCTCTCGCGCTGGACGAGCTTGGCGACGCCGTGCCCGCCGGCTTCTCGGTGGAGGACGCGTATGCCTGCTCCCGCCTTGTTGAGGAGATCGACCGCTTCCTCGCGGCGCTCGGCGCGGAGGAGCGGCGCATATTCATGTGCCGGTACTGGCTGCTCTGCTCTGTTGCGGATATCGCCGCGCGCGGCGGATTTACGGAGAGCAAGGTGAAAACGACGCTGCACCGCACGCGGAATAAGCTGAAAAAGCATCTGGAAAAGGAGGGGCTGATATGAAAACCGATATCCTCTTCGCCATCGGCGGCGCGGATGCGCGCTTTGTGGAGGAGGCGCTTGACTATATGTATTCCCCCGCCGCACGTAGGTCCTCCCGTACCCCGGCATGGCGGCGCGCCCTGCGCACGGCGCTCATCGCGGCAGTTATCGCGGCGCTGCTGGGCGCGGCGGCTTACGCGGTGTCGGCATATATCGGGCTGCACGCGCGCAGCATTGGCGGCGATGTTGACCGCGTATCGGGCGGCGTAGTTACGACCGTGAAGGATGTTGGGCTGACCTTCGACTTCGACGGGCTTGAGTACAGCCGCAATGCCGGGATAAAGGCAAACTGGCTGCCGGAGGGGCCGTCATGCAGCACGCCCTGCGCCCCCGGCTGTGAATGGGCGGGCGCGATATACAAGGACGGCACCGGCGATGCGGAGGACCCGCGCATCCCGTACCGGGCGGAGGTCCTCTATCCCACGCCGGGCGCGGGCTTCGCCTTTGTTGGCAATGCCGAGATAGTGCGCACGGAGACGCGCGATAACCTCACATTAACGGAGATCTCCGCGGACTACAGCGGAACGGAATACGCCTCCCCCGGTGCGGAGAGCGCGAATTATATCATGATATTCGACGCAGAAAACGGCTATGCGGTGCTTATCTACAGCACGATGTACGGCTTCGACGTGCTGGAGAAGATCGCGGCAGAGCTTGAGATACACGTGTTCACGGACGTACACGAAGGGCTTCTGCCACCGGCCCCTGCGGGGTACGTTCCCATCATACCGGCAAAGGGGTGACGATATGAAAAGACGGCTTGTGATGATACTCGCCTCAGCGGCGCTGCTGCTTGCCGCCTGCGGCGCGGAAAGCGCGGCGGACGACCTTGCTTTCCCGAAGCTCAGCTATGATCCCGGCCCCATGCCGGAGGCGGCGCTTGAGCTCGCGCCGGACACGCGCGGCGAGGACGGCATTGCCGCGGAGGCGGAGACCGTGCCCGCGTCGCGGATATACGCGCTTCCCGTGATGGACGCGGGCCACACGGCGGATGACGCCGCCGTTATCGGGGATGCGCTCATCGCGGGCGACACGGACAGGCGCGATTACGCCCTTGTGTGGGCGCGCTTTACAAACGACGGCGGAGAGATAAGCATAACGGAGCGGCGCGTCATCATGCGCGGCGCGGAGGCGGCGGATAAAAGCGCGGAATGGCTGTGCGGCATGACGGCGACGCCGGATGGAAATTTCCTCGTCCTGACGGGGGAGCCGCCGCGCGCCTACCGCGCCGTGACAGGGGCGGACAGCTTCGCCGATCATGAAAATCCCGGCTACGCCGGGCGCTACCGCCTGACGCGCTTTTCCGCCGGTGGCGAGGTGCTGGACAGCATGGAGCTCACCCTGCCCGCCGATGCAGCGGGGCGCATCTGGGCAGCGGAGGGCGGGAAGCTTTTCATCGAGGGCGGAATCATGGACGCGGACAGGATGCCGTATCAGTACTTCTCCGGGTACTATTTTTCGGACAGGCTCATTCTCACGCTCGACGCCGCCACGGGGGAGGTGCTGCACACGCTGAGCACTGCGGATTACCGCGTGTACCCGATATGCTCCGGCAGTGCCGGGGTGTACGGCGAGAGGCTGTACGGACATATTGCCGCGGCCGCGCCGCCGGACATTGCGCAGTCGCTCTCCTCCATCGTCTCCACGCTCGGCTTTCTCGACCCGGCCAAGGACAGCGCCGCCGCGGCGGAAGCAATAGAGTGGGACGGCACGCCGGTACTTTACCCGGCGTATGGGGATAACGCCGCGTCGCTCACCGCGGGCGGATGCCGCACGCAGGACGGCAGCATCGTCATGAACACTGCGTTCACCTTCGGGCGCTATGACCCGGAGACGGGCAAATACTCCCCGTTTCTCAGCGCCCAGCCCGAAAATCAAAGCTGGTACGCCTCGCCCTACGGCAGCACATCCTTTGATTTCGTCTCCCTCTGCTATCTCGGCGGCACGGCGTTCATCGGCGCACAGCGCGGCGCGGACACGCTTTTCGTCGTCGCCGGGGTCTGAGGCTTTCCCACTGACGTTCCGTGGTTTTCCGGGAAACTGCGGAACGTCAGTGACTGTCGAAAAAGTGGCATTGCCACTTTTTCGAGAAAGATTCGCTGCGTTCTGCGCCTCTGTTGTCCGCTGACAGCGGACAATTCGACGCTCACTCCGCGCAGAGTGTTTTCTGCCACGCACATGTCGCGGCAGAAAACGTATAATACTGCTTTCGCGTCTGCGGACGCGAAACTCTGCGAGGCTTTTTTGACATGCTGTGACGTTCCGCGAAACTGCGGAACGTCAGTTTTTTCTTGCCAATTATCCGCGCATGGCGTATAATGACATGATATATTTTATGTTTTATATCAGATCGTCAAAGGTCAAGCGGACTTTGACGATCTGGCCCCCTTGCAAAGGGGGCTGTCATTGACATGTTTATATGTCAATGACTGGGGGATTGCGGCCTAGTTCTTTCAATGATATGATCACAGACATTCGGCACTCCAATCCCACCGGCAAAAATTTTCAATTTTTACCACCTCCCTTTTCAAGGGAGGCATGGGCGCTCTGTTTCTTTACATTGCAGTCCAGATCACTTCTCCGTATGACAGGATACCGACTATGAAAACATGGATGAAAAAATATATTGCGCTGATACTCGCGCTTGTCGTGATAAGCGGGGTGTGCTTTCTTTTCTCCGGCCGGAAGGAGGGCATGTTTATCGACGAGATATACACCTTCGGCCTTTCCAACAGCTATTACGCTCCGTATATCACCGATGTAAAGGGCGGGGATCTTATAGACAAGGTCGTCACGCGGCAGGAGCTTTTTGATTACCTCTCCGTCGGCGATAACGACCGCTTCGCCGCGGGCTCGGTGTACTATAACCAGACGCGCGACGTGCACCCGCCGCTTTACTACTGGCTTTTGAACTTCGTCTCCTCGCTGGTGCCGGGGCATTTTTCAATGTGGATAGGGCTTGCGCTGAACTATGTGCTGTACATGCTCACGCTGGTGCTGCTGTACAAGCTGGCGATGCTGCTGTTTGAAAGCCGGCTGAACGCCGTGTGCACGGTGCTTCTCTACGGGCTTAGCGTTATCGGCCTTTCCACGATGCTGATGATCCGCATGTACGTGCTCATCACGCTGCTTTCGGTGCTGCTCGCATATCTTATCGCGCGCCTCATGCGCGAAAAGAAGCCCGTGCTGTACGTTCTTATCGGCCTGACGGTGTTCGCCGGGCTGATGACGCAGTATTACTTTGTGTTCTACGCCTTCTTCGTCTGCCTCGCCTATGACATCCGCGCGCTTGTGAAGAAGGACTGGCGCGGCTTCGCGGCCTTTTCCGCCGCGGCGCTGATAGGCGCGCTGTGCCTGCTTCCCGCTTTCCCCGCCTGTCTCGACCAGCTTTTTGCGGATGCGCTCGTGTCCGGCGGCAATGCGGTGGACAACCTTATGAGCTTCGGCCAGTATAAGGCGCGCCTCGGCATCTTCATCGCCGACACGCGCCACAGGACGAAGGCCGTGATATATATTGCGCTGGCGGCGGTCGTATGCGCGCTGATATGCTTTAAGCGCATCCGCGCCGCAGCCAAGGCGCAGAGTATTCGCCTTGACGCGCTGGTGCTCATCCTTCCGGCTGTACTGAGCTTCGTGCTCATCGCCGTTATCTCGCCCGTGAGTGAGATACGCTATATATACAACCTCATCCCCATGCTCGTTCTGGCCGTGTCGCTGCTGCTGCACGTGATAGAAGCGTCTCTTCCTGACGGCGCTTTGAACAGACGCGCCGCCGTTATCGCCGGGGTGCTCGTGGGCGCGCTGTGCCTGTGGGAGGCGCGCTGCCTGCCGCCGGATTATCTTTACGACGAGTACAGCGACTATGACGCCATGCTTGAGCAGCACAGCGCCGCCCCCTGCGTATATGTGGACGACAACTACTTCTCCCCCATCACCTTCGACATGCTGCAGCTTATGATATTCGATGACTTCCTCGTTACGAATGACACCGCCTCCGCGGCCATGCTCAGCTACATCGGGGATGCGCCGGAGACCGTGGTGTTCATCGACATAAGCGGCGAGTGGGCAAGCGGCTATGACGCGGGGGAGGTCGTCGCCGGGCTTGAGACAAGCACCGGCTATACCGAAGCGACCGAGCTTTACAGCAACGGCTTTTCCGCTGTTTACGTTCTCAAGGGAGGAAACGCATAAATGTTATCTGTAATTCTGCCGTCCTATAATGAGGAGAAGATGATCTTCACGGCGGCTGACACCATCTCCGGCATACTCTCGCGCGAGAATATCGACTTTGAGCTTCTTTTTGTGGACGACGGCTCAAAGGACGCCACATGGGAAAACATTACAAAGGCCGCGCAGGTGAACAGCCACGTCGTCGGCATCCACTTCAGCCGCAACTTCGGCAAGGAGGCCGCGATGTTCGCCGGGCTTGAAAAGGCCGCGGGCGACTGCTGCGTCGTTCTGGACTGCGATCTCCAGCATCCGCCGGAGAAGATAGTGGAGATGTACCGCCTGTGGGAAGAGGGCTATGAGGTCGTTGAGGGCATAAAGGAGGACCGCGGCGAGGAGTCCGGCTTCCACAAGTTCGCTGCGAACAGCTTTTACGGCCTTATCAGCCGCGCCACCGGCATGGACATGTCGTCCTCGTCGGACTTCAAGCTGCTTGACCGCAAGGTCGTGGACACTCTGAACAGTCTGCCGGAGCGCAACGTCTTTTTCCGGGCGCTGTCGTTCTGGGTGGGCTATAAAAAGGCGACGGTGTATTACAGCGTGCGTGAGCGCACCGAGGGCGAGAGCAAGTGGTCCACAAAGTCGCTGATAAAATACGCCATCACGAATATCGGCTCGTTCTCCTCCGCCCCGCTGCATATCGTCACCGTGCTTGGGCTTATAATGCTGGCCGTGGCGATAGTGTTCAGTATCATCTCCCTCGTGCAGAAGCTCACGGGGCAGGCGCTCGGCGGATTTACGACGGTGATACTGCTGCTTCTGTTCTCCAGCAGCATCATCATGATAAGCCTCGGCATCGTCGGCTACTACATCGCGCGCATATATGACGAGATAAAGGGCCGCCCGAGATACATCATCTCCCGCATCTGCGGCAGAGAGGAAGAGGAAGGAAAGAAGAATGGTTGATAAGATAAAGGCGCTGCTCATAAAATACAGGGAATTCATAGTTTACTTCATTGTCGGCTGTCTGACGACGCTTGTCGCGGCGCTGGCGCGCTTCGGCTTCAACTTCTTGTTCTTCGGCGGCACCGCCCATCCCAGCTTCGCGCAGAACACCGTGCTGTCCATTGTGGACTGGGTCGCCGGCGTGGCCTTCGCCTATCCCACGAACCGCCGCTTCGTCTTTCAGAGCAAGAACCCCAACATCCTTGCCGAGGCCGGCGGCTTCGTCGCCTCCCGCCTCGCCACGCTTGGCATGGACTGGGCCGTCACGCAGCTTCTGGGCACAGTGCTGGGCGTGAACGTGTATGTGACGTGGTTTATCAAGTCTGTGCTCGTCTTTGTCGGGAACTATGTCCTCAGCAAGCTTTTTGTGTTCAAAAAGAAGCCGGAGAGCAAGGAGGAGTGAGCTTCTCCGTCCAATATAGCTGAAATAGCATAAGAGGCCGCGGATATCCGCGGCCTCAGCATGTCAAAAAGCCTCGCAGAGTTTGCCGCCCGCAGGCGGCAAAAAATTTTTTAACCATTTTCTCTCGCGACATGTGCGTGAGAGAAAATACTTCTCAGGCTGCAAGTGTGGAATTTGTCCGCCACCGGCGGGCAAATTATGCGCGCAGCAGACTGCAAGCCTTTTGTCGGAAAAACCCTTCGGGTTTTTCTGCGGTTCTTTTGCATTCTTTCCGCTTTTAAAGCGCGGCTTCCCATTCTTGCAGTATCTCCGCCAGCTCCGGCGTCAGCCGCGCGCGGCACTCCTGCTTCAGTTCCTCCGGCACGCCGTAGAACGCCTCGGCGATGCTGCCGGTGATGGCGGCCAGCGTGTCGCTGTCGCCGCCGAGGGACACCGCCGTGCGCAGGGCGTCCTCAAAGTCCGTGCTCTCCAGAAAGGCAGTCATGGCCTGCGGCACGGTCTCCTGACAGCTCTCCACATGGCGGTATGTTGGCCGTATCTCATCGCAGGTTTGGCTGAGGTCATAGGCAAACTCCCGCTCCACATACGCTTTGATGTCTGCCTTGCCGTGTCCGGTGCGGGCAAGGAATATGGCCGCAGTGACCGCCTGTGCGCCCTTGACGCCCTCCGGGTGGTCGTGCGTCACCTCCGCGGTGAGGCGCGCCAGATGCAGCGCCTCCGCCATATTCCCCGCCAGCCACGCCGCGGGAGAGGCACGCATGGCGCTGCCGTTGCCGTAGCTGTGATAGGGCTGCGGGTCGTCCGCGTACAGCCACCTGCCGAAGCGCAGGCCGTAGCCACAGTTCGGGTACGCGCGGCCAAGCCGCTGCATATGGCGCACCAGCGCCGCTTTGACGGCGGCGTCATCCTGCCCGCGCGTTTCCAGCAGGGCCTCCGCCACGGCCAGCGTCATCACCGTGTCGTCGGTGAATTCGGAACGCGCCCCGAACAGTGGGAAGTCCTTCGCCTTATAATTGTTGCAGTCGAATTCATATGGGCTGCCCACGATGTCGCCCAGAATAGCGCCGTACATGCTCATTATCTCCCCCGTTTCTTCACATCCTCGTCGATGCGGCGCTTCCAGTCGCCGCCGAGGGGCCGCGCCGCGCGGAAGCTGCACACGGCCTCGCTTATGACCTCATAGTTCAGCGCCGTGCCGGCCTCGTCACACCTGTAGTTCACCGCCCGGTCCGCGCCGATGCCGACGCGGGCCGCTTCCTTTGCCGCGTCGATATTCGCGCCGAGGAAAAGGAACTCCCAGCCGTACTTTTCCTTCTCATGCTCTATCATGCGCCGCACCCGCTCATAATCATAGCGGCGGCTGGCGTTTTCACAGCCGTCGGTCGTGATGACGAACAGCGTCTTTTCCGGCACGTCCTCCGGCCGGGCATATTTGTGGATATTTGCGATATGGCGGATGGCCCCGCCCACGGCGTCCAGCAGCGCCGTGCAGCCGTGGGTGAAATACTCCGCCTCCGTCATGGGCGGCACCTTCTCCAGCGGCAGGCGGTCATGAATGACCACGCTTTCATTGTCGAACAGTATGGTGGAGACCAGTGCCGCGCCCGTTTCCTTCTTCTGCTTTGCTATCATGGAGTTGAAGCCGCCGATGGTGTCCGCCTCCAGCCCCGCCATGGAGCCGCTGCGGTCAAGGATGAAAACCAATTCCGTTGTATTACTCATAAGAAATACCTCCTGTGATTTGTTGTATATAAGATAACAGCTCACAGGACACAATTGGTCGCTTCAGAAGCGACATTTTTGCTATGCAAACGCTGGTGCATGAAGCTTCATGCGCCTATCAGACTCTGGTCAAAGGCGAACAGCGCCTCGTTTATCTCAAACACGTCATAATTTCCGCGCTGCACGAAATACTCCACGATGATGTCAAACTTGCTGGAGCGGGTCATGGAGTATCCGGCCTTGCCGAGAAGCTCCTTAAGCTCCGCAAGGGGGAGCTCAAGCGCCAGACCGAACGCAACGGCCGTGGCCTTTGAGGGCTTATAGTATTTGTCGCCCTTTATCTTTGAAAAGAGCTTTCTGTCAATGTTCGCTTTTTTATAGCACTGTGCGTCCGTCATGCCGGACTCGTCTATCTTCCGCAGCAGCATTTCCGAAAAGCTCTCGTCGAGCCGGTCAAGCGCGTCGTCGAGGGAAAGCTCCATCGCCGCCATGGGCGCGTCGGAATAGAAGCAGACGGCCTCTTCCGGGCTTTGCCTTCTGCTCATCCGGGCGCGGCGGTCATCCTCATTCTCGTCCACATAGCGGTCGTCTATGTATGATGCGATGTCGGCAAAGAGCTTGCTGCTTATCTGATAGGCCTTCCGGTCAAAAATGACGAGGTACACCGTCATTTCATTTTCAAGAAGGAAGCTGCCGATCGTGTCTATTGCGATCTTCAGGGCCTGATCCTTCGGGAAGCCGAACACGCCGGAGGATATCAGCGGGAATGCGATCGACTCGCAGCCGTGCTCCCTCGCCAGCGTGAGGGCGGTCCGATAGCAGGAGATGAGAAGCTCTCTCTCGCCGTGCCGCCCGCCGCGCCAGCGCGGCCCGACCGCGTGAATGACGTATTCGCAGGGCAGGCTATAGCCCCTTGTTATCTTTGCGCCCCCGGTTTTGCAGCCGTGGAGCGCTTCGCATTCCGCCAGCAGCCCCGGCCCCGCGGCGCGGTGAATGCAGCCGTCCACACCGCCGCCGCCAAGCAATGACTCATTGGCCGCGTTGACGATGGCATCGACCTTCATCTTCGTAATATCATTTCTCACGATCTGCAGCGGCATGATATCCACCTCTTTCAGCCCGCCGTCAGGCCCGATTATGGCAAAACAGCGTGACCACTGCCACGCTGTTTTGTTAAAGCTCTTATTCGATGATGTCCTCGCCTATTTTATATATATCGCCCGCGCCGACGGTGAGGATTATATCGCCCGGCTGCGCAATGGCGCGCAGCGCGTCCTCCAGCTCGCCGAAGCTGGAGTAGAAGCCCGCGCCGCCGACACTCTCCGCCAGCGCGCCGGAGGATATGCCGATGGTGTTCTTCTCGCGCGCGGCGTATATCTCCGCCAGCAGCAGCACATCGGGCCGCTTGAGCTGGGCGACGAAGTCGTCGAACAGCGCCGCCGTGCGCGAATACGTGTGCGGCTGAAAGACGAGGATGGTGCGCTTGTAGTTGAGCTGCTCCACCGCGTCCAGCAGGGCCTTCAACTCGCCGGGGTGGTGGGCGTAGTCGTCGTAGACATCCGCGCCGTTATACTTGCCCTTGAACTCGAAGCGGCGGCCCGCGCCGTTGAACCCGGCAAGCCCGTATTTGACGGAGCTGGGCCGAACGCCCACGCAGATGCAGGCGGCCGTCGCGGCAAGCGCGTTTTTCACGTTATGCACGCCGGGCACATGCAGCGTCACATCCGTGAAGAAGCGCCCCTTGTACATTATGTCAAAGTGGGAGTTTGCCCCCTTGTACTCTATGTTCTGTGCGTACACATCCGCCTCCGGACTGAGGCCGAAGGTTATGACGCGCCTGTCTATCCCGGCAAGCGTGGCCATGGTGTTTGCGTCGTCATGGTTCGCCACGACGTAACCGTCCGCCGGGGTACGCTCCGCAAAGCTGCGGAAGGAATGCTCCACATCGCCGAGGTCTTTGAAAAAGTCCAGATGGTCGGCCTCTATATTGAGGATGACGGCGACGGTGGGGTGGAAGGAGAGGAAGGAGTTATAATACTCGCAGGCCTCCATGATGATGGTGTTCCCGTGGCCGATGCGGTGCCCCGCCTTGAGCAGCGGCAGCGTGCCGCCTATCATCACGGTCGGATCCTTCTCTGCCGCCATGAGGATATGCGTGCACATGGAGGTCGTCGTCGTCTTGCCGTGCGTGCCGGAAATGCACAGGGCGTTGCTGTAGTCCTTGGAGATCGCGCCCCAGGCCTGTGTGCGCTCAAACACCGGGATGCCCAGCTCATGCGCGCGGACTATCTCCGGGTTTTCATCGTGGACGGCGGCCGTGCGCACGACGAATTCCACGTCCTCGCCGATATTCTCCGCATGGTGGCCTATGAACACCTTTATCCCCTTCTCGCGCAGCGAGATAACATTGGGGTTGGCCTCGTTCATATCTGAGCCGGTGATGTTCAGCCCCATGCCCACGAGCACCTCCGCCAGCGACGACATGGACACGCCGCCTATACCGACCAGATGCCCCCTTCTGCCGGGAGACATATAATTATCAAATTCCAACATGCAAACGCTCCAGTCGAGAAAAATTAATATATTGCCATTGCAGATATAAAATGCTAAAATCAAATGGGTACGGCCATGGGCGCGGCGCGCCCCGCCGGTAACTTTAGTATTATACTATCCCCCCGCCCTTATTGCAAGCTTTTCATACTATTATATGAAATTGCCGAAAAAGCGGCAAAGCCACTTTTTCGACATACTGATATGGCCTTTCCCGGCTTTCAGTGTTTTTAATACTTAATATTATCAGCATAGGAGCATTCAATGGCATGGCAACTATCACCCCGCCGAAATACGTCCGTCAGGTGCTTGTGACGCTTCAGTCGCGCGGCCACCTGGCATACCTTGTGGGCGGCTGCGTGAGGGATATCCTGCTGGGCGTCCATCCGCAGGACTGGGACGTGTGCACCAGCGCCCTCCCCGCGCAGGTGCTCGATATCTTCCCCAACTCCCGCCCCACCGGCATACAGCACGGCACCGTCACCGTCTGCGTGAATTCCCGCACGGTGGAGGTCACGACCTTCCGCACGGACGGAAGCTATTCCGACCACCGCCACCCGGAGGCCGTCAGCTTCGTGGGCGACCTCAACGCGGATCTCAGCCGCCGCGACTTCACCATGAACGCCATCGCCCTGCCGCCCGACGGGCTGCTGGCCGACCCCTTCGGCGGCGTGGAGGACATACAAAACCGCGTCATCCGCTGTGTCGGCGCACCGGCGCTGCGCTTTGAGGAGGACGCGCTGCGCATGTTCCGCGCGCTGCGCTTCTCGGCGCGTCTCGGCTTTGAGATAGAGGCGCAGACCATGGCCGCCATCGCCGAGAAGGCCCCGCTCGTCGCAAGCCTCGCGCCGGAACGCGTGCGCGACGAGGTGGAGAAGCTGCTTCTCACCGGCGCGCCGGAGAAAGCGTATGAGCTTATCTCTCTCGGCCTTTTGGACGCGTATCTCATCCGCCGCCCGGCAGATGGGGCGCTTTTCGCCCGCATCGGGCGTATGCCGCGCAAGGCGCTGGAGCGCTGGTGTGCCTTGTGCGCGGTGCTGACGCGGTATGACTGCATCACGTCGGCGGCGGACTTTCTCACCCGGCTGCGGCTGGACAGCCGGACCATACGCTGCTGTGAGCAGACTGAGCTCATGCTTCAGGGCGACAGGCCCGCAAGCCGCGCAGAGTGGAAGCGCGCGCTGAACAAATACGGCGTTGACAGCGTGACATGCATGGCGCTGTGCCGCGACGCGCTGCGCGGCGGCCAGTGCCATAAGGAGCTCAAGGCCATCCTCAAAAGCGGGGAGTGCTTTTCCATGAAGCACCTCGCCGTCACGGGGGACGACCTTCTCGCCCTCGGGCTGCGCGGGCGGGAGCTTGGCGAGATGCTGCGCTTTCTGCTGGATTACGTTATAGAATACCCGGACAACAACAGAAGAGAGCTTCTTTTGTCGCTTGCCCAGGGAACGGAGGACTGACCATGAACGACAGTTGGGAAATGCTCAAGTCCGACTGCGCCGGCTGCCGGCTGTGCCCGCTGTGCCAGACGCGGCACAACCTCGTGTTCGGCGTGGGGAACGAGCGGGCAGAGGTCATGCTAATCGGCGAGGGGCCGGGGGAGCAGGAGGATCTGCAGGGCGTGCCCTTCGTCGGCCCGGCGGGGCAGCTTCTGGACAAGATGCTTGAAATGATAGATTTAGACAGGACGAAGGTGTATATCGCCAACATCGTCAAGTGCCGCCCGCCCAGGAACCGCGACCCGCAGGACACAGAGGAGGCCGCGTGCCGCGGCTGGCTGGAGCGGCAGATCGCGCTGGTGGATCCGAAGATAATCGTCTGCCTCGGCCGCATCGCGGCGCAGGCGCTGATAAAAAGCGACTTTCGCATCACGCGCGAGCATGGCGTGTGGTTCGATATCGGCGCGCGGCGGTATATGGCGACGTTCCATCCGTCCGCCCTTCTGCGCGACCCGTTCAAGCGGCCTGACGCGTTCACGGACCTGCGCGCGCTGAGAAGCGAGATACGCGCGCTTTGCACCGCCACTTACTGACGCGGCGCATCTTTCTCAAAAAAAGCGGCAAAGCCGCTTATTCGACAGTCTCACGGAGGTATCATGTTGAAATTCAAGACCGTCACCCTCGCCGACAAGGCGTGGGTGGACGAGATAGTATTTAGTGAAAACAGCCCCAGCGCCGATTATAACTTCGGCAACATCTACATCTGGGACAAGCACTTCCGCCAGCTCATCTGTCCGTTTGAGGGCAGGATGCTGACGAAGCTGCGCTATGAGGGGCATCCCAGCTTTGTTTTCCCCATCGGCACGGGGCCGCTGCGCCCCGCGGTGGAGGCGCTGCGCGCCTTTGCGGCGGAAAGGGGCTATCCCTTCCGGATGCACGGCATAACGGAGCGCCATAAGCAGCAGCTTGAGGATGAATTCCCCGGCTGCTTCAACTTCACGGAGGATTCGGACTTCGCCGATTATATATACTCGGCCGATAAGCTCGCCACATATTCGGGCAAGGCGCTGCACGGAAAGAAGAACCACTGCAACCGCTTCGAGTCGGAGAACGACTGGGAGTTCGTGCCGCTGACGCGTGAGCTTATCCCCGGGTGCATGGACATGCTGGACGTGTGGAGCGAGGAAAACTCCGACCGGCTTGAAAAAAGCATCACCTATGAGCATGACGCGATCGTGCGCGCGTTTGCCGCGTATGAAAAGCTCGGCCTTGAGGGGGGCGTGCTGAAAAGCGGTGGGCGGATAGTCGGCTTCACCGTCGGCGAGCTTGCAAGCCGCGACACGCTTGACGTGCACTTTGAAAAGGCCGAGGGCAGCATAAACGGCGCGTACCCCATGGTGTGCCGGGAGATGACGCGCATGGCCATGGCACGGCATCCGGAGCTTAAATACATCAACCGCGAGGACGACATGGGGCTTGAGGCGCTGCGCTTCTCAAAGCTCTCCTACAAGCCGGAGTTCATGCTGAAAAAATACACGGCGTGCTGGAAATGCGGCGAGGCGGCGGAATGAGCGATTTTGAACTGCGCGAATACCGCCGCGATGACGTTCCCGCGCTGTCCGCGCTGTGGACGGAGTGCTTCGGCGACGGCCCCGGCTTTACTGAAAAGTTCTTCGCCGCCCTTCCCGGCATGGGCAGCGGCGTCGCCGCCGTGCGCGGCGGTGAGATACTCGGCGCGGCCTACACCCTTAACGCGCAGGAGCTCGTCTGCGGCGAAGGTGCGCGCCGCGTGGGCTATATCTACGGCGTCGGCGTTTCGGCGCGGGCGCGCTCACAGGGCGTCGGGGGCGCGCTCGTGCACGCCGTGCGCGCGCTGTCACTCAACCTCGGCGCGCAGGTCATCAGCACCCTCCCGGCGGAGGCGTCGCTCTACGCGTGGTATGAAAAGCTTCTCGGCGTCACGCCGCGGCTTTACAGGGCGCGGCGGCAGCTCGCCTGCCGTGCGGCATCCCCCGTGACGCCGCTGAGCGCCGCAGAATACGCGCACCGGCGTGAGGAGCTTCTGCGCGGCAGGCCGCATCTGCGCCTTTCCGCGTGCTCGATGGAGTTTGAAGGGCAGCTTCTGGCCGAGTACGGCGGCGGCTTCTTCGCCGCGGAGGGCGGCATCGGCGCGGCGTATCTCGATGATGGAACGGCCCTCGTGCGGGAGCTTTTGTGCGCTTCCCACGCCGCGGAGGACGCCGCCGCGGCCGCCATCGGCGCATACCTCGGCGCGGAGACGGCGGAGCTTTTCCTGCCCGCGGAAAAGGGCGAAGCATACATCGCCGCGGACGGCGATATCCCCGCCGGATGCGTGTGGGGCCTCAGCTTCGACTGAGCCGGACGCGAAAGCGCAGTTTTTATGTTGACTCATTTTTTATTTTACATTTCTGTAACAAAATCTATATTTAATACGAAACATCTTTCGGGTATATTAATACTCGCAAGTAACAGTTTTTCATCTTTTTCATTTTGTCCTCAACCATATAAGCAAAAAGGAACGGTTTCCCCCGTTCCTTTTTGTTTTTGAGTTTTCGCCGCGAGGCGCAAGCTTCTTCTGACGATTTTTGCTCTTTGTTTTTTCGTATATTATGATATAATACCCTCGGTTGACAAGAGCATACACGCCTGACAGCGTGTCTTTCCGGCGCTTTTTGTCCTTTTCGTCTTGATGGGTTACGACACATCTGCGCCTCAAAAGCCAAAAATCACTCGAAAATCCATCGCTGTCAGGTGCAAAGCAGTTTTGCCGGAGCAGAAAGGCGGCCAGACGACGAAAAGGCCGCAGGGAATACTTTGTGTATTTGCAAGGCCTTTGAGGATGTATGGGCGTCTTTTCTGCCCGTCAAAACCGCGTGTGTCCTTGTCAATCGAGGGTAGTTAAGTTGTAATAGTTTTCTCATCAACAGCTCCGGAAAGGATGTACCGCACATGAAAATTCGGGTCATACTGGCCATGCTCATATGCAAGGCGCTGCGCCTTGCTTCAAGGATACTTCACCGCGGCGGCACCGCAATGCCCGGCCGCGTCGCGCTGAAGCTCTGCCCCGGCCTTCTCGGCGTGCTGGCGGAGAACGTGAAGGTCGTTGCCATAACGGGCACGAACGGCAAAACGACCAGCGCGCGCATGGTGGAGGCCGCCTTCGCCGATGAAGGGAAAAATTACTTTGCCAACCGCTCCGGCGCGAACCTCATAAGCGGGATAACGACGGAGTTTGCCATGAACAGCACGCTCACGGGCCGGTGCCGCAGGGAGTACGCCGTTATCGAGTGCGACGAGGCCGCCGCCGTGCGCGTGTTCGGCCAGTTGAAGCCGCGCGTCATCGTCGTGACGAATCTCTTCCGCGACCAGCTCGACCGCTACGGCGAGGTCACGCACACGCTTGAAAACATACGCACCGCCGTCAGCGCCGTGCCGGACGCGGTGCTGTGCCTCAATGCCGACTGCTCGCTGACGTCCTCCCTCGCGCTGGAGCTTCCGAACAGGGTCGTGTACTTCGGCATAGACAAGGGCGCGGCCCCCTCGCACAAGGCGACGGAGCTTTCCGACGCAAGCCACTGCATCCGCTGCAAGGCGGAGTACGAATACGACTATATAAGCTACGGCCACCTCGGCGGCTTCCGCTGTCCGAACTGCGGCTACGCCCGCCACGCCGCCGATTTCGCCGTGACGGACATTGTCGAGCAGGGCGCGAACGGCAGCACCGTCGTGATGAGCATGCGCGGGGAAAAGCGCATCGTCAGCGTGAACCTGCCCGCGATGTACAACATATATAACGCTGCCGGTGCGGCCGCCGCCATCGTTGAGATGGGTCTCGGCACGGATGCGGCGGTGAAGGCGCTTTCCGGCTTCAAGTGCGGCTTCGGCCGGATGGAGCAGTTCGACCTCGGCGGCGGGACGAAGATAATGCTGGTGAAGAATCCCGCCGGATGCAATCAGGTCGTCGAGTTTTTGCAGAACATAAAGGAAAAGTTCGTGCTCGTCGTCTGTCTGAACGACCGCGGCGCAGACGGCACGGACATATCGTGGATATGGGACGTGGATTTTGAGGAGCTGACCGCACTTTCCGGCAGGCTCCAGCGCGTCATCGTTTCGGGCGACAGGGCGGCGGACATGCGCATACGCATAAAATACGCCGGTATAGACGACGCGGCCATAGAGACGCAGACGGACTATGCAAAGCTTGTGGAGTGGATAGCCGGGCAGGAGCTTCCCGTGTACATCATGCCCACCTATACCGCCATGCTGGAGCTGCGCGAGGCCGTGATACGCCACTGCGGCGGCAGTGAATTCTGGGAATAACGGGGGGATATGAAAATGGAACTGAAAATATGCCATATGTATCCTGACGTGCTCAACCTCTACGGCGACAGGGGCAACGTGCTGTGCATGACGCGCCGCCTCGCATGGCGCGGGATAGACGCCAGCGTGACGAAGCTGCCCATAGGCCGCCGGGAAAGCCTCGCCGGCTTCGACATTGTTTTCATCGGCGGCGGACAGGATTTTGAACAGCAGGTGCTGCTGGACGACCTTCACCGCGGCAAGGATAAGGAGATCGTCGCCGCCATCGAGGACGGCGTCACCTTCCTCACCATATGCGGCGGCTATCAGATGATGGGCAGCTATTACGAGACCTACGACCACAAGCGCTGCGACTTCATCGGCGCGGTGGATCTTTACACCGTCGGCTCAAAGCAGCGCATGATAGGCAATTATAAATTCCGCTGCTCCGAGGGGGCGGGCGGAAGCGTCGCCGTCGGCTTTGAAAACCACAGCGGCAAAACGTGGCTCGGCAAAGGGGTGGAGCCCCTCGGCACGGTGCTGGCCGGGTTCGGCAATAACGGCGAGGACGGCACGGAGGGCGTGCACTATAAGAACCTTTTCGGAAGCTACAGCCACGGCCCGCTGCTGCCGAAGAACCCGGCGCTGTGCGATCTGCTGCTGCTGACGGCGCTGCGGCGCAAATACGGCGTGGACGCCCTCGACCCGCTCGACAACGCGGCGGAGCTCGCCGCGCACGACGAGATGTGCGCCAAGCTATAAGTTTGCAGAGAGGAAGAGATATAAAGAGATATGATAAGATTTTATAATGGCCGCATCCTCAGCTTCGGCGGCGGGATGAAAATAAGCCGCGGCGAGGTCTGGACGGACGGCGGCAGAATAGTCCACGTGGGGGATGCGCCCGGCGTCCTGCCGGAATTTGACCGGCAGATAGACCTTTCCGGGAAGCTGCTCATGCCGGGGTTCAAAAACGCGCACACGCACACGGCCATGGTGTTTTTCCGCTCTCTGGCGGACGACATGCCGCTGCAAAGCTGGCTGAGCGAACAGGTCTGGCCGCGCGAGGGGAAGCTGACCGGCGAGGCCGTGTACGACATGACGAAGCTTGGCATAATGGAATACCTCTCCTCCGGCATAACGGCAAGCTTCGACATGTACATAAAGAACGACTTCTATGCCAAGGCCAATACCGACGCGGGCTTCCGCACGGTCATATGCTCCGCGCTGAACGACTTCGACGCCGACATAACGAACATCGAGCGCGAATACATCAAGTTCAATAACTACAGCGAGCTTGTGTCCTACAGGCTGGGCATACACGCGGAGTATACCACGTCGATGCCGCGCATGGAGTACATGGTCTCCCTCGCGGAGAAGTACAAGGCCCCGTGCTATACGCATATGAGCGAGACGAAGGCGGAGGTTGACGGCTGCATCGAACGCTACGGCCTCACGCCGCCGCAGCTTCTCGACAGAATAGGCTTCTTCCGCTACGGCGGCGGCGCGTTCCACTGCGTCTGGATGGACGAGGCGGACATCGCCCTCATGGCGGAGAAAAAGCTGTACGCCGTCACCTGCCCCGGCTCCAACCTCAAGCTTGCAAGCGGCGTCGCCCCGGTGGACGCGCTTGCCGCGGCAGGCGTTCCGCTTGCCATCGGCACGGACGGGGCCGGAAGCAACAACGCGCTCGATATGTTCCGCGAGATGTACCTCGTCTCCGCGCTGCAAAAGCTGAAAAATATGGACGCCGCCGCCGGAAGCGCCGACAGGACGCTGGAAATGGCCTGTGTCGGCGGCGCGCGGGCGATGGGTCTTGACGAGTGCGACGATATCGCCCCCGGCAAGCTGGCGGACATCACCGTCCTCGACCTTGAAAGGCCGAACATGCAGCCGGTGAACAACATCGCGCGCAACATCGTCTACTCCGGCTCGAAGGAGAACGTGTATCTGACCATGGTCAACGGAAAAATACTGTACGAAAACGGTGAATTCTTCCTCGACGAGAGCGCGCGGGATATATACGAAAGGTGCGGCGAATGGAAAAAACGGATAGTAGGATGAAAAAAATAGACCTGCATGTGCACACGACCGCCTCCGACGGGACGTTTTCCGGGCGCGAGGCCGTGCAGCTTGCCGCGGACACGGGCCTTGCCGCGATAGCCGTCACCGATCACGACACCGTCTCCGGCTACGCCGAGGCCGCGCAGGCCGGGCAGGAGCTCGGCGTGGAGGTCGTGCCGGGGATAGAGATCAGCACGAAGTACGGCGGGGCCATCCATATACTCGGCTATTATATTGACCCCACCTCCGACAAGCTGCGCCCCGTGCTGGACTGGATAGTGCACGACCGCGACAGCCGCAACCGCAAAATGGCGGAGCTTATGGCGGCGGACGGGCTTCCCGTGAGCTATGAGGCGATGCACGCGCGCTTCGGCAGCGTCATCGGACGGCCGCATTTCGCGGAGGTGCTTGTGGAGCTTGGCCTTGCCTCCAGCGTGCAGGACGCCTTCGACCGCTATGTGGAGAAGGGCCAGCGCTACTACCTGCCGCGCAGCTTTCTGCCGATAGAGCGCTCTGTCGAGATCATCGACGAGGCCGGCGGCATTCCGGTGCTGGCACACCCGTTCCAGTATAAGCGCGACGACGCGGGCCTGCGCGATATAATAGAGCACTGCATGGAGCACGGTCTGCGCGGCATCGAATGCCGCTACTCCGGCTATGGCCCGGAGAAGGTGGCGTATCTTGAGGCTCTCGCGGACGAATACGGCCTTGTCAAGACCGGCGGCAGCGACTTTCACGGGGCGAACAAGCCCCACATCTCCCTCGGCAGGGGGATAAACGGAAAGCTCGACGTGCCGTACAGCTTCCTTGAGAGGCTGAAAGAGCTGAAGCATGGCTGAAAACACAGAGGATGTGCAAGACATCCTCTGTGGTTCTAGACTGTCGAAAAAGTGGCTTTGCCGCTTTTTCGAGAAAGCTTCGCTGCGTTCTGCGCCTCTGTTGTCCGCTGACAGCGGACAATTCGACGCTCACTCCGCGCAAAGTGTTTTCTGCCACGCACATGTCGCGGCAGAAAACGAATTATACAGTTTTCGCGTCTGCGGACGCGAAACTCTGTGAGACTTTTTTGATAAGCTGTGAATTCCGCGGGAACTTTTTCCCGCGGAATTCGTATTATATATATCCAAAATATTTTTACAGGAGGCGTAGTACAATGATGAAGGAAAAAACCGTGGTCTGTGTCGGAATACTGCTCATACTGGCTGTGCTCACCTCGTGTGCACTGTTTTACAGCGTGAACGATTACAGCGCCGTGCACGACGCGCCGGGCGTTGCGTACTCCGGCGTCAGCGTCATGCCTGCCGGGGCGGCGGCGTCCATAAGCGGCAGTACTGAGGCCGCGCAGGGCGCGTTCTCGCCCGCTTTCCTCTCCGCGCACAGCGGAGGCTGAACCGACATCAGCTTGTCAAAAAAGTCTTTGACTTTTTTGACCGCGCTTATCCGCCGAGTATTTTGAAAGCATTCAAAATACAGCTTCGCCCGAAAGTCTTGATACATCAAGCCTTTCTGCGGCGGTTTATCCAATTTGAGGCGGGCCTTGCCCCCTCAAGCTCCCCCGCTGCGCGGTCTCTTTACCTTGAAGCATGAATCGTTTGACAGTATAAGGGTATGCGCCCGCGGGCGCATACCCTTATATCATATCATTTTCAGAAAGACGCGCTCTTACGCGGCCACGGCCTTCTTTTTCTGGATGAGCTGGATGACGACGACGGCGGCGAACAGCGCGATGCCGATAGAATCGGTGAAGGTGCCGGGGATCATCATGAGTATGCCGCCTATCGCGGTGGCGATGCGGAACACGGGGTTCATCGGGCGCAGGAGGAAGCCCTCCAGCGCGGCCGCAACGCCGAACAGACCGACGAGGGAGGTGACGATGATCTGGATCATGCTCCACACCGTCACGTCGATGAGCAGCATCGCGGGATTCATGCAGAAGATATACGGCACGATGAACGCCGCGATGGCGAGCTTTGTGGCGTTGATGCCCGTTCTCATCGGGTTGGACTTCGCTATCGCGGAACCGGCGTATGCCGCCAGCGCCACGGGAGGCGTGATATCGGCCACGATGCCGAAGTAGAACACGAAGAAGTGCGCCGCCATCTTTGGCACGCCGATGGTGATGAGGATGGGCGCGCAGGTGGAGGCCATGATGCAGTAGTTCGCGGTCGTGGGCACGCCCATGCCGAGGACGATGCAGCATATCATCGTCAGAAACAGCGCGACGAAGGTCGGGTCAATGAAGGTGACGGAGTTCGACACGGAGACGACGGCGGAGATGAGCTTGGAGGCAAGTCCGGTCGCCGTGATGCAGCCGGAGATAACGCCCGCCATGGAGCACGCAACGGCCACGGTGATGGCACTCTTGCCGCCGGCCTCAAGGGCTTCAAGTATCTTGGCGACGGTGATGCGGTTATCCTTGTCGAAGAGGCTGACGGCGATGGCGCAGAGGATGGCGATGGAGGCGGAGAACTGCATGGTGCGGGTGTTGGTCGTGACGAGCCACACCAGCACGACCAGCGGGGTCAGCAGGTATATCTTGCCCATGAGCTTGCCAATCTTGGGAAGCTCAGACCGCTCAAGCCCCTTCAGGCCGAGCTTGCGCGCCTCGAGGTGGACAGAAATGAATATGCCCGTGAAGTACAGCACCGCAGGCAGAATGGCGCGCAGGGCGACCTCGCCGTAGGTGACGTTCATATACTCCGCCATGAGGAAGGCCGCCGCACCCATGATGGGGGGCATTATCTGGCCGCCGGTGGAGGCGGACGCCTCGACAGCGCCGGCAAACTCCGGCTTGTAGCCGGCCTTTTTCATCATCGGGATCGTGACGGAGCCGGTGGTGACGGTGTTGCCGACGGAGGAGCCGGACACCATGCCGCACAGCGCCGAGGAAATGACAGCGACCTTTGCAGGGCCGCCGGCGAAGCCGCCGACGAGGGAGTTGGCAAGGTCGATGAAGAACGCGGCGATGCCGGTGCGCTCAAGGAAGGCGCCGAAGATGATGAACACGACGATGTACTTCGCGCAGACCTGCACGGGGGTGGACATGATGCCGCTGGTGGAGTAGAAAAGGGTGTACAGCAGGCGCTTGAGGCCGAGGCCGGTGGAGAAGGTGTAGATAAGCAGCACACCGGCCACGCACAGGATGGGCACGCCGACGCAGCGGCGGCACAGCTCCATCAGCACAAGGATGCCGACAACGCCGATGACGACCTGAAGATCCGTCATCTTCGCGGCGCTGGTGAGCACGCTGATAAGAGAGTCATAGCTGAAGCAATAGTAGAAGAAGCAGGCCGCGCCAACTATCATCAGCACGAAATCGTACCAGGGAACGTAGTTGTGGCGC
Organism: uncultured Eubacteriales bacterium; assembly: GCA_900549865.1. Lineage (GTDB taxonomy): Bacteria > Bacillota > Clostridia > Oscillospirales > Oscillospiraceae > Limivicinus. The sequence goes on from URPU01000004.1 coordinate 35,416, forward strand.
ACGTGGTGCTTGCTGGCGGGGTAGGTGAGATAACCCATTATCACGACCAGACCCAGAAAAGCCGTCAGGCGCTTTTCAAGCGCGGCGACGGAGAACAGGGTGGAATAAATGCAGTAGAGAGAGAAGATGACCATGACCGCGCGCACGATGACGGCGACCTTGCCCTCCCATATGCGCGTGTTCGACTCCCTGTCATACTTGCGCATGAGCTTTTCCACGTCCTCCGCCGTGCCGACGTCAACATACTCGATGTCGGTCGTCGTGTCCACAACGTGTTCGGCAAAGCTCTCATGCTTTTTTTTGTCGGACATTCCTAACGCTCCTTTAAATTGATATAGTGTACTATAAAACGGCGCGACCGCTGCCGGAGGCAGCGGATGGCGTTAATATACTGCTAAGATTTTCTGGAGGCATTTTGCAGCAAGACCTACGGCGTGGATATGCGCCGCAGGTCAAGCACACAAAAGTTTATTCTTTACTTGGTCGCAACCTCGAGGCCCTGCTCGGCAAAGTACTTGGCGGCGCCGGGGTGGTAGGGAACGCTGGTCACGCTGGCGGCAAATTCAACGTTCAGCTCCGCGCCCTTGCCGTGCTGCTCAGCGATGGCGTCGATGTTGTTGAAGATGGTGGAGACGAAGGAGTAGACCGCATCGTCGGACACATCGTCACGCACGAGGACAACAGCGGCGACAGCGACGGTCTGGACGTCCTCAGGCATGCCGTAGGTGTCGGCCGTGACGGTGTATGCGGAGTAGTACGGGGAAGCGGCGATGAGCTTATCGACATGCTCGTCGTCTATCGCAACGAGGTAGACCTGACCGGAGGTGCTGAGGTCGGTGATGGCGGTGGTGGGCGCGCCGGCGACGATAAACGCCGCGTCGATCTTCTTATCCTTCAGGCTCTCGGCGCTGTCGCCAAAGCTCTGGTAGACGGGGCTGATGTCGTCAAGAGTCATGTCGTAGGCGGCGAAAACGTCCAGCGCGTTGAAGTAAACACCGGAGCCGAGAGCGCCGACGGAGACGGTCTTGCCCTTGAGGTCGGAAACGGACTTTATGTCAGGGTTCATGGTGACTATCTGCACCTGCTCCATGTACAGCGCCGCCGCGACGGAGAAGCTGGAAACTGCCTTGCCGTCGAAGAGGTTGGTACCGGCGTAGGCGTAGCTCATAACGTCGGACTGGCAGAAGCCGAGCTGGACGTCGCCTGCATCCATATCCTCAATATTCGCCTGAGAACCGTTGCCGGTGACGGCGACGACGTTGAGGTCGGAATTGGAGGAGACATACTGGGCGAGGACGCTGCCGAAGGCATAATAGGTGCCGGCTTCGCCGCCGGTGGTGAACGTGAGGGTCTCCTTCTTCGCATCGGAAGAGCCGCAGGCGCACAGAGCAAATACCATGCTCAGCGCAAGCAAAAGTGCAAACAGTTTTTTCATGAGATTTTTTCCTCCTTTATGATCCCGCCGGATATTGCAGCCGCACTGCGCGGCACTGAAAAATTTTTCTCCGGCTATGAACGTAACACTTGAATTACGCTCATTTCGGTATTATAATACAACCAAAAGTTGATTTTGGCAATAGGTCATTCACACTTTCACCAGATAATACATAAAACAGGCCCGGAAAACGCAGTGTTTTATGCAAAAGCAATAAAAAGAAAGTTAATTGTTTGACTAACGGTCGAAAAACGGCATGATTTAGGGGCAAATTGTTTAGAATTTGACTATTTTACCCCTGCGTGCTATACTTTTCGCCGCGCCGCACAGGGCGCGGACAGTGCATTATAATTGGAGTATATTATGGATTTCTCACTATTGAAAAGCTTTATAGCGGTGGCGGATGAGAAGAGCTTTTCCACGGCGGCGAAGCATCTTTTCATATCTCAGCAGTCTCTCAGCAAGCAGATAGCGAAGCTGGAGGAGGAGCTGGACACGCCGCTTTTCGTGCGCAGCCGTCCGCTGGTGCTGACGCAGGACGGCAAGCAGTTTTTGCAGACGGCAAAGCAGATATTGCAGCTCAAGCAGCAGTACGAGGAAAGCTCGTCGAAGAGCATAAGCGGCGCGCATTTCGTGCGGCTGGGGATAGAGCACACCGTCGCGCGCGCGATACTGCCGCACGTGCTGCCCGATTATCTGCGCCGGAACCCCGACACCTACGTGAAGCTGAGCGAGGAGTCGCCGGAGGTGCTGCAAAAGACGCTTAGCTATGACGGGGTGGATCTGGTGATAGGCTCCATCAACAACACGCCCGACACGTATGAGACCATCCCCCTCTGCCGGAAGGAGCAGCTCCTCGTCGTGCCGAAGCCGATGCTGCGCCGCCTCGCGGGGGATGAGTATGAGGAGAAGAAGGCGGAGTTTTCCGCCGGGGCGGATCTGAGCTATTTTGAAAGCCTGCCGTTTATAAAGATCCCGCGCCTTTCATCCGGCGGGAGGACGCTGAACAGCTATCTGAAATACTATGATATAAATCCGAAATTCGTGTGTGAGCTTACGAATGTGGAGAACGCGTTCCAGCTCGCCATAAGCGGCATAGGCGTGTTCATCTATCCTGAGCTTTTCTGGGATATGCTCGCGCCGGACGTGCAGGCGGACTACCTCACGGATATCGAGCTTTTCCCCCTGCCGTACCTGCCGGATATTGAAAGCGTCTGCGCCTACTACCACAAGGAGACGGGCCTGCACGGCAAGACGCGGCTGCTGTTCGACAGCTTCCTCGGCTTCTTCGAGAAGTACAAGGCGAAAAAGAGCATGTAAAAAAGCATATATGACTAAAGTCCACATGCGACCGCCGGAAAAACGGCTGTCCGCATGTGGGTCTTTTTATATGAGCATGAAAGCGGCAAAATCGAAAAACTCAAAATCCGCTATTGACTCTATAACCGTTGTAGAGTTTATAATATGAATGCAAATGTAAAGGGTTATAAGAAGGAATGCGCATGGAAAAGAATCTGTTCCCCATCGGAAGCGTGTATTTCGGCAATGCCGTGTCACTGAAATACACGCTTCCGACGGGCGCGCACGATCTGGGCGGCGGCAGTGAGGATATCTGCATCCGCCTTGCGCGGCCCGGCGACAGCTTCCTCCCCTTCGGCGGAGACACGGAGGAAGCGCCCGACAGCGGCGAAGTGGTCTACGCTGTCGGAGACCAGGTGCGCACGCGCCGCTGGACATGGCGGCAGAGCGAGCACGGTAAGATAACCGCCGCATCGTCGGACATCTTTTTCCCCATTGACGGCTTCACGGACTTCAACCGTGAGCGGGTGATCGCCGCGCGGGATGAGCTGCAGGCCCTTATTATGCGCATCTTCGGCTGTGAGGCCGCCGCGGGGCTTATAGACGCGGAAAACCCGTCGATGGAATTATAAATACTATAAACAAAAACAACAAAAAACTCCGAAGCGCAGAGTTTCGCGCTTCGGAGTTCTTATATCAGAAGTATATTACAGAAGAGCCTTGACCTTCGCGGCGATGTTTTCCGCCGTCAGGCCGTACTCCTCATACAGCTTCGCCGGGGAGCCGGACTGGCCGAACCTATCCTCCACGCCGACGCGGGCAAAGCCGGCACCGGGCTTGCCGGCAATGACCTCCGCCACGGCGGAGCCGAGGCCGCCGGTGACGAAGTGATCCTCCGCCGTGACGATGGCGCGGACCTTGCTGTTGTAGGAAAGGACGCACTCTTCATCAAGCGGCTTTATGGTGTGGAAGTTCACGACCGCGGCGCTGATACCCTCGGCGGAGAGAAGCTCCGCCGCCTTGAGGGCGCGCGTGACCATCAGGCCGGTGGCGAATATCGCGGCGTCCGTACCCTCGCGCAGAACGACGGCCTTGCCGGGAACAAAGGGCGTTGCCTCATCGGTGACGTCGTCCGTGCCGGGGCGGGTCAGGCGGATATACACGGGACCCTGGATATCTATCGCGGCTTTCACGGCCTTATAGGTCTCGGATGCGTCGCAGGGGGAGAAAACCGTCATGCCCGGAAGCTCGCGCATGAGCGCGACGTCCTCAAGAGACTGGTGGGAGCCGCCGTCCTCGCCGACGCTGAGCCCGGCATGGGTGAAGGCGAGCTTCACGTTCGCGCCGGGATAGGCCACGGAGTTGCGGATCTGCTCAAACGCGCGGCCCGCGCCGAACATGGCGAAGGTGCTGGCGAAGGGAACATAGCCCGTGAAGGCAAAGCCAGCGGCGGCGCAGATCATGTCCGCCTCGGCGATGCCGAAATCATAGAATCTGTCGGGGAAGGCCTTTTTAAAGGTGCCGGTCTTTGTCGCCCCTGCGAGGTCGGCGTCCATGACGACGATCTTGTCGTTTTCCTTGCCCAGCAGGGCAAGCGCCTCGCCGTATGCTTCTCTAGTTGATTTACCCATCAGAGCGCCTCCTTCAATTCCTTTATTGCGGCCTCGTAATCAGCCTGCTTGATGGTCGAGCCGTGCCAGGATGCCTTGTTCTCCATGAACGACACGCCCTTGCCCTTCACCGTCTCACAGCAGACGAACTTCGGCCTGCCCGGCGTAAAGGGCGCCTTGAGCGCCGCTGTCACGGCGTCGATATCGTGCCCGTCCACCTTATAGGTGTCGAAGCCGAACGCGGCGAACTTGCCCATAATGTCGCCGAGACTCATAACGTCGTCATTGTCGCCGTCTATCTGGAGCCTGTTGTGGTCCATGATGACGGTGAAGTTATCGAGCCTGTAGTGCGCCGCGGACATGGCGGCCTCCCAGACAAGCCCCTCCTGACACTCGCCGTCGCCGACGAGCGTGAACACGCGGTAGTCCTTCTTTGCGTGCTTCGCCGCAAGCGCCATGCCCATGGCGATGGCGATGCCCTGACCGAGAGAGCCGGTGTTGGCGTCCACGCCGGGGGTCTTGCGCATGTCGGGGTGGCCCTGAAGATGACTGCCGAGCTTGCGCAGAGTGGCAAGCTCCTCCTTGCCGAAGTAGCCCTTGTCGGCAAGAACGGCATAGAGGGCGGGGCAGCAGTGGCCCTTGCTCATGATGAATCTGTCCCTGTCCTCCCAGTGCGGGTCGCCGGGGCGGACATCCATTACGTTATAATACAGTGCGATGAGGGTCTCAAGGCATGAAAGGGACCCGCCCGGATGTCCGGACTGAGCCTCATACAGCTCGTTTATGATATCGATCCTCAGTTGCTTGGCTTTTTCCTGAAGCGTCATCGCGTCAGCCTCCTTGTGTATGATCGGGTTAAATTATACACGCTCTCTCCCGGCCTTTCAACCACAAAAATCCCACAGGACAAATTTCACCGAAATGCCGGGGAAAATCACTTGCCAAAAGGCCGCGTTTGAGGGATAATTAAGCGAGATATACAAAGTGTGCATGGAGGCGGAGATGAATTACAGGCTGATAGCGTTCGACCTTGACGGAACGCTGCTCGACAGCGAGAAGAGGATACCGGCGGAGAATATCGCGGCGCTCAGGCGCGCGGCGGAAAAGGGCGCGTACATCGTGCCGGCGACGGGGCGGATACTCGGCGGCATACCGGAGGAGCTGAGCGCCCTGCCCTTCATACGCTACTACGTGTGCATAAACGGCGCGGCCGTGATGGATGCGCAGACCGGCGAGGCGCTTTACCGCGCGGAGATACCGCTTGACACGGCGCTGCGCTTTTACGAATACATGGACACGCTGCCCGTCATATACGACTGCTATCAGGATGGCCGCGGCTGGATGACGCGGAGGATGTATGACCGGGCGGAGGAGTTCATGCCGGACAAGGGCATACTGTGCCTGATAAAATCGCTGCGCGTGCCCGTGCCGGAGCTTAAGGCGCATCTTGCCGCGAAGGGCGAGACGCTGGAGAAGATGCAGGTGTACTTCAACGACATGGAGCTTCGCGCGCGGATGCTCAAGGAGCTGCCGGGCAGGTTCCCGGAACTTTTGTTTTCGTCATCCGTCAGCAATAATATAGAGGTGAACAGCGCCGCGGCGGGAAAGGCCAACGGCCTGCGCGCGCTGTGCCGCCATCTCGGCGTGGACATGGCGCAGACTGTCGCCTTCGGCGACGGAACGAACGACACGGACATGCTGCGCGCGGCGGGCCTCGGCGTCGCCATGGCGAACGCGATGGAGGACGTGAGAAACGCGGCGGACTATATCACGCTGTCGAATAACGACGCGGGCGTCGCCGCGGCGATAGAAAAATTCGTGCTGTAAGACCCGGCGCCGGCGGCGCGGGGATAAAACATTTTCAAAGGGGGCAGATACCGCATGAAAATAAGCAACGCAAGGGTGTATAGAGACGGGCGCTTCGTTCCCGGCGGGATAGAGTTCGGCGCGCGGATCACGGGCTTTGACGGCGCGGGCGGAATCGACGCGCACGGAGCATACGTCGTGCCGGGCTTCATAGACGTGCACACCCACGGCGCGGTGGGCGCGGACGTGAGCGACGGCGACGCCGCCGCGCTGCCCGGACTGAGCGAGTATTACGCCCGCCACGGCGTGACGAGCTTCTGCGCCACGACGATGACGCTGAAGGAGCCGGCGCTCATCCGCGCCGCGGAGTGCGTCCGCGGCTTCGTCCGTCCGGAAAAGGGCGCGAAGTGCGCCGGGATACACCTTGAAGGGCCGTTCATATCCTACTCCAAGCGCGGCGCGCAGAACCCCGACAACCTCCACGCGCCGGACAGGGATATGTTCGACAGGATAAACGAGGCCTCCGGCGGCATGGTGAGGCTGATTACCGTTGCGCCGGAGATAGACGGCGCGCTGGACTTCATCCGCTACGCCTCCGGGGTGTGCACGGTCTCGCTGGGGCACAGCGCCGCCAGCTACGATCAGGCGATGGCCGGGTTTGACGCCGGGGCGCGCCACGCCACGCATCTTTTCAACGGCATGGAGCCGTTCCACCACAGAAAGCCCGGCCTTGTGGGCGCGGCGCTTGCGGCCGGGGCGGAGGCGGAGCTTATCTGCGACGGCTTCCACATCCATCCGGCGATGATAAACGCGGTGCACAAGATGTTCGGCGAAAAGCTTGTGATAATAAGCGACTCGCTGCGCTGTGCGGGAATGCCGGACGGCGAGTATGAGCTGGGCGGACTGCCGATAACCATGAAGGACGGCCTTGCAAGGCTGCATGACGGGACCATCGCCGGTTCCGCAACGAACCTTCTGCAGGAGCTGAAAAACGTCGTGAGCTACGGCATAGCGCTGGAGAGCGCGGTGTACGCCGTCACGGCCGCGCCTGCGCGAAGCATCGGCCTTTCTGACAGCATCGGCGCGCTGGACGTGGGGAAATGCGCGGACATCCTTGTGCTGGACGAGGCGCTTGAGCTTAAGGCCGCGTTCGTTGACGGGCGGCCGGTATACGGCGAATTGTAAAAATAATATGTAAATTTGCGAAAAACGGTTCCATATTGGGAAAGCTTGTGGTATTATAGGCTATGTATATGTGACCAACTGAAAACCGAAAGGAGAACATATAATGAAAAGAATAATTGCACTGGCGCTCGTCATGGTCATGGCGCTCGGCCTTGCGGCCTGCGGGGCCAAGGCGGAGGACGCCAACACCGTCGGCACCGGCAAGCTTGAAACGACCGAGGGCGAGACCATACAGGACGTCTCCAAGCTGGAGCCTGCGGCCAATATCAACCCCTCCACGCTGAACATCGGCCACGCCATCAGCGAGGAGCACACGGGCGACGCATGGTATGTCAACGGCGTGCGCGGTGAGGATTACTTCTATCTCACCCCTGCCGACAACAGCAGCATCGGCCTCGCCTACGTCCTTGTTGAGAAGGGCCAGCCCGTCAAGACCGTCGTGTGCGCCATGACGGAGGACAACCACCTTGTCGATGAAGAGGCCCCTGCCGGGGAGAGCAGCATCGACATCGTCTTTACCGACGAGTTCAAGGCTTATGATTACAAGAACGAGACGTGGTACGTCCGCGGCGACCCGGATGTGATAAAGCAGCTTTTCATCGGCAGGGAGCTTGCCTGCCAGGATAACCCCACGAACACCATCATCCTGAGAGCTGACGGCACCGGCACGGAGCTGTTCAACGGCGAAGAGGACGCGCTCACATGGGCGCTGGACAGCGCGACGACCGTGAAGTACAACGACGGCGAATTCGACTATAGCCTTGAGATCGTCACCGACGAGAGCGGCGCTTTCATCAGCCTGTCCGAGCAGAACCACCGCATATTCGTTCCCGTGGAGAACCTGACGGCAGAGGCGGAGACGCCCGCGGCGGAGGATACCGGCGCGGAGGAAGCCCCCGCGGCGCAGTAATAATACAAGCAGCAATAATAATGCCGCGTAAACGCGGCGTGATAAGGGCACGGTCGATGACCGTGCCCTTATACTGTCAAAAACCCGGAGGGCGGCGAAACTACGTGCGGCTTTTTGGATATGCTGAAGCTGTGCCCGGCGGGAAACCCCGCCGGGCACACGTGTATTTTGCGAGCATCGTTATATCAGCACGGTCTACTCTGGCGGGATGCCGCAGCCAGCGCATGGGAGAAGAATATATCAATCCAACTGATAGTCGTAAATATTACGCCCCAAGCGCTGTGCGAGGGCGAGAAGCTCTTCCGGGGATGCCGTATCGACGTCAAAGGCATCCGCAAGCGCCGCGCCATAGCCGCCGCCGAAATATGCACCCATGCAGTCGTTCTTTAAATCGCGGCGGAGCGCGTCGCCGTCGATCGTGATGCCGTAATCGTCCATAGAGCCCTCCTATTCGCCCTGCGCCGTCCGCTTTTCGGCAAAGCGCACGTCAACGCCGCCCATGCCGAGGGCAGTTTTTATGCCTATGCCGCTGTACGGCGCCCAGCAGAGAAGCGCGTTCCACAGCTCCAGAAGCGGAACGGGCAGACGCGCCGTCACGGTCACGCGGCCGGTGAAGGCGGGAATATACGCATTTTTCAGATTGTATCTGACGGTATGGAGCGAGTAATCGCTTATGCAAAGCCCCGACGCGAGCATGGCAAGCGCGTCGGCATCCGCCAGCGGGTACTCCGGGCAGAAGCTGTTCCAGCGGTTGGCAAGGCTTTGCAGGATGAGCCGCTCCTGCGGGAAGATCACATAGCTGCCGTTCTGCTTGAAGGACGCGCCCGTGATAAAACGAAGCTCCGCGCGGTTTGACGAAAGCTCCCGCCCGCGAAGGATAAGCGCCTTGAAATCCGTTTGACAGGCCGCTTCCCTGTGCGCGATGCCGATGCTGCCGGTGTGGAGCGCGATGCACTCCGCCCGTTCCAGCACGGGAGAGAAAAGCGCCGACGCCTCGTCTGTCAGCAGGTTCACGCGCCAGACCGGTGCTTTCACCTCCGCATCGTAACAGACGGACTGAGAGACCGGGTGCCCCTGCTGTATGTGCAGCTCATCGGCATACTCGACCGGTATCCCGGAGAGCAGCCACGAATACAGCTTATAGCTGTCAGACGGCATAATGCGCATGCCGTCTGACGGGGAGAGAATGAGCTTATACGATGTTATCAAGTGATATTCACCTCACAGAGACCGTAGGGGTAAAGCCGCCCGCCGCAGGAAGCATACTTCACCGTTCTGGGGGAGATGCCGCCGCCGGCATCATCCTGATGGCGGTGCCTGCTGAAAGCGCGGTCAAGCACATTAATGCTTGCCGCCAGCCCCGCGTGCTGCCCAAGATACGGATAGGTCAGTGTCTTGGAAAAGAACCCCGCCCCGCCGCCGAGCAGCAGCGCATTGTCATACGACACCCGCGCCATGCCGGATGGATTAGTGAACCGCGAAAGGTATGTATCCGCGTAAAACCTATCAAACGCCTGTATGGCCGCGGTGAGGCGCTGCGCCGTTGCACAGCCCTTCAGCACGGACTGGTCAAGCGTCAGCTTGAAGTGCAGCTTTGTGCCGGGCCTTATGCACTCGCGGCAGAGGTTGATCTTATGCGTTTTCCCGTCAATACCGGCGTCGATCTTCCCGGCAAGCATCATGCAGCCGTCATCGACCGGCGCGCTGTCGGAAATGCTAACGCCGCGCAGAAAGCAGTTGACCGCGTCGTCAGCCGCGCGCCCCTCTCTGTCCCTTTTCAGGGCGAGAGTATTGAGATATTCCCCCTCCGGGATACCCCGGCGCTTACCCTGCGGCACGGCGTGAACGGCATTTTCGCGCAGGATCATGTCCGTCAGTATGACAGTCCTGAGCGCACCCTTGACGCTGCTGCCCGGAACATAGGCCCGGCCGCTGCCGTTCCTGACAAACGCGTGGATCTCCTTCAGGGAATGCTCACCGTCCAGCGCGTCCGCCGCAGATATGACGCAGCGGCTCGCGGCGCTTATGTCGCCGAGGCGAAAGCCGCACTCAGCGGTGAGGAAACGATAAAGATCCGGCTGCGTGCCGAGCATGAAGCGCTCATATTTATCCACGAGACCCCGCTCAAGCAGCATGGGGAAAAACTTTGCCTCGTCCATCAGCACGACCTGTGCGTCCGGAACGCGGGCATAGCGCGGGTCGAGGAAAACATATTCTTTTTTCACGTAGCTTTTGCCGCTGCCGACGAACACAGGGGCCTTAGCCGTCAGCGTGAGGTCATACACCTCAAGATGCTCTTCACGTATCAAAGCGACACCCCCAGAAGCACAGGACTTGAATATCTGTAAACGGGATGCTCACCGCTGCCGCCGACCTGCCGCAGACCGCTGCCG
>URPU01000005.1 GCA_900549865.1 uncultured Eubacteriales bacterium
ACTATTTTAATCCTACTTTGTCAATAGGTAAATGGCATGAATCTGTCGCGCCGCTGGGCAACTGCGGCGGTGTGCAGGTCATTCCCTGCTGTCCGCGCCGTTCAGTGCCAGCAGGCCGTCTATCATGCTCTCCAGCAGCGGCAGGTACTTTCCGTCTATCCTTTCTATCCTGTCCGCCAGCGCGGCGGCCTCCGTCCTCTCCTCGCCGAACAGCACATAGTCCGCCGACAGTCCCAGCACGCCGCATATCTTCATCAGCATTTTTACGGATATCCCGGTCCTGCCGCGCTCCACCTCCGCCATGTAGGAAACGCTCACATCCAGAAGCTCGGCAAACTTTTCGCGCGTGTAGCCGCGCTCTTCCCGCGCCTTTCTTATTCGCATATACATATACCATCACCTCAACTAACAGTATGGGTGATAGTGCCGTCTTTTAACATCAAGGTATTTTGTATGAAAAACATCTTGCATTGCTTGATGTTGAGTGTTAAAATGTTCCTGCAATGTGTCAGAGTATATCGTCGGTATACATTATGTACAGAAAAAGAAGGGTTGGAGAATGAAACTTAAAAAGCTGTTTTCGACGGTCATTGTAATGGTGCTGCTTGTCTGCTACGTGCCTGCGCTTGCCTTTGCGGAGGAGTACGACCTCTCACAGGGCAGTATAGAGGTGTCGGCAGATGAGTCCGGCCAGTACGTTTCTCAGGTGGACGCGGGCTTTGTGAACGTGACGCAAACCTCGCCCACCATCATTTCACAGAGCGACTCGGAGACGCCGACACAGAACACCATAAGCATTTCCGCCACCGGCGGCGCAACGGCAGAGGTCACCCTCGACGGTGTGAATATTGACGAAAGCGGCACCGGCAACAACTATAACGGAGAGGGTGCCGTAACGGCGGTCAGCGTAAGCCCGGATGAAGATTCCACCGTCATTATTGAGCTTGACGGGGAAAACACCGTGAAAAGCGGGCGCGGGCACGCCGGTGTTGAGAATAACGACAGTAATCTTGTGATACAGGATGAAAACAAGGTTTCCGGCAGTCTTGATGCCACGGGAGGCGCTTACGCGGCCGGTATAGGCGGCGGATATGCAGAGGACGGCGCAAACATCACTATCAACAGCGGCACTGTTAATGCCTCCTGCGGCGCAGAAAGCGCGGGTATAGGCGGTGGCCGCAATGGAAACGGAACAAATATCACCATCAACGGCGGCAAAGTAACCGCCACCGGGCAAGCCGGTGCCGGGATAGGCGGCGGTTTAAAAGGCAATGGAGATAATATAACTATTAATGATGGCTCGGTCGTTGCTTCTTCCAATTCATACGGCGAGGGTGCCGGCATCGGCGGCGGCGAAGGTGGAAGCGGCTCAAATATAACGATAAACAAGGGGCACGTTACGGCAGCAGGAGGAACGTCGGCCGCCGGCATTGGCGGCGGTGAAAATGGCAGCGGTGAACATATCAAAATCAACGGCGGCACAGTCATCGCAAAGGGTGGATACTGGGGCTCCGGCATCGGCGGCGGCGCTTACGCTGCCGGGAAAGATATCATTATAAACGACGGCAATGTCACGGCAACCGGCGCTTCGCTTGGCGCCGGTATAGGCGGCGGCAGAGATGGCGATGGCTCTGACATTGTCATTAACGGCGGTGTCGTCACCGCAAACGGCGGAGGCGATGCCGCCGGCATTGGCGGCGGCATGCGGGCAAACGGAAAAAACATAACAATTACAGGCGGTACGGTCAATGCAACAGGCGGACAGCATGGGGCCGGTATAGGCGGCGGTACTCTGGCGAACGGAAGCGGTATTAGAATATCCGGCGGTGAAGTCACTGTTATGGGCGGCACCAGCGCTGCAAGCATCGGCGGCGGCAGTGATTATGGTGTGGCCTTTAAATCTGGCGATCAATACAGAGGGCGCGGCAGCGATGTGACCATCTCCGGTGACGCCCATGTGAAGGTCATCAAAAATGCATGGATGATCATCAATGACGAATACGGCAACAAGCATGGGCATGGCGCATGGATCGGCGACGGCGGCTCTTCGGACGACCCTATACACGGCACGGAAATTGAGCCTGATACATCCAAGCTTACCGTCAACGGTTGGGTAGAATACTGGAATCAGTACGCAAAGGAATACGATCATAATATCACCGGCACATATGTTCCTCCCGAGCCCGTTCTGCCTGTGGCCAGCGCGCCCGAGTATTCGCCGCTGTTCCGCATCGTTGACGCAAACGGCGCGGACCTCGGTCACAGCGCAGTCATTGAAAACGGCGTCCTCACGATAACGGCGGCGCACGACTTCGCGGTGTTGACCGGGGCGCTGTCTGGTGTTGACGCGCTCATGCAGCAGGGCATTGGTACCATCGTCTTTATTACCTCCGGTGTGGGTTCTGCTTTTGAGCTGTCCGCACTCCGTGCCGCGGGTTCTGCTTCGGATATATTCCGCCTCACGCACGATGGCGAAGCCGTGACGCTTACATTGGATGGCGAAGCCCTTGACGGCGTGTTGAAATGATAACTCGTGCCGTCATGACCTGAAATTTTGCGGAAACTTGATGAAACGACAAAGCCCGGAATCGTTGAGATTCCGGGCTTTTTGTAATTATCAGCACGATCCTGGGCGGTTCAACCTGACAAGAGGGTTCGTTTCCGGCAGCTTGTACTCAGTGCGCCGCGTTGTATTTTTCTATCGCGTCCGCGAGGATGTCCATGGCGCGCTCAATGTCCTCTTCCTTCAGCACGTAGGCCATGCGCACCTCGTTCTTCCCCTTTCCGGGCGTGGCATAGAACGGCTCTCCGCAGGAAAACATCACCGTTTCGCCGTTGTTGTCATACTCGGTCAGAAGCCATGTCTGGAACTTGTCCGCGTCATCGACCGGCAGCGCCGCCATGACGTAGAACGCGCCCTCGGGCTTTTCACACACGACGCCCGGAATGGTCTTGAGCTTGGCCAGCATCGCGTCGCGGCGGCGCATGTATTCCTCGCGCACGGCGGCGAAATACTCCGGCCCCACGGTGTACAGCTGCGCGGCCGCTATCTGATCGACCGTAGACACGCACAGGCGGCACTGGCACCACTTCATGCACTGGCTCATAAATTCGGCGTTCTTGGAAATGAGTATTCCTATCCGCGCCCCGCAGGCGGAGAAGCGCTTGGACACGGAGTCGATAACTATCACATTATCCTCGTACCCCTTGAACTGCAGCGCGCTCATCAGCGGTCCGCCGGCGTAGACGAACTCTCTGTACACCTCGTCGCATATCACGAACAGCCCGTGCTCGCGCGCGATATCCAGCATCAGCTTAAGCTCGTCGCGGCTGAGAACGTTGCCCGTGGGGTTGCCGGGATTTGTGAACAGAATGGCGCGGGTATGCTCATTTATGCACGCCTCCACTCTCTCCCGCACGGCGTAGCGGTAGCCCTCCTCCGGGCAGGTCGGTATCGGGCGGATGGCCGCGCCCGTGAGCGTCACCGCCGTGGCGTAGTTGGGATAGAACGGCTCCGGCACGAGTATCTCGTCGCCGTCGTCGAGGATGCTTGCCATTGTCATTTGCAGCGCCTCGCTGCCGCCCGTGGAGATGAGCACGTCGCCCCTGTCGAGCGTGACGCCGATCTTGTCATAGTAACCGCGCACCGCGTCTATCAGCACGTTTTCCCCGGCAGAAGGCGCGTATTCAAGCACCGGCGCGCTGAACGCGCGTATCGCGTCGAAGTATGCCTCCGGCGTGGCGATGTCTGGCTGTCCGATGTTCAGGTGATATATCTTCATGCCGCGCTCTTCGGCCGCGGCGGCCGCGCCCGCAAACTTGCGCATGGGCGACAGCCCGCATTTTTCCATCTTTGCTGAGAACTTCATTGATATCGCTCCTTCTTTATATATTTGCAGGGTAGTTGAGGATGCATGGGCATTTTCTGCCCTTCAAAACCGCGTGCTCTTGTTGAGCAAGGACTGGTTTTAAATTGTTATAGATTCTATCACAGCATCCCGGCGCTATCAATAAAAAATAAAATTTTAACCATGTGAAGTGTGAAACCGGCAGAGGCTGATACATCTCAGTCTCTGCCGGATATGGATATTAATATGCTGTTTTCAGGCGGCTTTCACATACAATGCACAGCGCATAGTCATTACGCCGTCTCTCACACCAAAAACTCGCCGTGGTCTATTATCTTCCGCCCGTCGAGGTAGAGCGTCGGCTTGAGGATTATGCCGTCCATATGGCAGTCGGCCTTGTTCGTGCCGCCGAAGGAGGTGTTCGTGCCGAAGGCGATGTGCACCGTGCCGTAAACCTTCTCGTCCTCAAGGATTATGCCGTTGAGTATGGCGGCCATGTTCGTGCCGATGCCAAGCTCACCCAGCGTGGAGTTGCGCTCATTCGCCAGCAGTATGCCGAGCTTTTCGCTGCCCTCGCCGGTGATGGCGCGCAGCCGCCCATCCCGGACCGTCACATGCAGCGGCGTGCTCAGCTTGCCCACGCCGACCATGGAGCCGTCTATTATCATTTCCCCGTTTGAGCCGTCCTCCAGCGGGGCAATGTACGCCTCGCCCGAGGGGAGGTTGCCGCTCTTCCCCTTTTCGCGGTATACGCCGGGGCTGGGCACGCCGTCGCGCCCGGCAAGTGCCAGCGTCAGGCGGCAGCCGTCCTTCTCTATCACGGCCTCCGACGCCGCCGTCAGCAGCGCCGTGACGCGCGCGGTAAGCTTCTCCACCTCGTCATAGTCGGCGGTCATCGCCCCGCGGGAGAACATTTCCTCCGTTATGCCCGGCATGGTGGCGATGCGCGCCCCGGCCTTGACGGCGTTTATGCGCGCGTTCGTATGCGTGAGCGACTTTGCCGTGGGGCATACGACGATATCCGCCGCCTTCATCGCCGCCGCGACGGTCTCCGGCGGCTCCTGCCCGCTGACCTCGCGCTCCTTCATCACAAGCAGCATTGCCTCGCAGCCAAGCTCCTTGCCGGCCTCGTATATCGCCGTGCCTATCTTCACGCGGCTGTCGTCGGTGATGACCAGCAGCGTCTCGCCCGGCTTCGCAGCCAGGCAGGACGTCAGCATGTTTTTCGCAGTTTCTCTAAGCTCCATTTCAAGCTCCTTACGCTATAGTCGTATCCACGTCCGTCAGCTCCGACACGACGCGCGCCAGCAGCGTGCGCGGCAGAACGGCGCGCTTGCCGCTCTCCCTGACGAACATATTTTTCATTTCCTGTGTAAAGCCTATGCAGTCCAGCACGATGAGGTCGCCCGGAAGCTCACGGCAGCGCAGCGCCGCCTCATGCAGCGCATCCCACTCGCCGTATGGCGACGCCGCGATCGATGTGCACTTTTTCACATAGCCCTGCCACTTCTCCGTGTTCTGCTCAAGCTGCATCGGCGACGGCGTGACGGCGATGATCTCCGACGCCGCCGTCAGCAGCGGCACCGTTTTGTGCAGCAGGTCGCACGGGAATATCATCGGCACGCGGGAAGTCAGCGTCTCCGGGAAGCGCCCCGTGCAGAACACCATTATCGCCGCCGCGCCCTCGCGCTCAAGCTCGCATATGCCGTTTTGCAGCCTGTCCACTATAAAGCTTTCGCCGAAGGTGACGCTGCTGCCGTCGCAAAGCCGCGACACCAGCACATAGTCGTCCCCGCGCGGGGCGAAGCGCGCGATATCCTCACGCGTCAGCCCGTCCAGCGCGCCGCGCTCTATAAGCTCTATCTTCCCCTGAAATATGGGCAGTATATCCCCCGTCACATCCGTGCGCGGCGACTGCCCCACGGTTATCGCGCCGATCTTCATCTCGCGCATGGCTCAGTCCTCCCGGCCCAGCGTCTGAATGTGGTTCATCGTGCCGTACAGCTTCTGTATCCGGGCAAACTCCTCCTCGTCGTAGAAGCTCACCTCGCCCCGGCCGTAGGCCTTGGCGACCTCCAGCATGAAGCGCGCGGCCTCCTCCACGTCGGTATAATGGCTTGCGCCCGTGCCGCAGCCGGGAACGGCGGTCTCCGTCGTGATGGCGACGCCGACGACAGGCGCGTTCGTGGCCGTGCTGGGCTGGAGGATGCTGTTGAGGTGGTACAGCCCGTTGCCGTAGGGGGTGATATCCTGCACCGTCAGCGGGAACACATAGGGCAGACGCCCGGTCGTGCGCTGCATGACCTCCAGCAGGTCCTCCGACGTCTTGAGGATGTAGCCCTCCTTGACCGTCGGGGATATCGCAAAGCCGCGGGTGTTTATCACGCGGTTGCCCTTCGTCGTGTCAACGGACAGCACCGCGTCCAGATCCGGCGTGACCTCCGCGCGGTTGACCTGCGCCATCTCCACCGGGGAGCCCATGAACGGCACCGGCTTGTGCGGCTGGGTCGGGGCGTCGGGGCAGATATGGGTGGAAATGAACACGTCGCCGGGAAGGAAGTCGCCCTTCATGCGCATGTCCAGCAGCTTCGCCGCCACGGTCAGCGCGACCAGCGCGCCGTCGCCGTCGGAAACATAGCCTATCATCTCCGGTCTCGCGCCTATCGCGCCGAGGCGGCCGAGTATGCCTATCGTGGGCGCAGTGCCGCCGGCGGCCTTGCCGTTCGTGCCGGGGATGCGGATCTTGACCATGTCGGTCTTGCCGCGCGGCCCGACAAGGGGGCTGACCTCCACATCGGCCTTGGGGTCTATACCTCTGAGATAATCCGCGATGTCCGCGCCGCAGGCGGTGCTGCTGTCCAGCAGGTCAAAAACCTCGATAAGCTGTTTAATAAGCATTTTTGCCGTCTCCTTTCCTGTTATCGGAATTGTTGTGTTTTTATCGGAATATGTGTATATCATACACGGCGCGGCCTTATTTTGTCAACACAAAAGGCGGAAATAATTTTACATTATTATATTCGTGCCGGTTGACAATTTGCGGCAAACTTGGTACTATTCTCTCTGGATTTCTATATCAGGAATAATGCCGTGGCCGCGCGTGCCGCCGCCCGGCTGTGTTAAAGGACCGTAAATATTTTGGAAAGAAACAGCAGCAATGTCAGCTACCTGCAAACCGCAGGCCGCGCGCTGGAAATACTCAATATGTTCCAGACGGAAAACTCCCTCTCGCTCAACGCCATCGCAAAGGGGCTGGGCGTCGGCACCACCGTGGCGTACAGGCTGGTGTACACCCTGACGGCGGAGGGCTTTCTGCATCAGGACGCCGCTTCAAAGCAGTACATGCTCGGCGACAAGGCGATGATCCTCGGCTTCTGCGCCGTGTACCGCAACGACGTCAAGCGCATCGCACACGACCTTATCTGGCAGTTTTATGAGCAGACGGGCTACAGCATGACCATGACCATGCTGTGCGACATGAAAAGCCTCTGCATCGAGCATATCCTCTCCTCCCGGACAGGGCTGACGACGACGATGTTCACCGGCGGGCTGTACCCGCTGCACAAGGGCGCGTCCAACCGCGTGCTGCTGGCCTTCATGCCGGAGGATGAGCGCGAGGCCTACCTTGCCGGGCTCGGCATGGCGGCGGAGGATGAGGCGCGGCTGCGCGCAAGTCTAGACCTCGCCCGGCGGCGGGGGTACGACTTCACGAAGAACGATATGCCCGGCGGGCTTTTCGCCATCGGCTTCCCCGTGTTCAACTCCGCCAACCGTCTCGTTGCGGGCATAAGCTGCGGCGGCCGCTCCGTGGACATGACGGAGGAGCTGCTCGACAGGATGCTGGGCGAGGCGCGCGCACTGGCCCTGCAGATAAACAACCGCATGGGCGCGACCTGCGTGGAGTTCTGACGCGCTTCCCCTCCGGGGCATTTGTTCGCCTATTATCTATTGTACAGTCATTCCGACCCCGGCCAGCTTGTCGAAAAAGCCTCGCAGAGTTTCGCGTCCGCAGACGCGAAAGAGGTATTATCCGTTTTCTGCCGCGACATGTGCGTGGCAGAAAACTCTTTGCGCGGAGTGAGCGTCGAATCGTCCGCTGACAGCGGACGACAGAGGCGCAGAACGCAGCGACGCTTTCTCGAAAAAGCGGCAAAAGCCACTTTTTCGACAGTCTCATCATTCCGGCTTCGGCCGGAATGTTTTTTTACGCCTTCGACAAAATTTTTCGTTCAAAATTATTGACAAATTGTGAATTATCGAATACTATTGTTTTAATGTTTCCTATAACTATTTATTAATTCCGATTATAGGAATCAAGTGAATATTTTTCAGAGAATGGAGGCAAACTCAATGGACGATCAGAGCAGAAACGTCAATTGCTGTGAAGTCGAGGACTTCACCCAAAAGAAGATCACCGCGAAGGAACATCCCAAGTGGTACGACCCATGGTGCCTGATCTTCGGCGTCATAATGTGCACGCTCGGCAGCATCATCGGCATGGAGCTTATCGTGCGCACCGGCGTCACGGCCAACACGTCTATCATCGGCGCGCTGTTCGCCGTCGTGCTGTCCCTTATCCCCCTGCGCGTTTTCAAGAAGTTCAAGAGCATCCACCGGCAGAATCTTCTGCAGACCTCGATTTCCGGCGCGACCTTCTCCATCGCCAACTGCATGCTCATGCCCGTCGGCATCCCCATGATAATGGGCCGCAGCGATCTCTTCCTCCCCATGCTCATCGGCTGCACCGTCGCCACGGTCATCGACGCGACAATCATCTACAAGACCTTTGACACTCCCATGTTCCCCGCTGCCGGTGAAAACGGCGGCGCGTGGCCTCCCGGCGTGGCCTGTGCGGAAAGCATCCTTGCCGTCATCGAAAAGGGCAAGAAGGCCGCGCTCATCCTCGTCGGTATGGCAATGGGCGCGTTCGGCAAGTTCGCCGGCCTGCCGATGGACCTTCTGGGCGTCTCCTGGTTCGGCAACTTCGGCGCAATGGCCGCCCTCGGCATCGGCTCGATAGTCATCGGCTCGATAAAGACGAACGGCTTCATGTTCTCGCTCTTCGGGCATAAGTTCACGCTGCTGACCAACATCTTCGGCGAGGGCTTCGTCTACAGCGAGCACCTCTGGGTCAACTACATGCCCCACGGCGTCATGATCGGCGCGGGCATCATCTCCCTCGTCCAGTGCGGCATGATGCTCTTCAAGCGCAAGGATGCGGCCTCCGCCTCTGCGGCCGGCCAGTTCACCTCCAGCATGAAGGGGATGAAGGGCGCGCTCACCAAGGGCATGGTCGCCTACCTCATCGTCGCGCTCGTCCTCGCGCTCGTCACCGGTATCGTCAGCGATATGAGCGTTCCCATGTTCATCCTGTGGATAATCTGGGCGGGCTTCGCCGCTCTCGCGTCGGAGCTTATCGTCGGCATCTCCGCGATGCATTCCGGCTGGTTCCCCTCCTTTGCGTGCACGCTGATATTCCTCATCCTCGGTATGCTGATGGGCTTCCCGCCGCTCGCGCTGGGCATTCTGGCAGGCTACGTCGCCGCCACCGGCCCGTGCTTCTCCGACATGGCCTATGATATGAAGTGCGGCTACATCCTCCGCGGCAACGGCGCCGACCCCGAGCTTGAGCTTGAGGGCCGCAAGCAGCAGTTCTGCTCCGAGCTTCTCGGCTTCGGCATCGCCTTCGTCATGTGCCTTATCTTTGCCCGCAGATACTTCAACAACGGCGACTATGTTGCCGTCAGCAAGACCTTCGTCGCCGCGATCGACGCCGGCGCATCCGCCGAGATCGCAAAGTGGCTGTTCATCTGGGCCGTTCCCGGCGCCATCATTCAGATCCTCGGCCGTCACCGCCAGCTTGGCATACTCTTCGCCACTGGCCTTCTCGTCGGCTCCACCATCAACGGTCTGACCATCATAATCGCGCTCATCATCCGTTACATCGTGGAAAAGACTCACCCCGAAGGGAAAGAGGCGCTCACCATCCTCGGCGCAGGCTCTCTCGCCGGTGCGGCGCTCTACAGCTTCTTCAGCGCAACTCTGGGTCTGGCAAAGCCCAAGACCAAGTAAGGCGTGAAGGGCGCATATACGCAATGAACCACAGCTCCGGCATGGCCGCCACGCGCGGCCATGCCGGAGTTTTCAGTACACAGTTTTAATCTTTATTTAAGAATATAGTGCATAATTCTGATATACTCATCCTGCATATATGTACCCTCTGTTGACAAGGACACACACGCCTGACGCGTCAGAAGAAGCTCGCACCGTTCCGTTTCCGCCTTTAGGCGAAAACTGCACTATGCTCGCTCCTTCTTCCTTGTTCCTCACAAACCCGCTTCGCTGGGCTTTGCTCGGAGTACGTGAGAAGGGTCGTGCCTTTTCGCCTTGATGGGTTACGACACATCTGCGTCTCAAAAAACAAAAATCACTCGAAAATCCATCGCTGTCAGGTGCAAGCAGTTTTGCCGAGGCAGAAAAGCGGTCAGACGGCGAAAAGGCCGCAGGGAATACTTTGTGTATTTCCAAGGTCTTTGAGGACGTATGGACGGTTTTCTGCCCGTCAAAACCGTGTGTGTCCTTGTCAATCGAGGGTAGGAGGTGAGGACAATGACCGTTCGCCGCCGTCTGGCCAGATCGAATATATTCATGTTTCTCGTGCCGCTGCTCATCGCGGGTCTGCTGCTGCTTTTCGGCGCGGGCGTGGCGCTGTACATCCTTGAAACGACATATCTCCCCCCGGCTGGGGCTGAGTCTTGAGGAGATGCACATCACTATTGAGCAGCATGAGGCCGCGTTTTCCAGCTTTGAGACCTTTCTGTGGATATATCTCGGCGCCGTGGGCATGGCGCTGCTGCTGACGATAGTCTTTACGAACACGTATCTGACCCGCTCGCTCTTCCGGCATATCTCACAGCCGCTGGACGTGCTCGTCGCGGGGGTGGAGCGCATACAGCGCGGCGATCTGGACAGCCCCATCGCCTATGCGGAGGAGGACGAGTTCAAGGCCGCGTGCGACGCCGTTGACCTCATGGCGGCGAAGCTCAAGGCCGCGCTGGAGGACGAGCAGCGCCGCGCGCAAAGCCGCAAGGAGCTTATCGCCGGCATGTCGCACGACCTGAAAAGCCCGCTGACCTCCATCCGCGCCTACAGCGAGGCCATCCGCGGCGCGCACTGTCGCCGTGCACGGGAAGCCCGTCGCCCTCACGAATAAGGAGTTTGAGCTTCTTCTCTTCCTCGCGCGGCACCCGAATCAGGTCTTTTCCCGCGAGGATCTTTATGAGCTTATCTGGGGCCTTGAGTCCATGGGCGACAATATCACCGTCGCCGTGCACGTCAACCGCCTGCGCGACAAGCTGGAGGACGACCCCTCAAACCCGCCGCTCATCCAGACGGTCTGGGGCGTGGGATATCGTTTAAACATGGTTTAACTTCGCTTTATGTGAAATTTAATCTGCTCCCTCATAATGGGCACAGCCCAATGAGGGAGCAGATTTTTCTTTTTGACCATCGGCTGACAAGGACACACGCGGTTTTGACGGACAGAAAAACGCCCATACGTCCTCAACGACCTTGGAAATACACAAAGTATTCCCTGCAGTCTTTTCGTCGTCTGGCCGCCCTTCTGCTCCGGCAAAACTGCTTTGCACCTGACAGCAATGGATTCTCGTGTGATTTTTTGACAGCAAGGCGGAAACAGAATGATGCAAATTTCTTCTGACGTGTCAGGCGCGTGCGCTCTTGTCAGCCGAGGGTATTATCACCACAAAATAAAATAATGGAGGACATTCCCATGAAAGACCATGTAATGAATCTCGACTACACAAAGACCTTCAAGCGCATCGCGCTGCTGTTCATCATCCTCGCCGTCGTCACGGCTGTCGCCATTCCGCTCAGTCTCTCGCGCCAGATAAGCGACGCCGCCGCGCTCAAGCAGCAGTACGCCCTTGCGGAGCAGGCCGCCGCGGACGGCACGGATAATATGGATAATGCGGACGGCAGCGAGCGCGGCGAGGGGCACGACAAGGATCGTGAGCATGACCGTGAGCACGCGTGGAAAAGCCAGATAACCCCGCTCAACGCGGTGAACTACGCCATCATCGGCGGCCTCGGCGTGCTGTGGGCCGTGCTGGCGCTTTACTACTGGCTGGCCGTCGTCGCATGGCTCTATAAGAGCGCCGTGAACGAGGGCATGAACAAATCCCTCTGGCCGATACTCGGTCTGTTTCTCAACCTCTTCGCCGTCATGGCCTTCTGCATCGTGTGCGACAGGCCCGCAAAAGCTTAAGCACATCTTAAACAATCTTCACCCCGCCTTAATGGCTTTTCCCCTGTGCCGTTGATATAATCAGCGGCACAGCTTGTACGCAGAATGCATTCCGTATAGATACATTGGAGGTAATGCAATGCACACCGTAGAGATAATAAACTTCGCAATAATGTGCCTGTTTTTCGCATGCTATATGTATCAGTTCCTGTACATACCCATCTCATGGTTCGCCGCGAAGAAGCCCGCGCCGCCCGCCGGGGCGCACCGCTTCGCCGTGCTCATCGCCGCGCGCAACGAGCAGGAGGTCATCGGCAACCTCATCGACAGCATAAAGGCGCAGGACTACCCGGAGAAGCTGATAAAGATATTCGTCGTGGCGGATAACTGCACCGACGCGACGGCGCGCGTCGCGCGGAGCCGCGGTGCAGCGGTGTTTGAGCGCCGCGACCCGGAGCGGCGCGGGAAGGGCTACGCCCTCGACTACCTGCTGCGCGAGATGAAGCTGCTGCATCAGGAGTATTTCGACGGGTACATAGTCCTCGACGCGGACAACGTGCTTGCGCCCGACTTCGTCGCGCGCATGAACGAGACCTTCTCCGCCGGGTACGACATCGTCACATGCTACCGCAACTCCAAAAACTACGGCGACAACTGGATCTCCGCCGGGTACGCGCTGTGGTTCCTGCGTGAATCGCGCTATCTCAACGCCGCGCGCATGGCCCTCGGCTCAAGCTGCGGCGTGTCCGGCACGGGCTTTCTCTTTTCCGCCGCGGTGCTGGAGGCGCAGGGCGGCGTGTGGCCGTTCCACCTGCTGACAGAGGATATAGAGTTTACCATCGACAACGTCACGCGCGGCATGAAGGTCGGCTACTGCGCCAACGCCGTGCTGTACGATGAGCAGCCCGTGCGCTTCCACCAGTCGTGGGTGCAGCGGCTGCGCTGGTCGCGCGGGTATATGCAGGTGTTCCGCAAGTATGGCCGCGCGCTCATCTCCGGCATCTTCCGCGGCAGCTTTTCGTGCTACGACATGACTATGAGCATCATGCCCGCAGCGGTCCTGACGGGGCTGAGCATCGTCGTCAACATCGGTGCGGCGGCAGTGAATATATTCTATTATAAGGAATGGGGCGTGCTGGGCGTTTCGGCGCTGCAAATGCTGCTGAACCTCTACCTCACGCTTTTCGTCATCGGCGGCATCACCACGGCCACCGAATGGCGCAGCATCCACTGCACCACGGCAAAAAAGCTGCTGTACGCCTTCACCTTCCCCGTGTTCATGCTTACCTACGTGCCGATAGTGATAGAGTCTCTCTTCATCACGCCCGAGTGGACGCATATCGACCACACCCGCGCGCTGGACGTGCGCGACATCTGCACGGAGGGCAGACGCGCCGTTTAACATCGGTTTAAATCCTCTTTATACGTGTTTTAACCTCATGCTCCATAATAACATCGTCCTCAAGAGGGGACGATGTTATTTCTATCATCGGAGGTTACCCTCGATTGACAAGGACACACACGGTTTTGACGTGCAGAAAGAACGCCCATACGTCCTCAAAGTCCTTGCAAATACACAAAGTATTCCCTGCGGCCTTTTCGTCGTCTGGCCGCCTTTCTGCTCCGGCAAAACTGCTTTGCACCTGACAGCGATGGATTTTCGAGTGATTTTTGGCTTTTGAGGCGCAGATGTGTCGTAACCCATCAAGGCGAAAAGCACGACCCTTCTCGCGTCCTCCGAGCAAAGCCCAGCGAAGCGGGTTTGCGAGGAAAAGGAAGAAGGAGAGAGCATAATGGAGTTTTCGCCGCAAGGTGGAAACGGAATGACGCGAACTTCTTCTGACGCGTCAGGCGTGTATGCTCTTGTCAACCGAGGGAATCTGAAATGAAACACAACATTCATAACTATATCGCAAAGACCGCTATCGACTACGCGCGCATCACTCCCGAGGAGGTCATCGACATCAGCATGCGCCAGGACGGCACGCTCGTCGAGGTCGATTTCGGCACCGAATGGATGAACTACATCTGCTATGTCGATCTCAGCGGCGAGGTGTTCGGCTTCTTCTCCGAGCCCGCTCCCCTGACCGGCATGGACTGCGCGGAGGACTCCGCCGGGATGACGATGACGGAGCTTGCCGCGCTGTTTCTTTTCATCTTCGCTTATGCGCACCATGGCCGCGCCTTTCTGCGTTGTCCTTATTGTTGACTTTTCTTATTCCGCTTTCTGGCGCAGGCGGGCGGAGCTTATGTACAGCGGTATCGCCGCAAGCTGCGCCGCGACGGACACGGCGATCATCGCCGGGATGCTCACGTCGTACAGCACGCCCATCAGCCAGCTTCCGAGGAACCAGAACGCGCCGAAGGAGCATTCAAATATGCCGTAGCCCGTGGCGCGGCTGGCCTTGGGCACCATGCTTGTGACGGCGGCCTTGAGTATCGACTCCTGCGCGCCCATGCCCACGCCCCACAGCGCCACGCCAAGGAGCAGCATCGGCACGGAGTCGAACGCGAACACGAACACCGCAAACGGCGCGGAGATCAGCGTGGACCACACCAGCGCCCGCACGCCCTTCTTGTCATACATCAGTCCGAAGAACAGCGCCGCCACGGCGTCCACCAGCATCGCCCCCGCGTACAGCAGCGGCAGCGTTCCCGTCGAGACGAGCGCGCCCGTCTCCGAAAGGCCGGAGGCGAGGTGGGAATACGTGCGCGACACATGCATGATTATGATGGAATAGTCTATGAAGCCAAAGGCGAAAAGGCTTATCCCCGCGATGTAGAGGATGAACTCCTTCTTCATCCGGAAGGGGATGTACTCCTTCGGTTCCGGTTCAAAATGCTCGGGATTCGGGAAGCGGCAGCGCGTCACGACAAGCAGGATGAGCGTCACCGCCCCCGGTATCGCCAGCACCGCGAAGCATGTGGAGTATATCTCAAACGTCGTTCCGTCTGTCTTGAACAGCATCACAAGGTACAGCAGCACCGGCCCCAGGAAAGCGCCTATCTGGTCAAGCACCTCCTGAATGCCGAAGCTCTTGCCAACGCCCTCCTGCGAGGCGGCAAAGGACATGATCGTGTCCTTCGCCGGTTTTTTTATCGCCTTGCCCATGCGCTGCACGACCAGCAGCGCGCATGCCGCGACCCAGCCGTGCTCACCCACCAGCGCCAGCGCCGGAACCGCCGCGACGTCCAGCACATAGCCCGCTATCGTCATCGGCCAGTACTGCTTCGACTTATCCGTCAGCTTGCCGAAAACATAGCGCATCGAATAGCCGATAAGCTCGCCCAGACCGGAGATGAAGCCTATCGTCGCCGCCGACGCGCCCAGCAGCGAAAGATACGCGCCCCTTATGCTCGACGCGCCTTCGTGCGTCATGTCCGAAAACAGGCTCACAACGCCGAAGAGGATTATAAACAGCATCGCCTGTGAAAGCTTTTTCTTCTTTTCATTTTTCATCGTGCACACCGTCCTTCATTATTGCCGACATCTCGGGAAAATCCGCCTTGCTCTCCGCCTTGCAGCGCCTGTACAGCACATCCAGCACCCGCGCGAACTCCTCGCGCTCCGCGTCGGAGAGCGGCTGCGCCAGCCACTCGTAAAACGCCGTCTCTATCTGCGCCTTGGAGTTTTTCAGCGACTCCGCCTTCTCCGTGGCGTACAGCAGGCGGCTGCGCCCGTCGCCGGGGTTTTCGCGGCGCTCAAGATATCCCTTGGCCTCAAGATTCGCCGTCTGCCGCGCGACGGCCCCCTTATCCAGCCCCGTTATCCTGCACACGCCGGCCTGCGTGATGCCGGGGTTCTTGCGCACGGCGTGCAGCACGTCGAATTCGCCCGCGCCGATGCCCTCCGCGCGCATCGTGCGCACGGTGAACTTGCTCACCTCGCGCGCGATCTTCGTTATTTTCCGCTTTGTCGCGTCCATTTCCGCCTCCGTTATCCCTGCGCCCCATGCGGGGCGCAAAAAAGATGCAGCATCAACTAATTTGCATTTAGATGATACTACATCTTTCTTATTTATCAAGCGGTTTATGTCGTTTTCCGGCTGTTTTTTCTTTTTCCTGCGCGGCGGTCAGTCCGCCGTTACATCACGGCGGCGCAGGACGCATGTGGCCGCCGCGGCGAAAAGCGCGATGTACGCCGCGCAGGACAGCGCAAACAGCGGCGGCGACAGCAGGCGCTCCGGGTCGTTGGCCCTCATGCCCAGCGGCAGAAGCGCGTATGGAAAGCTGTAGCCCCAGCCCTTCGCCATGGCCAGCATCCCCACAACTCCGCCCAGCAGGCCCATGCCCACCGGCACGGCGAAGGAGCGTATGATAAGGCTCAGAAGCAGCTGCACGGCGCACACGGCAAGGCCGCCCAGCGCGCCCCAGCCCAGCCAGTTCCACAGCTCCCGCGGGAAGGGGCCTTTCAGCCCGGCCAGCGTGCCGCCCAGCAGGAAAAGCGCGCCGATGCACGCCTGCGCCAGCACGGATATCCCCGCCGCGACGATAAGCTTCGCAAGGTACAGGCACTCTATATCCACTGGCGCCGTCATGAAGCGGTTCCAGTTGTGACCCGTGTGCTCCAGCCGCCACTGCCACGCGCAGAAAACGGATAGCTGCGCCGGAAGGAAGAAGAACGCGGAAAACAGCGTGTGCTGCGTCCAGAGGCTGTACCAGCCGTTTTGCAGCACCTCAATATTTCCAAGGTAGTTGAAGGTCCCCAGCACCGCCGGGAACAGCGGCAGTATCATGAACGCGAGCCACACCGGGTTCCTGCGGCATTTCATAAGCTCGGATAATATACAGCGAAGCAGCATCGTTCACATCTCCTTCCGTATAAACGCGGTCAGCCCCGCCGCGAGGAACACCGCGAACCATATGGCCGTCAGGGCAATGTCCGCCGCCTCCGGCCGCCGCCAGTAAAATTCGCTCACCCGCGTCGCGGCGTTCCAGTCCACCCCGGCCACGGCCAGCCGCCCGTAATAGCCCCACGGCACGCAGCGCTGCACCCATGCCGGGAAGAACAGCGACATAAGCCCCACAAAGCCGCCCGCTATCCCGCTGATAAGCGCTGCGGCCTGATTGGCAAAGCACAGCGACAGGCCAAGCTGCAACGCGCCTATCGCCATCGACACGCCCCAGCTCATCAGCGAAAACAGCATGAGCTTCCCCGCGGGAACGGCCCCCGCGAAGCCCGCCGCCGCGCCCAGAAGCGCGAACACGGCTGCCCGCACGCACATAAGCCCCGCCGTGATGAGCTCGTACCACGCAAGCTTCGCCGCGTAAAGGCGGCCGGGCGTCGTCAGCGTCTCAAGGAGCTTCAGCGTCACGCCCGCGTGCTCCATTTCGCACTCGCGGCTTACCAGCGCGGAAAGCACCACCGGCAGCGTCACCGCGTCTATCAGCGCAAGCTGGTACAGCAGCATCTGCCACCCGGCGGCCCTGTCGGTCTCGTCCATCCCGTGCAGCAGCGCCGCCGCGATCCACAGCAGCTCCACGCCCAGCCAGCCCGCGCACACCGGCAGCATTTTCCGCCTCCGGCACTTGTAGAACTCCAGCCTCAGCAGCTTCATAGGCTCGCCGCCCTTCCGGTCAGCTCCAGAAAGATGTCCTCAAGGCTCTTTTGTCGCTCCTCCAGCCGCAGGACGCCGACGCGGCTTTCGACGAGGGCGCGCACGGCCTCCGCCGTCTCGCCATCCGTCAGCACCGGCAGGGTCAGCCGCCCGTCCTGTATGTCTGCCTCTATCCCGCGTGCGCGCAGCAGCCTTGCCGCGGCGGGGTCGTTTTCCGTGCGCAGCTCCAGATGGTGCGTGCTGCGGCCGTGGAGCGCCGCCATGCTGTCCTGAAACACAAGCTCCCCCTCGCGGATAATGCCCACGTGCCCCGCTATCTGGTCTATCTCGCTCAGAAGGTGGCTGGACACGACCACCGTCATGCCGAAGCGTTCGGGAAGCTCCAGTATCAGCTCGCGCATCTCCTGTATCCCGGCCGGGTCAAGGCCGTTCGTCGGCTCGTCAAGGATCAGCAGCTTCGGATAGCCCAGCAGCGCCCCCGCAAGGCCGAGGCGCTGCTTCATGCCCAGCGAGTAGTGGGCCGCGCGCTTGTCCTTCTGTCCGTCCAGCCGCACTATGCGCAAAACCTCGTCCACGTCCTTCTCCGGCGCGCCCTTCATCTGCCGTATGACCTCAAGGTTTTCCTTCCCAGTCAGGTGTCCGTAGTAGCTGGGCGCTTCGATAAGGCTTCCCGTCCGGCGCAGGATATCCCGCCTGTTCGCCGCGTTCATTTCCTTTCCGAACAGCTTCACCGCGCCGGACGTCGGATGCACGAGGCCCAGCGCCATTTTCAGCGTCGTGGATTTCCCCGCGCCGTTCGGCCCGAGAAAGCCGTATATGCTGCCCTCCGGCACGGAGAGGTTCAGTCCGTTGACGCGCATCGCCGTGCCGTATCTCTTGCACAATGAGCGCGTTTCAAGTATCGCCATATGTAATTCATCCCCCTTTTTCCTGGTGCTGTGCGCATATTACGCCCCGTGCCTTACGCGCCGATGAAGTCCGCCTTAAGATTAGCTTACTTTTTCGCCGCGCCCGCCCATCCGCGGGCGGAATATGCTACAATAGTCCGCGACAGGAGGCGTTTATGTCATGCCAACCAAGCCATATAAAATTCTTGCGGTGGACGATTCTCCGCAGCTTCAGGCGCTGCTGCGCGCCGTTCTGACCGAGGCCGGGTACGATCTCTGCTGCGCGGCGAATTGCCGTCAGGCTCTCGCGCTGGCGCAGAGTGCCGCGCCCGACGCGATACTGCTGGACGTGATGCTGCCCGACGGCGACGGCTTTTCCCTCTTTGAGCGCCTGCGCCGGCAGAGTGACGTTCCGGTGCTCTTCCTCTCCGCGCGGGATGAGGATGAAGCCCGCCTGCGCGGCCTCGGCCTCGGGGCGGACGATTATATCACCAAGCCCTTCCTCCCGCAGGAGCTTCTTCTCCGTCTGGCCGCCGTGCTGCGCCGGGTGTACAAGGGCGTAGACCCCTCCGCGCCGGACATGCTCGGCAGTGCTGAGCTTCTCTGGGGCAGAGGCGCCGTGCGCCGCGCCGGGCGGGAGATACCCCTGACGGCCAAGGAGCTGCTGCTTCTGAAAAAGCTGTGGGATAACCGCGGGAACATCGTCACCGTAGACGCGCTGTGCGAGGCGCTGTGGGACGGCCCGCTCGTCGGCTATGAAAACACGCTCATGGTGCATATCCGCCGCCTGCGCGAGAAGATAGAGGACGAGCCGTCGCGCCCGAAGTACCTGCTCACGGTCCGCGGGCTGGGCTACAGGCTGGAGAGGGAGGCGCGGCCGTGAAGAATATATGGAAGGCCGCCGTCATGCTCACGCTCTCCGCGCTCCTCCTTGCGGCCGTGTGGCTGGCCGGGCTGCTCGCCTTTTCGTATTTCACGCTCATGGACGGCGAGGCTGTGTCGCCAACGCTTGCGGATGTCTCCGCCGCGCTTGCATATGATGCGGGCAGCTATAGCCTCGCGGAGGATGGGCCTGCCCTGCCGGACGGGCACTGGCTCATGCTGATAGACGGCGGCGGTGACGTCGTCTGGTCGCGCGCCCTGCCGGGCGACGTTCCGCGGCACTATACGCTTTCTGACGTCGCGGCCTTCAGCCGCTGGTATCTGGGCGATTACCCCGTGCGCACGCTCATCCGCCCCGACGGGCTTCTTGTGATGGGCGCGCCGAAGGGCAGTCTGTGGAAGTATAATATCTCCGCCGGTCTGCGGCTCCTCCGCCGGCTCCCGTTCTTCTTCGCGGCGCTGGGGCTTGCCTCGCTGGGTGGTACGCTCGCGGTGTCGGCGCTGCTGTCGCGGCACTGGTTTCGCAAGGAGCAGGCGCGTATAGACGCCGCCCGCTCCGGGTGGATAAACGGCGTCTCCCACGATATCCGCACGCCGCTCAGCGTCGTGATGGGCTACGCCGGGCAGATGGAGGGCGACGCGGCCCTCCCCGCGCCGTACAGGGAGCGCGCCGCCGTCATCCGGCGGCAGAGCCAGACCATCCGCGACCTTGTCAATGATCTCAACCTCACCATGCGTCTGGACTGCGCCATGCAGCCCCTGCGCTGTGAATGGGTCGCGCCCTCGGCGCTGCTGCGTCAGATAGCGGCGGACTTCATCAACGGCGGCCTCGCCGCTGGACATTCCGTGACGCTGGAGCTTCCGCCCCAGCCCCTGCCGCAGCTCTGGGCGGACCCGTTCCTGCTGCGCCGCGCCATTGGAAACCTGCTTTCAAACTGCGTCATTCACGCTCCGCCGGACTGCCATATCCGCCTCGGCGCGCAGGCGCAGGGGGATGCTCTCGCCATATGGGTCGAAAGCGGCGGCGCGTCTGCCGCGCCGCCGGTGGACGCCCCTCGCGCGCCGCTTGAGGAGGACGGGGGCGCGGCGCACGGCACGGGGCTTCGTCTTGTGCGGCAGATCGCCGCGGCGCACGGCGGCACGGCGGAGTTCTTCCCCGGCGACAGCTTCCGCTGTGAGCTTCGCCTCCCCCTCTCCCCGCGCGGCAAAGGAGGCGCACACCGCGGGCGCGGGTAATGACTTGCCGCATTCCAAGAAAGTGTTCAAGTCGGTCTGAAAACAGCATAAAAACCAGTAAGGCACTCCGCAAACTGCAGAGTGCCAAATTTTATAATGAAAAAAACGAGAATTTGAGGTATAGTGAATCAATTAAAAACGATGCTTCAGGCCTGTCACTCATTCTTTTCCCCTCTGTACAGAGCGTGCCTTTAATGCTTTACACTCCCTCAAATCAATTCCTTTATCTGTCCCTTGACTCCTTCCCCATTCAGTTGCACCATTTTCTCGAACCTGGTTTGCTTTCTCCTTCCAAAATGGTGTGTAACGACTTCATTTTATTAGTTTTCGCCAAGTGTAACATTATATTTTATTAATTTGCCATTTACACAGCTTCTGCAAAATTCTACAAGCATGTCATTACGATAGGATGTCCGCATTACTTTAAAGCCGGGGGTCGTATTGCTTTCATTGAGTAGGCTTTGATAATCTCTCGGTATGATGATGGCTTCAAGCGATTCGTTCGCCCGATTCGGTCTCACTCCGTAAGCGTCAAGAGAGTTATACAGACCATTGGCCGCAATCTCATTTTCTGTCAGCTCAGGGCACAGTTTTACCGGGATGCTGGATTCTTCAACCGCAAAGGGGGCGTCGTTGGCATAGATGATACGTGTAACAACAAACACTTCCTCATCGCCGATGAGCTTGAGGTTCTCCTTTTGTTCTTCATCGGCGGGACCCTGTTTCCAGTCGATAATGACTTTCTTCATATTGTTGCTGTTGGCATCGGTCTTTCCATTGAAAAGATAGAAATAGGACAATTGTTGGTCAATCAGCGGTGGGCTTACAAAGGTTCCCTTTCCTTGGCGCCGATAGATTTTCCCTTTTCTTACCAGCTCATCTAAGGCCAGTCGTATCGTAATGCGACTGACATTGAACTCATTGCACAAAACCGGTTCCGGCGGCATTTTTTCGTTCGCTTTCCATTCGCCGCTGTTTATCTGCTCCAGCAGAATCTGACTTACCTGTTTATACAGAGGAATATCCGATTGGGAATTAATCTGCATCGTCTTTCCGGCCTTTCGTAGCAAAATATCTTTCTGATTTTTATTTTATAACATTGTCCAAACTATTTCAAGAACTTATTGACAAAATTCATTATAATGATTATAACGATTTATTCGTTCAATCATTTAAAGGAGGGCAAAACAATGAAGCGCATACTAGCATTTCTGCTGGCATTCGTGATGCTTTTTGCACTGGCTGCCTGCGGGCAGCAGGCTCCGGCGCCGGCTGCAGAGGGCTCTGTTCCCGGTCAGACAGCTGCTGCAGGAGAACCCGCCGGAGCGGAATCCGCTGCAACCGAACCCATTGAACTGAATCTCTGGTGGTGGGGTGAAGGCGACACTCCGGGCTCTGAAGCCTGGCTGCAAGAAACCGTTGAAAAGTACAAGGCTGTCGCGCCCAACGTGACGATTAATCTGTCCCAACAGACGGAGGACGACCTGTATCCGTCATGGGAGGCCTCTATTCAGGCTGGTTCCGGCGCCGATATTCAGTTCCTTTGGACCGGCATCTATGCGATCTCTTATATCTGGGATAACCACCTCGCCGATATCACCGAACTGGTCGACGCAGAAGAGCTTTCGCACTGGACGAATCTGGAGGGCTTATCCTACGGCGGGAAGCCATACCTGAGCCCCTGGTACCAGATCAGTATTGTTATTCTTTATAACAAGGAACTGTTCTCGAAAGCAGGGCTCGATCCAGAAAATCCTCCCCAAACCTGGGAGGAGCTGCTCGCCGCCTGCGAAACGCTTAAGCAGTCCGGTGTGATTCCATTTGAGCTTGGAGGAATCAAAGACGGATGGGCAACCCCGTGGCTTTATGCCGTATTCGGACCGGCCGCACATGATTCCGCGAAAGAATATATTGAAGCGGGCGTAACCCCAGGCGCTTTTCTCGAAAAAGAGCATATGGACTGGCTCAACAAGATCTATGAGCTGGTACAGAAAGGATATACCAACCCCATGGCTATGTCTTACGACTGGTATCAGGGCAGAGAGTCCTTCCTTCGCGGTGAGTCCGCAATGGGTCTCGCGACCAACGGGCAGGCCATCCAGTGGATTAATGAAATGGGAGGAGAGGATGTCGCCGGTATTATCAACATCCCCGTCATGGGCGACGGCGCAATGGCTGGAAAACTCAACAACCAGGCACACAGCTTCGCAATTCCTGAGTTCAGCAAGCATAAGCAGGAGGCTGCCGACTTCCTCGTATTCATGCATCAGCCCGAACAGCTAAAGAGCTGGTATGAGCATACCAAGAACTTTCCGTGCGACGACCGTTTCGATACCAGTTGGATCAGCACCGCTTCCGAAAAGCAAATTTACAACGAGCTGCTCAACAACAGCTGCATCTACCCGGAGCTCTATATTCCCGCACAAGTTAACAGTGAAGGTG
The DNA here is from genome assembly GCA_900549865.1 of uncultured Eubacteriales bacterium. GTDB lineage: Bacteria > Bacillota > Clostridia > Oscillospirales > Oscillospiraceae > Limivicinus. Next base: position 23,120 of record URPU01000005.1, read on the forward strand.
TCTATGCCGCGCTGCAGAGCCTGTTTGACAACGGCACGCCGGAAAGCGCCTCACAAATGATCGAAAACACTGCGGAGAAATGGCGTTCCATGAACAAATTCGAATTTGAAGGCTTTGAAGACTGGGCAGCGAATTTCTAAAAAATGTTTGCAGAGGGAGTGTCTGTGATACTCCCTTCTGCTTTATTGAGGAATTGACAATGATATTTTTACGAAAAGAAGAGAAAAAAACGCCATACCTGTTCTTATTTCCGGCGCTCATCGTCATTGCGTTTGTTTTCCTGTACCCTGTCGGTCGGGTAGCATATGACAGTTTCTTTGCGACAAACGGGACTCGAAGAGAGTTTGTCGGGCTGGAAAATTACGCTTGGATGTTTAAAGACAAGCTTTTCTGGCAATCGGTGTTGAATAATCTGAAACTGTTTCTGACCGTCCCCCCGCTTATCGTGCTCAGTCTGTTCCTGTCAATCGTTCTGTTTTACAGGATTCCAGGCTGGAAAGTGTACAGAGTGCTGCTGCTTTTCCCATATATCATTTCGGTAACGGTTGTGGGCATTATCTTTGACTATCTTCTTCGGGAAGACGGGATGGTCAACAACGTACTCGCAGGCATCGGGCTTGGTTCATGGGTTCAGCCATGGATCGGGCAGCCGTCTACGGCCCTGTATACCATTATGGTCGTTGTAATCTGGAAGGAGCTGGGATTCGGCATCATTCTGTTCCTCGCAAGATTGCTTTCCGTAGATAAAGCCGTCATCGAAGCGGCGAACCTGGACGGCGCGACGCCGCTGAAAGCTTCTCTGCATATCCTGCTGCCGGAGCTGAAATCCGTGCTTTCCTTCTACATCATCCTCTGTCTGATCAACATGCTGTCGTGGATGTTCAACTATGTGTTCGTGATGACGAGGGGCGGGCCACAGAACAGCACCTATATTCTGGAGTACTATATCTATCAGATGGGGATCAAATATCACCAATACGGCATCTCCTCCGTTCTGGCTGTGTTCCTGCTGATCTTTGCAATGCTTCTGGTTGTGATTCAGTTTTTTGTGAAGAGAACCATCGGCGGAGAGGAGAATGAATGAAAAGCATATCTGTCAAATTAAAGCGTGCCACCGGTCATTCTGCAGGAGCATGGCTTCTTTCTCTTCTGGTTCTTGCGTTTATTCTGGTTCAATTGACGCCGCTGTATTTCATGATCTCAAACTCCATAAAGACCAAAGACGCCTATTTGCAGAATGCGTACAATCTGCCCGCTCATGCCTATTTCGGAAACTATGCGAAAATCATCACGGAGTTTGACTTCCCCAGGATGTTTTCAAACAGTTTTTTCCTTACGATTGTATCGGTCCTCATTTGCGGCTATCTTGGAGCATTGGCTGCATTCGCGGTGGGAAAATTCAACTTCAAGGGCCGTTCTCTGGTCAATATCATGATTCTTCCGCTGATGTCCATCCCCGGCGTTGTCCTTTTGATTCCCCTTTTTGTTTTCTTCTCGAAGCTGCACATGATTGATTCTCTCTGGACAGTTACGCTGATTTATATCGGTCTGATCCTGCCATTCACGGTCAACATCCTGTCGAGCTTTATGTCTTCTGTTCCGAACAGCCTCATTGAAGCAAGCCTGATGGATGGCTGCGGTTTTTTCAGGACATTCAACCGCATCGTATTTCCACTTGTCGCTCCCGGCTTTTCTGCTGCGGCAATCGTTAACGCTATGTGGATCTGGAATGAGCTGCTGATTGTCTCTGTATTTACACAGAGCGATGCGAAACGCACACTGATTCTCGGCCTGATCTCCCTGCAGGGTAGATTTTCTGTCGATATCCCTCTGTTGATGGCTGGGGCAGCGGTGTCTTCCATCCCCATCATACTCTTATATTTACTGAGCCAGAAATGGTTTATTCGCGGCTTGGTAGTGGGCGGTGAAAAATGAATAATCTTCTCACTAATATTTACGAGCAGCCTGCCGAGCTGAAGAAGGTGCTGGATTCTCTGCTGAATGAATATCATGATGGGGTAAAAACCATTGCCGGAAAAATGAATTCTGCCGGCAGGATCATTCTCACTTCCATGGGCAGTGCCTACTATTCCCTGTTCCCGACATACTATTACCTGAAAAAAGCGGGATATCATGTGTGGCTGGAGCAGACGTCCGAATTGCTGGATGAAATCAGTCTTCTGAATGAAAATGACGTATGTATTCTTATGTCCAGATCCGGCGAAAGTTATGAAGTTGCGAAGCTGCCCTCAATTTTAAAAGCACGCGGCATTGAAACCATTTCCATAACGATGACGCCTGACAGCACCATGGCAAAATATTCAGATTATGTTCTGATAGACAACAGCACCTATGATGACCTGGTATGCACAAAGGCTTATACATCGATGGCTTTATGCGGTCTTTTCTGCGCCCAAACGGCGTGGAGAGGCCGGGTCGATGACAGGACAGTCAACGAGCTGTTCCGCATGCTGGATTGGATGGAAGCAAATAAGGAAATCGTTCTAGGCAGGCTGCAGCAGCAGAGTTGTCTGGCGGAGGCTGACGGCTTTTACTGTCTTTCGAGAGGCTACGGCATCGGCGTGATTGAGAGCGCCTCACTGTGGATTGAGGAAGAGGCAAAAAAATGCTGTCACCCCTCCACGATCGATAATTTTTATCACGGGCCGATTGAAGTGATTCAAAATAAGGTGATGAACATTTTTCTCAACACAGAGGGAAACGATCGCTCCTGTAAAATCTGGAAACTCATATGCGATAACACGGATCTGTCGTTGTATGTCGGTCCGGAGGGGCAGGAAGGTTGTGGAAACATTGTGCTGTACTATCCCGAATTTGATTTCGATAAAGAGTATTATATGATTCTACTTGCCTTGTTCTTCCAGCTGATTGCATATCAGTGCACTTTAGGTGCAGAAAGGGTACCTGGCGAGTTTCAGATTTTAAATGACTGGGTGGTGACATGATGCGTTATATTTTTGGGGCCGACATCGGCGGCACCAGAACAAAACTCGGTTTGACAGATATCCAGATGGGAATAATAATAAGCCAGTCTGTGATCCCGACGGAGGGCTCGTCGAAAGAAAGCTTTTTGGATGCGTTCTCAGACTGCTTTGAATCTCAGTTGAGCAAAAACGGGCTGAACAAAGATCAGATTTTCGGAATTGGTATATCTATCGGGAGCTATATTTTCCCGGCTAACGGAGTCGTGGATACCATGGGCGGTTTTATCAACATTCCGGACGGCTACCCTCTGAAAGATATCATCGAGGAACGTATGGAACTCCCCTGCCGAATTGAGAACGATGCGCGACTGATCTGCTATGCGGAAAGTCTGTTTGGTGCAGGGAAAGCGTACGGCCGGGTGCTGACTCTAACGCTCGGAACCGGAGTCGGCGTTGGCTTTGTCGTAAATAAGAGATTTCCAGATCCTGACGCATGCAACCACCTTTCCGGTCATCTCAAAGTCAGAAGTCTGGGTGAAATACCCGTATTGGATCAGGCAAAATGCTATTGTGCCGTGGACGGCTGTCTGGAGTCCACCTGTTCGGGAACGGCTTTACAGCGATACGCCAGATCGATACTGGGTTCCAATGTCACCAACGAAGAACTGTTCGCCCTTGCAGAGGCAGGGGATTCGGGTGCAAAACAGATCGTTGATTGGTATATGACATATCTTTCCATCGGCTTGAACCAACTGATTTATGTCTATGCTCCGGATATGATCGTGCTGGCTGGAGGCGTGGCAAACAGTCTCGAACCATACCTAGACAGGATCCGTGAGCAAACCACAGCACGGATTCACAGCGAATACAAATGTGAAATCACCACTTCAAAGCTAAAAGAAAGTGCGGGCATAATAGGAGCTGCAAGTCTGTTTCTGGAGGAATAAATCATGAAACTAATCACACAAAAAGACTTATGCGATGCTCTGTTTGGCCATCCATACGAGAATAATCCGGCGTATTCCGCGGCGATGTCTATCGTCCACATATCAGGAGACGGGAAGCTGCTGATAGGCTATTGGCACGCCCCTGTGGGAGAGGTCCGGTTGGACTATGGCAAAAATATCGAGAATATATATGTTATACAGGGCAGAATGAAGCTGGTTAAGCCGGACGGCACGGAAGTTGCCGCTGCATCCGGCGATATCCTGCAGTGCGGAGGAGATTCAGAAAGTGTAAATTGTGTTGTGGAAGAGTATGTCAAGGCACTGTTTATTGTTTATCCGCAGACGGAGGAAGATCTTGCTTTTGTACGAAAAATTGAGAAAGAGAACAGCAGTCTTCGCTTCCAGGTTCAATGAATTTGAAAAAATAATACCAGGGTAAAAGTGCTCCCGTACTGCCGATTTGGTTATACGGGAGTCTTTTTTCGTTGAAAATACAAGTAAGCTGCAGAATTTTTCTCACAAACATGATAATGCCGGATTTGCCTGGTAGACAACTTCGACATCTATCATCTCTTCGCTACATCCGCAAACTGCGGAGCGCCGATTTTTTATAGTGGAAAAATCCGCCGACATGAGGTATAATAAACTACTTAATTTTTCGGGTGTGACGGGCGATTCCGGTAAGTTGGTATTGGCGGGAGGGGGGGCATGTGTTCTATGAAGGTCGTCATCATAGGCTTTTTCCCAGAGACAGCAAAAGATAGAATCCGCGGGAGTTTTCCTTGTGACTGGGATGTCAGAATTGTTTTGCCGGAAGAGGTTGAACAAGAATTACCAGATGCTGAGGTAATTATTCCCGAACACATCCTGATCGGCGACGATATCCTGCAGAAAGCACCTAAGCTGAAGTTGGTGCAGACAGGCGCGGGATATGACAATGTTGACTTAAGCGCATGTACAAGGCATGGTGTCCAGGTATGTAATGCAGCAGGTGTAAATGCCAACGCTGTAGCCGAACATGTTATGGCCTTGATTCTTTGCTGGTACAAGAATATCGTGAAGCTCGACAAGTTCTTAAAGACGGATTCCGATGAAGGCGAACTAAACTATTTTGGAGCCGAACTCTCGGAAAAAGCAATCGGCCTTGTTGGATTTGGTCATGTCGGGAAAATAGTGGCAGAATACTGTAATGCTTTTCACATGAAAGTGCTGGTTTATAGCCATCATCCAACTGAAGCTGCAGGAATAGAGCAAAGAGACTTGGACAGTCTGCTCTGTGACAGCGATATTGTCAGCCTGCATGTTCCTCTGAACGAAAGTACCCGGCATATGATAAATGCAGATGTGTTTTCTAAAATGAAGTCAGACTCTGTCCTGGTCAACACCTCGAGAGGCGGAGTCATTGATGAGCCGCACCTTCTGCAGGCATTGGAGACGGGCCTCATCGGCGGCGCTTGTCTGGACGTTTTTGAAGAAGAACCCTTGCGGCGCGATCATCCATTCCGCAGAATGGAAAATGTAATCTTAACGCCACATACTGCTGGCCTTCCCGACGGCGTGAAGTATCATAGAAAGCGCTATGAGTTTTTTGTGAAGAATATCGAACGGGTAATGAATGATGAAAAACCGGATTGCAGAATTAATATTCTGCAACGATAGATTCCGAATTATCTCTCATTATCTTCTTCCCCCGACGGTAGTAAAACACCCCGATTTTTACTACCATTTGACTACCATTGACGGCATTAACTTGCCGCATTTTGCCGTATTTTGCCGTTTCCGTGACAGAGTCACAGATTATTAACAACTTTTTCTGCCCGGCAAATCGCGGTAAATCGGGGCAGAATACGGCTTTTCAGGAGGCTGATTGCATTTGACAAAGATACTTTTTGTTTGCCACGGCAACATCTGCCGCAGTCCGACTGCGGAATTCATAATGAAGGACATCGTCAAAAAGGCCGGGATGGAGGCCGCATTTGAGATCGCCTCCGCCGCGACCTCGTCCGAGGAGCTTGGCAATGGTGTCTATCCCCCATCGCGGCGTATGCTGGAGGCGCACGGGATAAGCTGTGCCGGAAAGACGGCGCGCCGCATCCGCCCCGACGACTACGCGCATTACGACCTCATCATCGGCATGGATGAGGAGAACCGACGTAACCTTGACCGCTTCTATAACGGCGACCCTGACGGGAAGATACACGACCTGCTCGATTACGCCGGCCGGCCGGGCGAGGCCGTCTCCGACCCGTGGTATACGCGCGACTTCCAGCGCGCGTGGGATGATATCTACGCCGGCTGCACCGGGCTGTTTGACGCGCTGTGCGGTGCCGTCACGCTGGATATGTCCGCCTGCCGCACGCGGAAGGAGCTTTACGCCGTGCTTCGCCGCGCGATGGCGTGGGAGGACTGGTACGGCGAGAACCTCGACGCCCTGTGGGATGTCCTCACGGGCCTTCCGCACACGGGGAAGCGCTTTTCCTTCATCCTCCCCGATGAGGGCGCGGCCCCATCCCTGCGCGGTTACGCCGAAAGGATGAGGGAGGTGTTCCGCCGCGCGGGCGCGCTTGCGGAATAAGCCAAACTGATACAATGTCTAACGTCTAAATTTATAGTATAGTGTATAAATTTCGCGCCCCGTTTCCGGCGCGCGTTTTTTCTGCCTCTATGCTTTTATTTTTCGGATCCCGCGGCGTCTCCGGCGTCCGCGCCGCCGTCGCTGTCCGCCGCGGCGGGTGCTTCAGCTTCGTCGCGCATGTCCTCCGGCAGTATCGCCATGAGGTCGTCCTTTGTCGGCGCGTCCATCTGCGCCACGCGGTTGGACTGGCGCACTATCATGTCCTCAAAGCAGTTGCGCACGTCGCGCCCGTTGCCGAAGTTGTCCCCGCGCTGCTCATATAGCTGCGTGAACAGCTCCTCCGCCGTTTTCTCCGCCTCCGGCGTGAGGGTGTAGCTGTTTTTCCTGCACTGCATCTTGAATATGGCCAAAAGCTGCTCCCCGGTGTAGTCCGGGAAGAAGAAATATTTGTTGAAGCGCGACTCAAGCCCCGGATTGGAGTTGAGGAACTGCTCCATCGGCCCGGTATAGCCCGCCACGACGACGATAAGGTCATCCCTGTGATCCTCCATCGCCTTGAGTATCGTCTCTATGGCTTCCCGGCCGAAGTCGTTATCCCCGCCGGAGGACAGCGAATACGCCTCGTCGATGAACAGCACGCCGCCGAGGGCGGACTTTATGACCTCCTGCGTTTTCAGTGCCGTCTGCCCGACGTAGCCCGCCACCAGGCCCGAACGGTCCACCTCCACTAGCTGGCCCTTGCTCAGCACGCCGATGGACGCATACAGCCCGCTTATCAGACGCGCGACCGTCGTCTTGCCGGTGCCGGGGTTGCCCATGAACACCATGTGCAGGCTCATCGGCGGCACGGGAAGGCCGTTTTCCTGCCGCAGGCGGCGCACCTTTACAAGGTTTATGAGGTTTTTGACGTCCTTTTTCACATCGTCCAGCCCGACAAGCGATTCAAGCTGCGCCATAAGCTCGTCGAAGTCCGGCTTCTCCGCCTCCGCGGCGGGCACTTGTGCGCCCTGCGCCGCTTCCTGTCCGGCGGCGCTGCGCGCGATCTGCGGGTGCTTGTCCTTGAAGCCCGGCTCGCTCGTCGTGACGAAGTCCATGGGGTTCAGTGCCTCCTTCGCCTTGCCCACGCCGCTCGCGTCGCATATCGCGGCAAGCTTGTCCGTGCACTCGGTGATGTACTCCGCCTCCGCAAGCGACACATCGTCGTCACACGCCGCGATGTACAGCAGTATGTTCGTGAACATCCTTATGAACGTGCGCGAGGCCTGCGTGCCGCGCTTGGCGTCCGATTCGGCAAGGTTCCAGTAGAACACCGGCGGCATGAACACCTCGCAGTCGCACACGGCGCTCGTCAGGCTCCACAGCATCCACGTGGGCTTCGGCTGGTTGCGCGAATATATCTCGTTTGCGATGTCCACATGCCTCTGCGTCATTCCGCCGCCGCGGCTCCACAGCTGCAGGGCGCAGTTGGTCATGAATTCGTCCAGCTCCTTGGCCAGTGAATAACTGCCAAGGCGGTAAAAGGCGTCCGTGTTTGCGGAATATATCTTGTGAAAATCCTCCGGGGATCTGTTCCATGTGGTCGGCATAGCGCTGCACTCCTTATATGTCTTATAACAGTTATTATATAACAAAATCATGCCGGGTCAAGAGAAATCCCCCGCCCGGCACGATATTCATGTTCTTTTTCCCTGCGGGTTAAAGCGCACGGCGGCGCTTTTGGCCTCCCGCCGCGGCATGAGCTTCACGTTTTCCGGCAGAGGCGTCTTTCCCTTTTCGACGCGCTGCCACACCGCGGCAAAGCCCGCAAGCTCCTTTTGAATATCTCTGTCCATAATATCGACTCCCGTATATAAAAGTTTCCCCGCCGTATTTTATGCCGGCTCTTGAAAAGAGGTGAAAATTGTGCGATAATAGGCTATAAAAGTATGAGCCGGAGGGAAAAACTATGCCCAGATTCTTTATGGCGGGGACGAATATACTCGGCGGCATGGCGATAATGAAGGGCCGCGACGCGGAGCATGTGCACGTGCTGCGTATGCGCCCGGGCGAGGATATGATAATCTGCGACGGTCAGGGGACGGATTATAAATGCCGCCTCGTCAAGGCCGATAAGGAGCAGGTCGAGGCCGAGGTGATCGAGGTCGTGCGCTGCCCGGCGGAGCCGAGCGTGAAGGTCACGGTGCTGTGCGGGCTGCCCAAGGGCGACAAGACGGATTATATCATCCAGAAGTGCGTGGAGGCCGGGGCGTATGAGATCCTTTTCTTCTCCTCCTCGCGCTGCATCGCCAAGCTCGGCAATGAGGAAAAGAAGCTGGAGCGCTGGCAGCGTATCGCCGAGGAGGCCGCCAAGCAGTCCGGCCGCGGCATCATCCCGCAGGTCGGCTGGGCGGGTGAGCTGGCGGACGCTTTCGACGTCGCCGTGAAGAAGGACGTGGGTCTTTTCATGTATGAAACGGGTGAGCGCGAGGCGATGGGCGATGTGCTTGAGGCGAACAAAAGCGTCTCCACCGCGGCCATTGTCACAGGGCCCGAGGGCGGCTTCGCCCCCTTTGAGGCGGAGCTTGCCAAGATAGTCGGGCTGCACCTGTGCTCGATGGGTGAGCGCATCCTGCGCTGTGAAACGGCGCCCGTCGTCGCCCTGACCGCGGCGATGTACGCCACCGGGAATCTCTCATAACGGGCGGCGTGGATGTATAAAGCAGAGGAATAGTATATAGATTTTAGTATAATAGTATAACTGCCGCCGGGATCGCCCCCGGCGGCAGTTTAATATGCTTCCCTTCGGAAGCCTATTATTTTATATCATATCAGCTTTCCTCTATTACCACGGTGTATACATCCGCAGATTTTCCGGCCAGGTGTACACCGTATACTTTTCGGCTTCCTCACGCGTGTAGTTCTCGGGATGGTCAATATAGTCCTGAAGCATCAACAAGAACATGTCATAGGTCTTTTCGCCCTCGGGCCATATTTTAACATACGCCTTGCCGGCGATCCACTCGACCGCGCCTTTGGAAATGGAGTCGAATCTGAACTTCATCTTGCTGCCCAGCTCACAGGGGGCATCCTTCAGCACGAAGTCTATCCCCCCCTCTTCAAAGTTCAGCGGCATATAGTCGGTTTTTAGCTCGCTGGGCAGCTCGATAGACAGGCCCATCGTCGTGGGCATGAGCGCGTATACGCCTATGAAACGCACATTGACGCTCTCGCCGGGCTTCCAGCTCTCGACTTCGCCGCCAATGGGGTCGATCTCGGGCTGTTACGCGCAGCGAGGGGCGGGGAGATACTACTCTGCATGATAAACGCTGTGCCGTGCAGAGCCAAATAAAACAGTCAAACGGGCCGCCTCCCAACAAGGCAGCCCGTTTCGTTCATTGCCGGGTCATTCATTCATCTTGTGTGCACTGTCCATGTACTCAAGCCCTCGTGAGTCGAGCAGGAAATCAAGCCACAGATAATTCACCTTCTGCGTTCCTCTCGACAGTACCCCATGCTCGGAGCCGAGTGGGATATGCAACAGGACATTGCCGCCGAACGGCACGCATATATCATCGATAATAACGTCGCAGTTATTATCCGGCAGACCGAAAAAATACTGCTCCAGCATCGGATGCGAGTGCTGTTCCACCATGTCGTCTCCGCCTGTCTCGACTCCGCCCATAGCAAAGCGCGGGATGAGACGCGCCGGAACAAGCATTCGGCTGATTGTTTTGGGGCTTTTGCAATCCTCGGAATACGTTTTTGCGTCCGAATAGGCGAGACAGTACGGCAGATCAGCAGAGTCTATTTCTGCCAGCTCATCTGCGCTCAGCTCGCGTATGAGCTCTATAAACGTGCTGTCCTCCGCAGCGCATATGCGCACCTCCTCGTTCGGCAGTGGGATATAAACTGCCATCCCGGGCACGTCGTGCACGCCGCCGTACTGTACCGCCCGTACTTCACCGCTGCACAGAAAAATTATCCGCGCCGCGTTCTCCCGCGGCGAAAACACCGCCTCCCGCCCCGCACCGAGCGTGTGAAGCATCACAGTGGTGCCAGGTATCTCCTGCTCCATTAGGCACACGACCGCATCCCTGCCGCCGGCCTCGGCGCGTATCATATGTACGTCGTCTATTCTCATCGCGCGCCTCACAGAAGCATGGCCGCAGAATCCTTGTCCAGATAGACAAAGCTGTTGGGTGTACGCCGCAGCACCGTCGCCGGGCAGTCAAGCGCGATCTCACCGGTGAACATTCTACCGATGGCCTGTGCCTTCGTCGCGCACGGCACGCTGCAATAGAGGTATTTTGCGCCGGTAAGGCCGGGAACAGTAACGGTGATGGCCTTCTTCGGCACCTCTTCAAGTCTTGTAAAGCAGCCGTCGTTCACCTGCTGCGCACGGCTGCGCTCGTCCAGATCTATCACCTTTGCCAGCACGGCATCGTCGAAATCGGCAACGCCGGGGTCATTGAACGCGATATGTCCGTTCTCCCCGACGCCGAGGATGCACACGTCCAGCGGGTGCTGTGCCAGCAGCGCGGCATAGCGTGCGGCTTCAAGCTCCGGGTCTGCCGCCGTACAGTCGATGTAATTCACCGATTTGAACGGAAGCCTTCCGAATATCGCGCGCTCCAGAAAGCGCGCAAAGCCGGCGGGGTGATCGGGCGCAATACCGATATACTCATCCATATGAAAGGCGTTCACGCGCCCCCAGTCGATATCCTTTTCCTCCAGAAGCTGCGCAAGCACCTCGTTCTGCGACGGCGCGGCGGCAAACATCACGTTTAGCTCGTCCTTTGCTCCGAGCAGGCGGCGCAGCGTCTCCGCCGCGTCGCGGCCCGCCTTCGCTCCCATTGCGGCGCGGGTGTCGTAGACCTCTACATGGGCCGTGCCCATATCAAAGCTTTTCATCAGCATAGCGATTCTCCTCTTACGGTTTATTATGTAGTTTTCACGCGTACCATTGTTTCTCCGCAGTATGGGATAATGCCCACCGTCGCACCGTCGCCCTGACGGGCAAATGCTCTTGCAACTGCATCGTTAAGCCCGCCTGTCATCTCAAAGCCGAGATCTTTGCAGTCTCTCTCACTGAAGCCGCGCGTTACTACCAGTGTGTTTACTCCGCGGCGACGGACCTGATCTAAATGTATGGGGTTATCTACAGCTATGACGTCGTCTATTTTGCCATCCTTAACATCCTGTCGAATGCGCTCCTCAGAAAGCGTACAGTACTTACGCAGCGTCGCCTCGTGGTGAGAAGCATTTCCGCACAGCCCTTCGCGCCCCTCTATCACGAAGATTAGCGTGCCATTGTCCTTCAAGCCATACTGCGCAAACACAAATGGCTTATCACCCTGCCAAAAATCTATTTCGCATGGATTGGCCGAGGCGATCACTATATCCGCTTTGCACGGGATCTCCGGGCTGAGCACCTTTTTCGCCATTTGCACACCTGCTCTGTGTGCATCAATAAAATCTCCACAGAACACACCGAGGACATTCTTATTCTCATCCATGACCGTGTTGACGATAAATTTCAGCCCGACCTGCCGGGCGATAAGCTCCATCTCCCGGCGGCATTTGTTGTCGGCATTGCCACAGGTCTCCATCACGTTCTGTTCCAGTGCCGCAACGATATGCGTAGCCCGCGTCGTTCTTTCACCGCAAATGCCGGGCTGCACTATTTTCGCCCCGCCGCCCCAGCCGGCAGACACATGCGGCACAATGTTGCCCACGCCTATTATGAAGTCTGCTTCGATCGCCTCTTTATACACATCTATGGGCACGCCGCTCGGCGAGTCGCCGATGTATGTGAGCCTGTCCAGATCTTTATAGCTTATATTAACGATCTCATATCGGTTTATTATATCACGGCCAATGTAAACCGGCAATTCCTCTTCTGTCATGGGGCGGTGTGTTCCTGGGGCAAGGCAGAGCTTGACGTTTTTTTCGTCAACTCCGGCCAGCGCAAGCCGTCTCAGAACATGCGGAAGTATGATCTTCTTTGGCGTGGGGCGCGTAATGTCGTCCAGCAGCACCAGCACCTTATCCCCCGGCTTTACCATATTTTCAAGCCTGTCGCTGCCGTATGGCGAATCCAGCGCGCTCTCTATCATGGCGTCAACATCCCCCGGCACCTCCGGGATCATCGGGTGCGCCACATAGACGACCTGCTCCTCCGGCAGCTCAACAATTAGCTTTTCGTCTGCAAAAGGTATTTCATATGTCTTTTTCATCTTAGTTTTTATATTATCCTCCTTGCCGCCTGTCATCCGCTTATCGTTTTTACAAGCTCTGGCAGGAACGTCGTCAGCGGCGGGATAAGCATTACCAGGATACAGCATATCACTGCGGACGCCGCGAACGGAATGAGCGCCCTTGCCGCCTTCTCTATAGGACACTGACCTATTTTACAGCTCAAAAACAGTACCGCGCCGACAGGTGGCGTATACTGTCCTATCGCAAGACACATCACACAGAATACGCCAAACTGGACCGGATCCATACCGAACCCATAGGCCACCGGGGCAAACATCGGCACAAATATGATGCATGCGGGGGCGTCGTCCATGACCATGCCGATAAGCAGAAACACCAGCAGCATAAGAAGCAGCACCGCATACTTCGCGCTTGTCAGAGAAAAAATCGCGTTGACGATAAGATCGGGTATCTTTGTATACGCCAGCAGCCATGAAAATATGGACGATACACCAATGAGCATCAGCACCGCGCCGGTCATATACGCTGTTTCGAGAAACATTTTCGGCAAATCCGACCATTTGACTGACTTATATATGAACATTGACAGCACAAAATTATAGACCGCCGCGATTATTGCCGATTCGGTCGGCGTGAACACGCCCAGCAGAATGCCGCCGATGATTATGATAAAAGTGACAAGCGGCGGCAGCCCCTGTCGTATGGCTTCCCTTTTTGCTGCTCCGGTCATTTTTTCACCTTTTGGATAGTTGCGTTTAACGGCAATAATATACGCCGCAATACCAAAGCCAACGCCCATCAGCAATCCCGGAATTATGCCGCCGAGAAACATATCCGCTATGGACACAGCGCCCGCGACGGAGGCATATATTATCATCATGTTGCTCGGTGGGATTATAACGCCGATAGTTGCCGTCGTCGCCGTCAGCGCGACGGTATATCCCTCGTCGTATCCCGCCTGTTTCATAAGGGGCATAAGTATCGGGCCTTCCGCCGCGACATCTGCCGAGGATGAACCGGATATTCCGCCGAAGAACATACTGAAAACAACATTTATCAGCGCAAGCCCGCCCCTGATATGCCCCACAAAGGCCTCCGCCAGACGCAGCAGCCGTTTTGAGAGGTCACCGCAGGCCATAAACTGGCCGCAGAGGATAAAAAACGGTATGCAGCAAAGTGTGAACGAATCCACTCCTGTGAAAAAGCGCTGCACAATAAGTGTGAGCGGCACACTAACATCGCAGAATACAAGCGCCGCGGTGCCTGCCGCGCCGATGGAGAAAACGATAGGAACGCCAAGGAACATCAGCAAGAACATTACGCCGAAAAGAACTACCGCGACCATTAACCGTTCCTCCTCTCTCCGCGCGCGAGCGTGCGGATGCCTTTTACTATCATCTCAATGCTGTTTATCACAATGACCAGTCCGCTGAACGGCATTATCATATATACATAGCCTATCGGGATCTTGCAGCACATCATCGTGCGCTTCATCCCGCTGAGCGTGTATATGTAGCCGTAGCGTACGAATATATAGCCGATGAGCGCACACACAGCGTATGCAAAGATGTGCAGCACGAGCTGTATTTTTTCGCTTTCGATTTTTTCTGTTACGACTACAAGTCCCATGTGCGCCCCCGTCGTCAGACCCATTGAGCCTCCAAGGAAGGTGATCCATATCAGGAGGTATCTCGATATCTCCTCAGACCAGGAAGACGGATTATTTAGTATAAAGCGAGTCAGTATCTGCCAGATCACGACAAGACATATTGCCGCCACAAGCGCGACTGTGATTACCTTCAGCACATTGTCTACAAATCTTTTTATTGCCATTCAAAAATCCCCCCTTATTTTCAGGATGCATGTCTCTTCATTTTTGTAAACTCCGGCGTTTTTTAGAGACCGGGCGCCGCGGCGGCGCCCGGTCATTTTATCTCCACACATCAACTAGTGCAGACGATGCTTTTTGCCCCGTGCTCAGGCAAGGGCACGTATCTGTTCGAGTATCTGTCTGGATATATCGTTCGACGCATACTTTTCATGTACAGGGGCGCACAGTGCGGAAAAAGCCGCACGCTGCTCATCGCTGAGCTCTGCATATACGCAGCCCTCCGCCATCATCGCGTCAAAAGCTTCCTGCTCCCCGGCATTGAACACTTCGCGCGCATAGTCAAAGGCAGCCGCTGCCGCTTCATCAATCATTTCCTGCTCCTCGGCGGTAAAGCCGTTCCAGTAATCAAGGCTGCACAGCAGCACGCTGGGTACGCGCATATGTTCGGTGTTGCTGAAATACTTTGCCGCCTCGTACAGCTTGTTGGAATAAATTGTGCTGTAATTATTCTCGCACGCGTCTATGACACCCTGAGAAAGGGAAGTATAGACCTCGCCGGAGCTCATTGGCGTGGGAGACGCGCCCATTGCGGCAAAGCCGTCCTGAATGCTCTGCGCGCCCATCGTGCGTATTTTAAGCCCCTTCAGCTGCGCCGGTTCGGTGACGCATTCCGTCTTGTTGAAGATGTAACGCGTACCTTCATCATAGAAGGTTATCAGCTTGTACCCGGCGTTTTCAAAGAGTCCAGCGTATATATTCTTCACATCTCCGGTTATTGCCGCAAGGAACTGTTCCTCGGAGGTGAACAGATAAGGAAGGTTGTACAGCTCAAGTTCCGGTATGAAAGTAGACATATTGCCCGCGCTTACACGTGCCATTTCCAGCATTCCAAGACCGAGTCCCTCCACAGTGTCCGCTTCTTCGCCGAGTACTCCGTCAAAGAACGTCTCGACTTTAAGTTTGCCGCCGCTCAGTTCCCCAAGCTTTTCCGCAAAATAAGAATCAGCCTGGCAGAGAGGGTAACTCGCCGGGTCGCTCGCGGCTAGGCGGATTACCTTCACGTCTGCGGAAGTATTCGGTTCTGCCGCGCCTGCCGCCCGGGTGTCCGCTTCCGTTCCCGCCGCAGTGGTGCTGCCGCAGCCGCACAGCAATGACGCCGTAAGGATGGCTGCAAGCAAAAGTGCCGTTAACTTTTTCATTTTTCTTTCCTCCATCTTTTTTGTTTCTCTGTTACGCGCCCCACAGGGTACGTATTGTAAATTTATAATAATACATGCGTTCTGGGGATGTCAAGAAAAATATTTACGCGAGTAAATACTTGTAATAAGTCACAAAATTGGAGTGGAATATTTGTTGCATTCCACCCCATGTAAATACTTTATAAACCAGTTTTCGTCATGCGCTGTCACGCTTTATAAAGCTCGCCGCAAAATACTCATTTGCCGCCGGTTCGCCCTTGACCTTCTGCAGCAGTGTGTATACCGCCTGTTCACCTATTGCCTGGCACGGCAGTCCGACCGTCGTGAGCTGCGGATTTGTTATCGACGCGGAGAGCGTATCGCCAAAGCTGACTATCTCCACATCCCGCGGCACGTATATTTCAAGACTGCGTAAGCGCGCCATCAACTTTGCCGCGATCGTATCTGAATTCACAAAATACGCCGTTGGCCGCTCACTCTCCGGCAGAGCAAAGAATTGCTCAACAATCCCCTCCACATTCATGAAAGTTTGGTGATTGTTTGAAAACTCGTCAAGGAAAAACACGTATCGTTTATCTGGTTCTCTCCCATGCTTTCTTTCCGATTCAAGATACCCCTTCACTCTCAGACCGTCGCCGAATGGCAGTGATTCGCCCGTTGCGCACGGATTCCCGTCGCCGATGTATCCGACTATCATATGCCCCTTCACGTCGTGCAGATAATCGACCGCTTTGCACACCGCCTCGCTGATGTTCGATTGCAGCAGCGTGATACTTGGATGCAGCTTCGCGGGACTCTGTATGAACTTAAACAGCACCACCGGCACGCCAGCCTCAGCAAGCCGGTTTATTTTGTCTACCGGCGCGCCCACCAGTGGGAACATTCCTGAAAACAGGAATATACCGGCATACTGTCTTCCCATCAGCGAATCCAGATATTCGTCAAAATTTTTCTGCGTGCATGAAGATACGGCTATCGAGTAGCCCGCTTCCGACGCCTCGCGTTCCATATAAAACGTGACCTCTGCGAAAAGTTCACTTCTGATATCGTCTGTTATTATAAGAAATTGCTTTGATTTGCCCTCTTTGAGACTCCTCGCCGCCGAATTTGGAAAATACCCCAGCTGCGCCACAGCCTTCAGCACGGCCTGACGTTTTTCTTCGCTGACGTAATTTGAGTTGTTCAGCACATATGACACGACCGCCGGCGACACGCCCGCCAGCTTTGCAACATCATTTCTTGTTACCATTGTTTCTCTTTCTCTGTGTCTAACAGTATCATGATATAAATATCATATAGAATATTCCCCATTCTGTCAATAAGCCAATGTCAAAATTGTGTTGATGTTGCACATATAAACTCGTGTAAATTTTCTGTTGACAAGCACCTGCTTCTCGGCTAGAATAAGCGTCAGCCGCGGGCACTCCCGCAAAACGAGATATAAGGAGATAAATATGAATTATTGCAGACAGTTCAGAGATGAAGAGCTTGACAGAAGCCTTTCACGTCCCGACATTGACCTTTTGTTCGGCACTGGCGGCGCGCTTTCCGGCGTGATGTACTGCAACGAGATGGAGTACGGCCCATTCGGTGTGCACGACGATCAAGAAGGCTTTTTTGTCCTAAGTGGCACCGGTACATTTTATGTTGACGGTGAGGAATTCAGGGTCGGCCCCGAGATGGCAATAATGATCCCGCCCCATGTTGAGCACTGCTTCAAAAAGGACGCAGATTCTGAGGACATGAAGATATTCTATTTCCACGCCGCGAACTAAGCCTGTTGTGCGGAGATTCGGGCCGTACACATACCACGCATACATAGTATTACAAAGTATCAAAAAAATCCGGGCGCTTTCGCGCCCGGACAAATTTCGTTCGTCAGCCGATAAACTTGGACTTCACCAGCAGCAGCGCCGCGGCCAGCGCCAGCTCAAGAATTATAAGGCCGAAGCCCTTCAGCGTCTCCTTGCCGACGAACTCCTTCATGGATTCGTCGCCCTTATACTTGCGCTGAAGCCGTATATTGTCCGCATTTACCGTTACGCAGAACACTCCCACCAGAAACATGGCCAGAAGTATTCCCAAAGCGACGATTATGCCGTAGATTTCACTGTCTAACATACGCGTACCTCGTTATTTTTCTGATGCCGCTATATAATACCGCATTATGCCGCTCTTGTCAAAAAGACTTTTTTCCTTTTCACAGGTGCTGCGAAAACTCCGCCAGCATCCGATCCTTCAGCGCCATGAGCTTCGGGGAAAGATCGACATAGTACCTGTGCGGGTT
The DNA here is from genome assembly GCA_900549865.1 of uncultured Eubacteriales bacterium. Classification (GTDB taxonomy): domain Bacteria; phylum Bacillota; class Clostridia; order Oscillospirales; family Oscillospiraceae; genus Limivicinus. The sequence goes on from URPU01000005.1 coordinate 41,102, forward strand.
GTCGAAGCGCTTCACCTCCGGCCACAGCGTGCTGACGCCGTATGCGCAGGCCGTCTTTATCTGCTTGAGCGTGGGCTGCTCGTACACGAGCTTTCCGCCGAGGAACACCGGCTTGAGCAGCTCCTCCGCGCGGTAATCCGTCAGCGTCTTGCGCTTCCAGCGCGCGTCCGGATCGCAGAGCTCCAGCGGGCGCGAATCGTCCACCGTCTCATCGCGCAGGCAGATATAATCCGCCTCCGCCATGCCCGTGTGCCTGTTGTACAGGCGGTACACCTTCTTGAAGCCGGGGTTCGTGATCTTGCCGACATTCTCGCTGACCTTTATCTTCGGCACGACCTCGCCGTTTTCGTCCTCCACGGCGCACAGCTTGTAAACGCCGCCGAACACCGGACTGCTGGAGGATGTGATGAGCCTTTCGCCAACGCCGAAGGAGTCGATACGCGCGCCCTGGCGCAGAAGCTCGGAGATGAGCCGCTCGTCGAGCGAGTTGGACACGGATATCGCGCAGTCCGTCCAGCCCGCGTCGTCCAGCATCTTCCGCGCGCGCTGCGTCAGATATGCCATGTCGCCCGAGTCGAGGCGGATGCCGCACTTCGTGATGCCCATGGGCTTGAGCACCTCATTGAACGCGCGTATAGCGTTCGGCACGCCGGACTTGAGCGTGTTGTACGTATCGACAAGTAGAATGGCATTGTTGGGGTAGGCCTTGCAGTAGCTGACGAAGGCCTCATACTCGCTGGGGAACATCTGCACCCACGAGTGCGCCATTGTGCCCGCCGCCGGCACGCCGTAAAGCTGGTCGGACACCGTGCAGGCCGTGCCCGCGCAGCCGCCTATGAACGCCGCGCGCGCCCCCGTCACCGCGCCGGCAATGCCCTGCGCCCGGCGTGAGCCGAACTCAAGCACCGCGCGCCCGTCCGCCGCGCGGCAGATGCGGTTCGCCTTTGTGGCGATAAGACTCTGATGGTTGAACTCCAGCAGCATATATGTTTCGAGAAGCTGCGCCTGTATGGCCGGTGCGCGCACCGTCAGCACAGGCTCCTTCGGGAAGATGGGCGTTCCCTCCGGCACGGCCCATATGTCGCCCGTGAACCTGAACTCGCGCAGATACGAAAGGAAGCCCTCGTCGAATATCCCGCGGGAGCGAAGGTAGGCGATATCCTCCTCGTCAAAGTGCAGCTTCTGCACGTAGTCGATTATCTGCTCAAGCCCCGCGGCGACGGCGAAGCCGCCCGCATCCGGCACGGAGCGGTAAAACATGTCAAAATACGTGATCTCGTCCTGCCGCCCGCTCACGAAATATCCGTTGCCCATGGTCAGCTCGTAAAAATCGCAGAGCATTGTGAGATTTATCCCGTTCGCACTTTTCATCGCGTCCGTCTCCTGTTATTCCCGCCCGCGAAGCCTCCGCCGGGCGTGTATTTTTCTGCCGCGTTCCTCATGCGGCCCGCTTTTTTGCCCGCGCGCCGTATAAAGACCTTTACATTATTATATCTTCTGCACGATTCAAACGCAAGGAATTTGTTCAATGTGTTAAAACATTGTTTTTCCGCCGCTCAAGGTTGACTTTGCCGCCGTTTTGGTTTATTCTGATAGATGTAGAAGATTGGCTGTGCAAATTCCTTTGCGCCCCACAGAGTTGCGGATTTGCGGTCGAATGCGCATTTTTGCCAATCAACGGCACAATATTATTCAGAGGACAGTGCATATGAATAAACAGATCTTTGTTCCCGGCAGGACTGAGCTGGCCGGCAACCATACAGACCACCAGAACGGCAGGATGCTCGCCTCGGCCGTTCAGTTCGGGCACTATGCGCACTGTGAGCCGAACGGCACGAACCTCATCCGCGTGCAGTCGGAGGGCTTCAAGCCCTTTGAGGTCAATATCAGTCATCTCGCTCTGCGCACACGTGAATTCGGCACGCCCAAATCGCTCATCCGCGGCGTTGTCGCCGCATTCAAGGAGCTGGGGCTGGACGTGGGCGGCTTTGACGCGCGTGTGAAGAGCACGCTTCCCGCGGGCTCCGGGTTCAGCTCGTCGGCGGCGTTCTCCGTTCTGGCCGGGCGTATGCTCAGCGAGCTTTTCAATGACGGCAAGGTGGACGCCGTGGTCATCGCGCGCGCCGGGCAGCAGGCGGAGAATAAGTATTTCGGCAAGCCCTGCGGCATCATGAGTCATCTTGCCAGCGCCATGGGCCATACCGTGTACGCCGACCCCAAGACCGGCGAGATCGAGCAGATCCGCGCAAGCTTTGCGCCCATGGGGCTTACGATGTGCCTGACGAATACCGGCGGCAGTCACACGGGGCTTGACACCTCGTATGCGCGCATCCCGGCCGACATGGTGTATATCGCAAATCTCTTCGACAAGGGCGTGCTGGCGGACGTGGATCCGAAGGAGTTCTACAGCAAGGGCTGGGATCCGGCAAACCGCCCCGTGCGCCGGGCGATGCACTTCTTTGGCGAGAATGAGCGCGTGCCGAAGATGCGCGACGCGCTGAAGGCCGGCGACGGGGAGACGTACATGCGTCTGATGAACGAATCCGGCCGCTCGTCGGAGCAGCTTTTGAACAATATCGTCACCAGCGCCACGGGCGACACGAAGCTTGAGCAGGGGCTGGAGCTGAGCAAGACGATCCTCGAGGGGCGCGGCGCGTGGCGCGTGCACGGCGGCGGCTTCGCCGGGTGCGTACAGGCGCTGATGCCGACGGGCTACTTCCGGCTGTACAAGTCCGAGATGGAGAGGGTCTTTGGCTACGGAAGCTGCATGGAGATCACGATAATCTAAAGCGGGAAATATAATTATAATGTTAGTATACCCGGGCGGTCTGCAAACAGACCGCCCGGGTCGGTGTTTGTTCTTAAGAGAACGAGCTCCCGACTATGCCGGATAGCGAAAAGAACTTGCCGGTGGGTGCAGCTTTCCCTCCCTTGCCCTCCTGCTGCCTTTGCACAAGTCAACAGAAATTTGATAAGCCATCCTCGCGGCGGCTGGGGGGATGGGACATGATCAGCAGGGCCGTTGAAATGTTTGCAGATAAACCCGGCAACATTTCAATGAAACAGGCAAGGATGTATACGACTTGGCTTCATTCATACCGGCGATTGCCTCAAAACCATGCAGCTAGGAGGGCCAGTCAATAGCAGGGTTTACAGTGCAGCATGCCACTGGCATGTTGCCAAGAGCCGCCTTTCAAATCCCTCCGTGATATGAATATTCTAAAAACCCAAATTAAAGCCCAACTTCGGGCAGATATAAATATCAGCTAATTCCGACGGCACAACAAAAACCAACTTGAAGCCCAGCGAGGCGGGTTCAAGTTGGAAAGGAGAAGCAATGTGAAGATCGTCATTTAGGGCAAGGGCGCTCGGGCAAAAAGCCGAATCAAAGCCCAGCGAAGCGGGTTTGATTTGGGAAGGAATCGCAGCGGAATGAGCGCGAGATGACTTTTGATGCTGCGCATAAAAAGTCGTCGCAAGCGATATGAAGCTTGCGACGACGTGGGATAATGTACAATAAGTTGCGCAAAAAGAAAACCGCATAAAAGAAGACATAGCTTGCAGGCTCTGGTAGAATGAAGTCACGACACACCATTCTGAAAGGAGACAGCAA
>URPU01000006.1 GCA_900549865.1 uncultured Eubacteriales bacterium
ATTTTTTACGACGGAAAAGCCGTAATTATACATTTTTTCGTGATCATTCCAATCGCGCCCAGCGCCACGCCCAGCAGCTTAAAGCCGAAATTATGGAAAATCGCGCTGAAGGCCACCTCGCTGATAATCACGGCGGCCAGGCCGATGACGATCGCGCCGCGGCCCATGTTCACATCCGCTGCGCCCTGATACTGGGTGAACAGCGCCGAGGACAGCGCCACGATGCCGTTGCTGATCATCAGACCCAGGATCTTGCTGCGGGCGGTGTTGATGCCCATGGCGCGTGCCATGGCAGGGTTCGCGCCGGTAGCGCGCAGGGCGCAGCCCCGCTCGGTACCAAAGAACCAGTACAGCACCAGAATCAGCAGCACAATCGCCACCGCCACCACAAAGATGGGGTTGGAGAAAGCCAGCTTTTTCACATTGCGGCCGCTGACCAGCAGATGATAGCGGGTCACGTTGATGGCCATGTTGGACTTAAAGCCCATGATCCACAGGTTAATGGAATAAAGAGAGAACTGCGTCAGGATGCCGGAAAGGATGGCGGGAATACCCATAAAGGTATGAAAAACGCCTGTCAAAAGCCCGGCCAGCATGCCCGCAAGCACCGCGCACAGGAGAGCCACCCACAGCGGCACGCCGTTTACCATCAGCGCCACGCATACCACGCCGCCCGTGGCCATGGTGCCGTCCACTGTCAAATCAGCCACGTCCAGCACCTTGTAGGTGATGTATACGCCTATGGCCATGATACCCCAGATCAGTCCCTGAGCAATTGCGCCTGGCATGGCGCTCAGCAGCGATGATAGATTCATGTTTCCTCCACACAGCACGGTGGGGAAGGAAGGGCACAAGTCCTTCCTTCCCGTACTTTAAAATATTCTTTTGGTTTTTACTTGGCAATCGCCACGTAGTCGGCAGGCACGTTCACACCCAGGATCTCGCACATTTCGGCGTTGAATTCCTTGGTGGTTGTCGGCGCGTAGCGGATGGCCATCTGGCTGATATCCGCGCCCTGGGTCAGCACTTCAAAGGCCATTTCGCCCGTGATGCGGCCCAGCTCGTAGTAGCTGATGGACAGCGTGGTCACGCCGCAGCCGGAGCAGATGCCTTCCTCGCCCGCAACCACGGGTACCTTTTCCACTTCCACCACGTTGCGGATGGCTTCGGTGCAGCTGGCAGCAGTGTTATCGGTGGGCACGTAGATGACGTCGCTGGTCTGGCAGGCCGTGCTGGTCATGGACGCCACGTCGCTGGAATCGCTGAAGGCGAACTCCGTGCAGTGGAAGCCCAGCTTGGTCAGCTCCTGCGTCATCACTTCAATCTGGTAGGCCGAGTTGGCTTCGCCAGAGCAGTAGAGCAGGCCGATTTCCTTGGCTTCGGGGAACAGCTCCTTGATCATCGCCGCCTGCTGATCCAGCGGGGCCAGATCGGAGGTACCGGAGATGTTGGTGCCCGTCTTGCCGTCCACACAGGTCAGATCCAGCGCCACGCCGTAATCCGTCACCGCCGTGCCCAGCACCGGGATGTCGCCCGTAGCGCTCTGCGCCGCCTGCAGCGCGCCGGTGGCGTTGGCCATGATCAGATCGACGTTTTCGGCCAGGAAGTTATTCATAATCAGCGTGCAGTTGGCCGCCTCGCCAGCCGCGTTGTTTTCAATAAAGGTCACCTGATCGCCCAGCTTTTCGGTCAGGAAATCGCGGAAGCCCTTGGTGGCCGCGTCCAGCGCCGGATGGGGAGCCAGCTGGCAAATGCCAATGGTATAGGTTTTTTCCTCCGCCAGAGCCGGGCACAGACCCGCCAGCAGCAGACAGACAGCCATCAAAATCGCGCATACCTTTTTCATTGTGGTTTCCTCCTTTAAATACTTATCAAAAAGCGGCCCCCGTCTGAAAGGGAGCCGCTGATTGAACTGATCCCGGCCATGCCGGAACAATCTCAGACGCTTCGATTCAGACGTGCATTTTGAGCGCGGTAATAGTAATAAAAGCCGCGGTAAAAAAACAGCACGCTAAACAAGCGCACAGCATCAACCATGCGGAAGGACGCCATCGCGTTGCGGGTGTTGATCGTAGTCATTGTGGCGTCCTACTTGCTTGATTGATGGGCAAATTATAATCCAGCCAGGCGCGGCTGTCAACCGGTTTATGCATAGAATACAATGGAAAAACAGGGAAATCGGCTTCAGCGCCGGATTGGGCGCATAATCATGCAAAGCATGTATGCGCGCTTACTGCGCGATGGCCTCGTAATCCGCCGGCATGGTCAGGCCCAGCGCCGCGCACAGCTCGGCATTGTATTTCTTGGCCGTGGTCGGCGCATAGCGGATGGCCATCTGGTTGATATCCGCACCCTCGCACAGCACCTCAAAGGCCATTTCGCCCGTGATGCGACCCAGCTCGTAGTAGCTGATGGACAGCGTTGCCACGCCGCAGCCCGCGCACGCGCCCTCCTCGCCCGCGATGATCGGCACGCGATCCACCTCTGCCACATTGCGAATGGCTTCGGCGCAGGTCGCCACCACGTTGTCAGTAGGCACATAAATCACGTCGCTGTTCTGGCAGGCCGTGCTGGTCATGGAGGTCACGTCGCTGGAATCGCTGAAGGCAAACTCCGTGCAACGGAAGCCCAGTTTGGTCAGCTCCTGCGTCATCACTTCAATCTGGTAGGCCGAGTTGGCTTCGCTGGAGCAGTACAGCAGGCCGACTTCCTTGGCTTCAGGGAACAGCTCCTTGATCATCGCCGCCTGCTGATCCAGCGGTGCCAGGTCGGACGTGCCGGAGATATTTACCCCCGTCTTGCCGTCCATGCAGGTCAGATCCAGCGCCACGCCATAATCCGTCACCGCCGTGCCCAGAATCGGGATATCGCCCGTAGCGCTCTGCGCCGCCTGCAGCGAAGCGGTAGCGTTGGCCATGATCAGGTCAACATCCTCGGAGATAAAGGAGTTCATGATCTGCATGCAGGTGGCCGCTTCGCCAGCCGCGTTCTGCTCGTCAAAGACTACCCTGTCGCCCAACTTTTCGGTCAGGAAATCGCGGAAGCCCTGGGTGGCTGCATCCAGCGCAGGGTGCGGAGCCAGCTGACAGATACCGATTCTATAGGTCTTATCCTCCGCCAGAGCCGGGCACAGCCCCGCCAGCAGCAGACACAAAGCCATCACAATCGCGCATACCTTTTTCATCGTAGGTTCCTCCTGTAAAAGTTGATTATCAAAAAGCGGCCCCCTGTCTGAAAGGGAGCCGCCGCTTGAATCGTTGTTTCCGGCCGAGCCGGTATTCTCACGCGCTTCTTTTCAGACAGGCTATTTGGGCATAATAATAGTAATAATAGCCGTAATACAAAGAAGACACGCCAACATAGCGTGCCGAAAGCGCGTTGCAGGAAGCCAACCGGAAATTGCGCTGCATCTGCTGCGTCATGACGGCCGCCTCCCTTTCATCTTGATAGCCAGATTATAAAATAGCGCGTCCGCGCTGTCAACCGTTTTGCGTGCAGAATACAACGAAAAAACAGACGGCTCAATCAAAGACCGTTTCCCACCGTTCCGCCGCCGCAGCCTGAAAGCACAGTGCAATCTGCTCGCTGCTGTTTTTTTCCTGCGCCAGAGGAGCAGGCAGCGCGTCCAGCGCAAAAAAGCCGCTCTCCGTCGTCTCGCTGTTTTGCACAAAGTCCCCGTCCAGCAGCTCGCACAGCACAAACGCCTTGACGATCCCATAGGCATAGCGAGGCGTGTTATGGCGGTTGCGATCCTGCACGGCGATCAGCCGCCGGGCGCGCACGCGCAGCCCCGCCTCCTCCAGCGTCTCCTTTTCAGCATTCTCGCCAATCGACAGGTTCACCTCGCACCAGCCGCCGGGCAAACTCCACGCGCCGTCGTTCTCGCGCACCAGCAGGATTCGCCACTCCCGAAACACCGCCGCGCGGGTATCCACCTTGGGGGTCTGATAGCCCGTCTCATTGCAGAACAGCGTTTTCACCTGCTCCAGCGGCAGGTCGGTCTGGCTGGCCAGCATGTCCGCCGCGATATCCCGCAGCCGCTGATAGCGCTCCAGATCGTATACGTCGCGCCCATAGGTCAGCCCAGCCTGCGCCAGGCTTTGCAGCTCAATCGCCCAATCCAGCCACTGATCCTGTTTCATCCGCGTCCACGCTCCTTACGTTCTAAAAATAAAAAATTCGCGCCGGGCAGAAAAAACTCCTGCACACCGGCGCGAATTGCTTATTTTTCCTCGCGTTTGCGGATGTTGATGCCCATCTCGTCCGCCGTTTCCATCAGGGTATCCAGCGCACGGATGATCTGCTCGGGCTTGTGCTCGCTGATCACGCAGAAGCGCAGACGCGCGCTGTTGCGCGGCACAGCCGGGTACACCGCCGGGGGAACGAACACGCCCTTGTGCCCCAGCGCCACAGACAGCTCAAACGCATCCGAATCATTGCCGATCAGGATGGGAATGATGGCCGAATCTCCCGCCAGGCAGGTATCCAGCCCGCGCTTATGCGCCTCGGACACAAACAGCTTGATATTGCGCTGCAAGCGCTGCATGATGGTAGGATCGCTGCGCAGCAGGCGCACGGCTTCCAGCGCCGCGCCGGCCAGCGGCGGCGCCATGCCCACCGAGAATACAAAGCCCGGCAGCGTGTAGCGCAGATATTCAATCAGCGCCTTTTTGCCCGCCAGATAGCCGCCGCAGGTGCCCAGACCCTTGCTCAGCGTGCCCATCTTGATATCGATATCGTCGCCCGCCAGGCCAAAGAACTCGTCCACGCCTGCTCCGGTAGCGCCCAGCACGCCCGCAGAGTGCGCCTCGTCCACCATCAGGAAGCAGCCATACTGCTTTTTCAGCCGCACATATTCGGGCACAGGAGCCACGTCGCCGTCCATGCTGTACGCGCCCTCGCACACAATCAGCACCTTGGCAAACTTATCGCGCTGCGCGCGCAGGATGCTTTCCAGCGCGGCCACGTCGTTGTGCGGGAAGGCCTTGGACACCGCGTCGCTCATGCGGCATCCCTCGTGGATGGAGTTATGCGCCAGCGCGTCGTATACGATCAGATCGCCCTTGCCGCAGAAATTGCCCACAAAGGTTACGTTGGTCGCATGGCCGGATACCAGCACCAGCGCGTCCTCGGTGTGCTTCCACTCCGCAATGGCGGCTTCCAGCTGCTCGTGCAGCTTCTTTTCGCCGCCCAGCAGACGGCTGCCGCTGGCCGACGTGCCGTACTTCCTGGTGGCCTCGATGGCCGCGTTGACGGTCTCGGGACGGCCGGACATGCCCGCGTAGTTATAGGAGCCAAAGTTGAGCACCTCGTGGCCGTCCATCACGGAGGTATCCATCAGCGGGGACTCATGGCACACAAAGTAGGGATTCTCGCCGTGAATGGCGCGGAAGCGCTCCTGCAAGGCGGCGTACTCCGGGGTATCCTCGATGCGGGTAATACGCTTGACCTTGCCCGCCTCGGGAGCGGGGGTCTGGGCAGGCAGATCGCCGTGCAGCCGCGCGCGGATCACGCGAGCCACATCGCGGGCGCAGGTGCAGCCGGCAATCTCATCCTCGGTCAGCAGCACGCCATAGGCTTCCTCAATTTTGAGCATCACGGACAGCATTTGCAGGCTGTCCCCGCCCAGATCGTTGACGAAGTGCGCGGTGGGCGCTACCGGCTGGCTGATGGACAGCGCGTCGGCAAAGAAGGCCGCCACCTGCTTTTCAATATCATCCTGTCCCGGCAGGTCGGCCAACGTATCCTGCGCCTTGGGAGCGGGAGCCGCAGCGGTCTGCTTGGGCGCAGGTGCGCTGCCCGTGAGCGCTTCGCAGGGGAATTTGCCCTTTTCGATGCGCTGGCGCAGCTCCACACGCTTTACCTTCATGCTGCCAGAAAGCGGCAGCTTTTCGGCCGTGCACAGCACCAGACGTGCCTGCTTGGGCGCGGGCAGGGTGCGGTTGCGCTGCTCTACCTCGGCCTTGATCTGCGCGCGCAGGGCGGCGTCGCGCATGCCCTCGCCCAGGGTCAGCACCAGCGTCACCTGCTCACGGCCCTTATCGCCCGTGCCCAGCACGGTCATCATATCAACGCCCGGAATGCCGGTAAAGGCGTTTTCAATCTCATCTGGATAAATGTTTTCGCCCGACGCGCCGATGATCACATCCTTGATGCGGCCCTCGATGTGCAGGCGCTGCTTTTCGTCAAAGCACACGATATCGCCGGTATGGAACATGCCGTTCTCGTCCAGGTCGGGCGGAATCAGCTTGCCGTCGCGCAGCTGACCGATATGAATGGCCTCGCAGCCCACGATCAGCTCGCCAGTCTCCGCAATTTTCGCGTGCGCGATGGGCAGCAGCTTGCCCGAGCACCCGGACAGGCGGGCCTTCATATCCACCGCGCCGTCATAGGCTGTCACGGCGGTTTCGGTCATGCCGTAACCAAAGGATACGCAATAGCCCAGCGCCGCGATATTGCGCAGGTGCTCCTGCGGGGCGTTCGCGCCGCCCAGGGCGATCTGCCGCAGCGTTGGGCCGAACAGCTGCGCGTTAACGGATTTGAACAGCACATGCTTGGCAATCCACATGCCGCCCTCGGGCCATGCGGTCTGGATGGCGATGGAGGTATTCTGCAGCGCGCGGAAGGCGCGGCGCTTGGGCGCGGACAGCTTGGATACCTTCTTTTGCAGGGCGGAGGACAGGCCGTTGATCAGCAGCGGCACGGCCATGATCAGTTCTACCTTGCAGATACGGCAGGTCTTCAGGATGGTTTCCGGCGCGCGGTCATGCAGATAAACCTGCGGATTACCCTCCAGCGCGGTGGGGATCATGTTGGTCATCAAGCCGAAGATATGGTTGAGCGGCAGGAAGCACAGCGTGCGCTCGCGGCCGTATTTTTCGTTGGTCATGCAGCGGCCGCGCTGCTGCTCGATAAAGGCGATGGCCTGCAGGCAGATGGCGCGGCCGTCGTATACATACACGCGCGAGGTGGCCGTGGTGCCCGAGGTGCACAGGGCGATGCGATCCGCCCAGCAGGGCTTGAAATCCTTGCTGTACGCGCCCGAGGTCAATTCGCCCGGCAAGCGCTGGGCAATTTCAGGCAGCGCGGCGCGGCGCTTGCCGATGATCACCGCCCCGGCCCCCGCCTGGGAAAGCAGGTGGGTCAGTCCCGCATCGCTGATGGTGGGGTCCAGCAGCAGCGGCTTTCTGCCCGCCGCCAGCAGACCCCAGAACAGGATGGGCCAATCCACGCAGGTTTCCAGGCACAGGCCCACCCAGCCGTCGCGGCGGCCCAGGCGCGCATCGTCAATGCGCGCGGCGGTCTGCAGGGCGCGGGCGTGAAATTCTTCATAATTATAGCTTTGCTCACGATCGTTTTCCAGCCAGATGGCGGCGGTCTGATCGCGGTCTACGCACAGCGTTTCAAAAAAGTTCTCGAAACACAGGTTTTTGCGCAGCAGGGTGCATTTTTGATCGCGGGGCGTCGGCATACTTTCTCCTTTTTTATCGGTCGGTCATTTTCAGCGATAGTAAGCGGCAATAATACGATTAAACAGCTTGCGGGGCAGGAACCTGTGCATCCAGATGGCGCTGCGCTGATCCAGCGAGGCCACCACCAGTCGCGCGGGCGGGTTTTTCTTCCCGACCGCCTTGGCCACCGCATGCCCCACGCGCTCGGGCGGCAGGCCGTTGGTTTCGTCATGGTGGATTTTGGCCGTTCCGTGCTCGAATGCTGCGGCGTAGGGCGAGTTTTCATTCAGATACACACGGCGATACTTCTGCGAACCGCCGCGGCAGTCACCCGGCTCCACCACCGTCACATGGATTCCCATGCCCAGCGTTTCCTGCGCCAACGCCTCGCCATAAGCCTCCACCGCGTGCTTGGTGGCGCTGTACGCGCCCTGGAACGGGATAGAAAACAGGCCGTTGAGCGATGAAAACAGCACGATATGGCCGCTTTTCTGCGCGCGCATGGCGGGCATTACAGCCTGTACGCAGCGCGCCATGCCCAGAAAATTGACGTTCATCATATCGGCCAGGATATCGATGGGCAATTCCTCCATGGGCGACATGGTAAAGCTGGCCGCGCAGCACACCAGCGCGTCGACGCGCCCCTGTTCGCGCAGCACGGTATCCACCGCCGCATGCACGCTGTCCGCAGCGCTTACGTCCAGCGCCAGCGCGCGGCAGCCCGTGGGCGGCTCCGCCCCATTGGCAAAGGAGCGCGCCGCGGCGTATACGATATGGCCGTCCGCGGCCAGGCATTGCGCCGCCGCGCTGCCCAAACCCGAGGAGGCTCCGACAACCAACACAATCTTTTGTGGCATATAATCCGCCCCTTTCAGGCAAATGCATCCTTTTCAGGCAATCCGTGTCATTGTAGCATGGTCAAAAAATATTTGTCAACGCGCCGGGCGGCCCGGTCATTTTTCTGACATCATTTGGTAAGCCAATCTTTCCCCCGCATGCGCGGCGGCAGATGCGCGTGGTGTGCACAGCGCCCGGCGCACAAAGTATTTGCCGATTTTGAAAATTTGTGCTTTACAAATAAAAATTTTATGTTATAATGTATAAGCTGTCAGCGGTAAGATGACATGGGCCCGTAGCTCAGCTGGGAGAGCGCACGGTTCGCATCCGTGAGGTTCGAGGGTTCGATCCCCTTCGGGTCCACCAACACGTCGCAAGCTTTATGCTTGCGACGGTTTTTTATTTTCTGTGATAAAGCGGCTATGCCGCGTCGGGCATTGGGCATATACGGCTCGTATAGGGCGGCAGTATATTGTCCGGCGAGGGCAGGAGCGTATTGGACACGTAGCGGAATGTGCCGTCCGATTCCGGTCTGACTGTCACGATGTGGGTGAAAGCGCGGTCCGTGGCATAGGCGGGATACACCGCGTCCACCGTGAGAGTGTACGTGCCGTCCGCGTTGCGCTGAACGGCCGTCACCTCTGGCGTGGGCATACTGTCGGACACGCCGTCATGCGGGCCCTGGACATACACCGGATAGGCCGCCATTTCCGCATCATACTGCGCATGCGTCCGGATATACTCCTGCGGCACGTCCAGATACTTCATGATGAGCGCTTCAAACTCCGCCCCCGGCACGAGGGAAAACGCCGTGCCGTCCATTTGGGGATAGGGGTCGTTGAAATAATAGATATAATCGCCGTGCTCCAGCCTCCACAGCGAGAGATAAAGGTCATTCAGACAGACGCTGTCAAGGCCGCCGGCCGTCCAAGTGCGCGTGAAGAGGCCATTATAATTATAGCCGATACCGGCGAGGAATTTTTCCTCCGCCTCGGCACAAACAGGAGCCTTCGGCGTTAGGCAGATCATCGTGGTGGGTTCGATATATCCGTCGTGCTTGCTGGCGGCGGTATTATCGGGGATGGCACAGGTGTATATGAGACTTTCCTTTTCGGAGAGGAACAGCGCCGTGAGGGCATAATCGGCGGTGAAGGTCACCTGCGGCGTGCCATCACGCCACGCGGCGCGCGTATTCCGGCACCGCCACCCATCCGCATAATAAAGAGTGGTGCAGCTCAGGCCGCCGTCATAGCAGACGCGGTAAAAGCGCACGGACGGCGTGCCGCCCGCGGCCTTTTCGGCAAAAAAGCTGCGGATAACATCCGGGTTGACGAAGCTGCACTCCCCCGCGTCGTCTATGGCCGCAAGGCCGTTCTGTTCAAGCACAGCAAGTATTTCCCCGCTGTCGCCCATGCAATTTGCGTCCAGAACGTCCTTATACAGCAGCGCGGCGCGGCAGACATCCGCCCCGGCGTCCTCCGGCATGCTATCACTGCGCCCCGGTGCGGCGCAGCCTGTCAGCAGCAGGCACACGGCAAGCAGGAACAGGGATATCAAATTAAAGCAGCTTATACGGCGCATATTCACACTCCTTCCGCGGCGTCAGCGCGGGGCTATATTATAATAACATTATAGACGCGCTTTCAGGGGATATTGTTTCCGCCGCGTGAAAACCGGATACGGCCTGTCGGGATGACGGCCGTATCCGGTTTTGGTTTAAGCTTTTCGGTTGTACGCCAAGGTCAGAAATCGCTGGAAGCGTCCATGCCGAATTCATCTGTGACAACTTCTTCCTCCGCGGGAGTCAACTCCTCAGTGGATATGAACTCGGTCATATACACATCCTGCGGAAGCCCTGCCATGAGGCCGGGAAGATTGACGATGAGGCCGTCCTTATTATAGGGAAGCTTGATACTGTAGGTTTCTTCCGTCTCTGTGCCGCCCTTTTCCTGCGTGACCTTGAGCTCCATCGTGAAGTTCGCGCCGATGCAGATGGATGAGCCGCGCTCCTTATCGTAGAGCTTGGCGGCGCGCTCACCATTGACGTACACCTCGACCTTATATGGCGTATCGTAGGTGACGCCGTCGTACTCAAGCTTTCTGTTGTCAAAATACACGGTGTGGCCGCGGCCGAGGAAGTACATCAGCACGGCGATCCCGATGAGGACGAGGACGGTGGCAAGCCTTATGAAAAATCTCTTTTTATCTTTCATCCCTGTTCCTCCTGCTCACGCTGGAGCTGCTGCCCAAGCATACTCTTCTGCTTGCGCTTCTTCGTCTCATACATGATGAGCGCGACGGTGATGACCGCATACGACACGAACACACGGAAGTACTCGCCGATCATCGAGTCGCCGGTTATCTTTGCGCCGGCGGAGGGGGCGACGATGAACATCGTGTGGAAGAGGATAACGCCGAGGAACACGTTGCCGATGGACGCCCTGTCAACGGATGCGCCGCCGACGAGCAGCGCCGCGATGCAGAACATGCCTATCTGCGAGTGTGAGGAATACGTGGCGATGTTGCCCATATTCTGGAGGTAGATTATCATGCCGAAGCCGGAGAACACGGTGGACATGACGATGGAGATTATCCTTGTACGCTCGACCTTGATGCCGGCGTCGCGCGCGACCTCCATATCCTGTCCGACAGCGCGCATATCCTGACCGAGCTTGGTCTTTCTGAACCAGACGATGAACAGGCAAAAGAGTGCGATGATGATGAAGGTGAGCACGGGGATCTTCACGCCGCCGACGTTGACGGCCAGAAGATTATCCAGGCACTGACGCATATTGAGAAGGCTGACGGTATTTCTGATGCCGTAGCCGCGCGGCAGCTTGAGAGAGAAGTGCTTTATTGGTATCAGCGGGCCCATCATGTAAAGCACGATGAGCTGATACACGCCGTTGATGAAGAAGCTTATGATATAGCTGGTTATCATTTCACGGCCCTTGGACATGTTCAGCAGCTTGCCGCAGAGCATACCGAGGAGGATGGAGAACGGGATGGAGAGGATCATCGCCAGCACGACGCCGGGGATGCCCCAGACCTGCCAGTCCGCCACGAGGATGAGCGCGATCTCACCGGCCATTGCGCCGAGAGTCATGCCGAAGTTGAGGCCCATGCCGGCCATTATCGGGAAGAGCAGGCAGAGGATGAGGAAGATGTTCCTGCCCATACGGGTGACTATCTCATTGAGAAGATAGCTGACAGAGAAGCCGGAAATGGGGATGCAGACGATGCAGATGAGCACGAACATCAGCGGCACGGAGTTATTCTGGGCAAAGCGCAGAAGCTTCTTGCCGAAGGAGACGCCGTCGGATTTTTTCTCTTTATTTTTCATCATTTCGATCCCTCCGTCTTTCTCGTCAGAGCGTAGAGGATCATACCGTTGGAGATAATTATCCTTATGACTTCGCTCATATCCATGTGGATCATGGAGTTCATAACTGTCGGCGTCATGGTGACTATACCCTGGAAGAGGAACGTGCCGATGACGACGTTGGCGATGGACGCCTTATTGACGGACGCGCCGCCGATAAGGATGGCGGAAACAGCGGGCAGAGCCATGTAGAAGGGCGCGGTGTATATCTGGATGAAGCCGAAGCCCTGCTCATAAACGAGGATGCCGACCGCGGCAAGCCAAGTGCTCATCACGACGGAGAGCATACGCATCTTGTCCACATTCACGCCGGCGGCCTTTGCAAACGTCGGGTTGGAGCCGACGGCCGTCATGGCGGTGCCCGTCTTGGTGTGGAGGAAGGCCCACATGAGGAAGGCAAGCAGCGCGAAGAACAGCAGCGTACCAGTCGGGATGGAGAGGTTGCCGATATTGATCTGGAGGAAGTTTGCGAGGACCTTATCGTAGAAGCCCTCGAGGGATATCGTCGTCCTCAGGCCCTTGCCGGCAAAGCCCCAGACCATCGTCGGGCTTTTATACGGCAGCAGCAGCCACATCATGCACATGAAGGAGACGGAGGAGAAGCCAACATACGTGGCTATCATCATCTCGCCGCCCTTTATCTTGTTGAGGAGCCAGCCGTAGCCCGCGCCGAGGATGAGGGCGAAGGGCGTGGCGATAACGATGGCCATGACGAAGCTCATAGGCCCCGTGAAGCCGAACTCAATGGAGAGCGTCGCGCCAAGCAGGCCGGAGATGATGCCCAGCGGCAGGCCGAAGTTGAGGCCGCAGCCGGAGTGCACCATGGGGACCATCGCAAGCACCAGCACAGCGTTCCAGCTGAAACGGTTGATGGTGTTGGTTATCTGCGTGGCAAAATCCGCGCCGACGAGCGGGGCGGCAATAAACAGAAGCAGCAGGAACGCGGCAATGATAAGGCGCGGGAGGCCGAAGGAGCTGACCGCAGCTTTTACCCTGTCCATAAACGTGGCATTTTCGCCGGATAATTTACTGTTCATCCTTCCACCTCACTTTACCTGACTGACCATGAGCATGCCGAACTCTTCGGACGGCTCAGACGCGGGGAGAATACCGGCGATCCTGCCGCCGGAAACGATAGCGATACGGTCGCATATCTGGCGCAGCTCCTCAAGCTCGGAGGAGATCATGACGACGGTGACGCCGGACTCGCGGTTGAACTTCTTCAGCGCATCGAGCACGAGCGCCTTCGCGCCGACGTCTATGCCGCGCGTAGGCTCCGACACGAAGAGGAACTTCGGCTCAAGCGCGAAGGCCTTCGCAAGGCAGACCTTCTGCTGGTTGCCGCCGGAAAGCTCCCTCGCCTTCTGCTTGGAGCCGGTGCATTTGATTTTCAGCTCGTCTATGTACTTATCGGTGATATCGCCGATGGCCTTCTCGTCGCGCCATTTGATGAGGCCGCCGAGATACTTCTTGAGGAACTTGTTCTGCACCTGCATTGCGGGGAAGGCGACGTTCCACTCAAGCGTCTCGTCAAGCAGCAGGCCGACGCCGCGCCTGTCCTCAGACACGAAAGCGATGTTGGCGTCAAGGCAGCTTCTCGGGCTGTTGAGGGGGATGGGCTTACCGTCAAACTCGACGGTGCCGCCGGCCTCATAAAGACCCATGACGCCGTTGGGGATGCCGAGCTTGCCCTGACCGGCCAGCCCGCCGATGCCGAGGATCTCGCCCTCCTTCACGTCAAGGCTGACGTCGCGGACGATCTCACCGGGCATATCGACCCAGAGCCTGCGGATGCTCATAACAGTCTTGGCTTCGGGGAACTCTCTTATATCAACATTGGCGGCAGTATCAACATTTCTGCCGACCATCCACCTTGTGATCTCGGTAACGTCGGTCTCCGCGGCCGGAACGTCCTTGACAACATAGCCGTCGCGCATGACGACGACCTTGTCGCAGACGGACAGAATCTCGTGGAGCCGGTGGGTGATGAATATGACGGCAATGCCCTTCTGGGACATGCCCCTGATGGAATCCAGCAGCGCTTCCGCCTCTTTCTCCGTGAGAACGGCGGTCGGCTCATCCAGAATGAGAAGCTTGAGCTGATCCTTACTCAGCTCGCGCGCGATCTCCGTGAACTGCTTATGCCCGACGGGCATATCGTTTATGACCATGTTCGGGTCGATGGTGAAGCCCATCTTGTCGATGGCAGCCGCCGCACGCCCGTTCATTTCATTATAATCAAGGGTATTCAGCCTGTCGCCGAACACCTGAGAAATCACATTTGTTTTCTTCGGCTCTCTGTTGAGCAGAATGTTTTCAGTGGCCGTGAAGCCGGGGATCAGAGAAAACTCCTGATGGACCATGCCGATGCCCGCGGCAAGCGCGTCAAACGGCGTGGAGAAATTGACCTTCTCCCCGTTTATGAGCACGTCGCCGCCGTAGCCGCCCGTTTCCCTGATAACGTCCATTCCGAAAAGAATCTTCATGAGGGTGCTTTTACCGGCACCGTTTTCCCCGACAAGACCGAGAACCTCGCCCGCCTGCAGCGTGAGGTTGATATCCGTGAGAACCTGGTTGCCGAAAAAGTCCTTCTTGATGTTTTTCATCTCCAGCAAAGGAGCAATTCCGTTTATCATATCTTTCAAATCCTACTCTAAAATGTCGGGGGAGGATTCTTCCTCCCCCTTAATTACAGGTAAATCGCTCTATTACTTGATGGTGAAGTACTTCTCGGGAACCTCGATGGAGGTGGAGCCCATGAAGTGGCCCGGGTCGCCCATGATGTAGGTATCCTGGTAGACGAGGAACACATTGTCAAGCTTGACGCCGGTCTCGGCATTGGTGTAGTTGGAGCCGTTCCATGCGGCGTTCGGTGAGAACACCTGATAGGCCTTGGAGATATCGTCGATATCGGTCAGCTCGCTCTCGCCCTTGATGACGTTGAGCGCATGCTGTGCAAGACCAGCGGAAACGGTGTAGCCGTAGGAGTAGGCCCATGTGCCGAAGTGGTCGGCGCCGCCCTTTTCAACGATGGCCTGCTCGACCTTGGCAAGGATCTTCTCATAGTCGCCGGCTTCCTCGGTCAGGTCGATGCCCAGCGCGCCGGGGTAACCCATGGTGGGAGAGGGCAGGTCGGCCTCGATGAAGTATCCGCCGTACTCGAGAAGCTGCTTGAGCAGAGGCTCAGTGTGAGCGTCGTTGGTGCAGAAGTATGCGGCGTTCTGGCCGTACTTCTCGACCCACTCAGGAACCTTCTCAAGGATGTAAGCCTGTGCACCGGCAACGCCGACGTCAGAGGTGGGGTCGGGAGCAGTCTCAAGGACGAACTGCATGCCGAACTCGTCGCATGCGGCCTTCATGATGGCGACACGGCGGCTCATGGTCTCATAGGACATGTGGCGCGGGAAGGAAATATGTACGAAGGTATCGCAGCCCAGCTCGTGAGCAGTCCTGATGATCAGGTAGCCGCGGGCAACGAAGTCGTTGTTGCAGACAAGGTCGGCGGCAGAGCCGATCTCGGGCAGGTCCTCATGGGACTCACCGGCGATGCAGATGATGTCAGGACGGCTTTCCTTGATGCGGCGGAAAGCCTCGGTGGTGCCGGGAACGGCCTGGTTGACGATGATGGCCTTCATGGCGGGGTCGTCAGAGAGGTTGACTATCGTCTGGATGGTGGTCTCAAGCTCTTCGGTGAAGTTGTCGGGGTAGATGGCCAGCTTGACCATGTCCTCGCCGTACATCGCCTGGAAGGCCTCCGCGCCGCGGCGGTCATCCTCAGACTGGGAGACGGAGCCGGTGACTATACCGATATGGATGTCATCGCTCTTGGCAGAGCTGTTACCGCAGGCGCACAGTGCAAACACCATGCACAGGGCAAGAAGCAGTGCTACGATTTTTTTCATGTTTGTCCTCCTTAAATTATTATACCCTTCCGCTCCCCTCTCATCCGCGCCGCGCCGGTATTCAAAGCCCCATCACACTTTATGCAATAAAGTGTGAAAAGCAGGGCCCTGTTTTTCGGCTGCCGCGCCGGATGGACGTGCAGCAATATGGGTACGTTTTCTATTATATTATATATATTTTTTCTAAAGTGTCAATACGCCATTACGTTAAACCAATAAATTTTGACCAAATTCTCAAAATTCTATTAAATTTTACTGAATTTATACTCGGCATAGCGGTGAAAATGCTCTCCCGCATGCAGCACAGCGGACGGAAAATCCGGGTGATTGGGGCTGTCGGGATAAAATTCCGGCTCTATGGCGAGGCCGGCGTTCTTCCCGTGCGGTGCGCCCATGCCGGAGGACGTGTAGACCTGCATCGCCGGAAAGTCCGTAAAAACATCCATACGCACGCCGCCGGCCTCGACGGTGCAGGCGTGCTCCCCGTTCATCACGAAGCAATGGTCATAGTCGCGCGTGACGCGGCGCAGGGCGTGGAAATCGAAATCCCCCTCCGGCGGCATGACGCGCCCCGTCGGGATAAGCCCGCCGTCCACCTCGAGCCATCCGGCGGAATCTATCCGCATGGAATGGTCGAGCGCGCTGCTGCCGTCAAGGTTGAAGTACATGTGCGAGGTGGGCGCGTACACCGTGTCGGCGTCGCAGACGCCGCCGAAGTCGAGGCGCAGGGTATCCCCGGAGACGGTGTAGGTCACAGACGCGGTGAGATTGCCGGGGAAGCCGTTATCCCCGTCGGGCGAGTTCAGCGTGAAGCGCACGGAGTCATCGCCAAGCACCTCCGCCTCCCAGCGGCGCTTATCATAGGAGTCCGGCCCGCCGTGGAGCTGGTTTGCCCCCTCGTTCGCGGGAAGGACGTACTCCCTGCCGTTCAGCGTGAAGCGCGCACCGGCTATCCTGTTGGCATAACGGCCGATGGCGGCGCAGATATAGGCCGTGCCGTCAAGATAGCCTGCCGCGTCCGGATAACACAGCACCATATTGCGTCCGGCAAAGCGCAGCTCCGTTACCGCTGCGCCAAGCGTCACGACGGAGACGGAAAGCGCGCCGCTGCCGAAGCTGTACTTCTCATATCCGAAGAAATTCTCCCTTTTCATGACTTTACTCCTTTAAATAGCAAATTGATTTTGTCTTTATTTTATCATACCCTATTTGCGCTGAAATTGCAATACTTTGCAGGATTTCGGTATTTTTTTATCAAAGCAGTTGTTGTTAAAAAGCCTAAAAATCTTGTAAAAAACTGTGCAGATTGCGAATTGTTACCGCCGGATAAACTTAGTATAATGTGCGTAGCTGAAAAGAGGCAACATGTTTAAAAATCTTTTTATTATCAAGGAGGTCAGCAAATGCTGAACAACGAGTATCTCAAACGGGTATATGCGGAAGTGGAGAGGCGCGACTCTCATGAGCCGGAGTTCCTCCAGGCCGTCAGAGAGGTTTTTGAATCTCTTGAGCTTGTCGTGGACAAGCACCCCGAATGGGAAAAGACCGGGCTTATCGAGCGCTTTGTGGAGCCTGAGCGCGTTATAGAATTCCGCGTTCCCTGGGTGGACGACAACGGCGTGACGCATGTCAACCGCGGCTACCGCGTGCAGTACAACTCCGCCATCGGCCCCTACAAGGGCGGTCTGCGCTTCCACCCCTCCGTCAACCTTTCCATCATGAAGTTCCTCGGCTTTGAGCAGATCCTCAAGAACTCCCTGACCACGCTGCCCATGGGCGGCGGCAAGGGCGGCTCCGACTTTGACCCGAAGGGCAAGTCCGACGCCGAAGTCATGCGCTTCTGCCAGAGCTTCATGTCTGAACTTTACCGCCACATCGGCCAGTTTACCGACGTTCCCGCCGGTGACATCGGCGTCGGCGCGCGCGAGGTCGGCTATATGTTCGGCCAGTACAAGAAGATAGTCGATCGCTTCGAGGGTGCGACTCTCACCGGCAAGGGCATCCCGTTCGGCGGCTCCCTCGCCCGCACGCAGGCCACAGGCTTCGGCGTGTGCTACTTCGCGGCGGAAGCGCTCAAGCATCTGAAGAACACCAGCTACGAAGGCAAGACTGTCGTTGTGTCCGGCTCGGGCAACGTGGCGCAGTACTGCGCGCAGAAGGTCAACACCCTCGGCGGCAAGGTCGTTGCGATGAGCGACTCTCAGGGCTACATCTACGATCCCAACGGCATCAACCTCGACGTTCTGTTCGACATCAAGCAGAAGAGGCGCGCAAGGATCTCCGTCTACGCGCAGGAGGTTCCGGGCAGCGAGTACCATGAGGGCTGCAAGAACATCTGGAACGTCAAGTGCGACATCGCGCATCCCTGCGCATCCCAGAACGAGATGGACGCCGCCGGTGCACAGGCGCTGGTCGATAACGGCTGCATGGCCGTGTTCGAGGGCGCGAATATGCCGCTCACTCCCGAGGCGATAGAGATAGTCAAGGCCAACGGCCTGCTCTACTCCCCCGGCAAGGCCTCCAACGCGGGCGGCGTGGCCACCTCCGGTCTCGAAATGAGCCAGAACTCCATTCGCATGTCCTGGAGCTTTGAAGAGGTCGATGAGAAGCTGCACGGCATTATGAAGAACATCTACAAGGCCTGCTATGACGCATCCGTCGAGTGCGGCCGTCCGGGCGATCTGATGGTCGGCGCAAACGTCGCGGGCTTCCTTAAGGTCGCAGACGCCATGATGGCGCAGGGCATCGTGTAAGTCAGAAAAGTATATAGTATTTAGACGCTGGGGCTGTAGCGGTTTTTCGCTACAGCCCCATGACATATATCCACATCAGGTTTAATTGTAACCACAGAGATATTCTTGCACTTTATGAGCATTGAAAAACGTTTACTGTGCAAGTGCACAACTCCAGCACTCACTGGTGAAGAGAGATATGGTACACAGGATCAGCCGCGGCGGTTTATGCTCAGTCGGTTTCCTCGTCAGTGTCCTCAGTGGAATCTTCAAGCTGCTGAAAATTCATTTGCTCTAGTAGGCCGACGTAATAGTGCTTGGACTTCTCAACTGCGGAGAATTCACCGTTCACTCCGAAAGCGCCGGGATGCCATAGTCTGAGTACTCGGGATACGCCCACGCGCTGTTCTGAGAAAGCATCACGATAACAACGTCCGGTGCTTCATCGCGGATATGCCCGGCGACGGTTTCATCTTCCATATAGCGCGGGTCGAGCACGTCGATACTCTTGAACGCGGTGGACAGGAACGCCTCCACCGGCAGGGCAAACGAATCCTTGACGAGGAGCAGCTTCAGATCACTCGAAGCGCTTTCGCTGCGGTGCCGTACGAGGGCATATTCCCCGCCGATATACATGTCATAGGGGCTGGATTCAAACCTGTCCGGCCGGGCGTTGAGGTATTCGCCGCGTATGTTCACGTCGGCAAAGCTGCCCTCATAATAGGCGCTGCCGCCGGAATAGACAGGGATCTCACACGACATCTGCGTGTCAAAGCGCGGCGTATAATACGTGATATCATCCGTGCCGCCGAAGAAAACACCGGTGCGCTTGCCCTGACTGCCAAGCATCCAGTCGTGGAGCGTATGCGCCTCCCAATTCGCGCTGTCGGCACAGGACATGTCTATACCGGCGGCGGGGAAACGCGCGTACAGCGTCTGCATCAGCCGCTGATACCCGGCAAAAGCGCCGGTGAAATTCCAGTGGTGATCAGTGCGAAAGAAATATTGCTCTATCTGCTGCGGCGTCTGCGCAAGATCCTTGCGCAGGTCGAGAGTGTCCACACCCGCCGCGGAGAGCAGAGACAGAAGCTCATCCGCATTCTCGTTGCTGTGATCCTCCTCACCGGGAATGAGAAGCTGAGATTCGGCGTCGAGCTTTGAAGGGCACTGGACATAGATAAACTGCGCGCCGTTCTGCGCGGCGTAATCCGCCAGCGCGGTGATCCCCGCCGCTGGGGCGGTCATATCGTGCCGTTCAGGATTATAATTTGTGAGCATACCGTTTTTCAGGCGCATTATCTGGTTGCAGATGTTCCTGCCGATGAGCTTGCAGTAAAGGCCGTTGAGATCAACAAATGTATATTTCAGCGGCGTGCCGGAGACGCACTTATCGTGCACCTGCGACGTGAATTCTGCAAAGCTTATCCGCCCCGCGGCGAGGTCAGCCGCGGCGGGCGCAGCAAGGCGCATCTCCGCCAGTGTGAACGCCGCCAGTGCCAGCGCGGCGAGGAGAGCGGCGATCCGGCCGGCAAGCTTTGAAATTCCGGGTCTTGTCTTTGTATTCACAGTATTCATAGCGCGCACCTGTCAGAAGTTGAAGTAGATGAAGGGATTGTACGCGCCTATGACGAGGAATGACACGCACACGGCAAAAAGGACGAGCTGCACGGCGTATTCCGCGCCCCGTTCGATGACGGCGGCGCGCCCTCCCCTGCCGGCGGCAAGGCGGCGCAGCAGCGGAAGCAGCGGCGTGGAGCAGACGAGCGCGGCGGCAAGCGTGACGCCGTACTCACGGAGGTAAAAGAGGAACGCCGCGTCGATAAACGCGCCGCCGCCAAGGCCAAGCATGGCCTTTATGTAGGCGGAGGCGGAATGGATGGTGTCCGCCCGGAAAAGCACCCAGCCGAAGTTGACGGCAAGCAGCGTGAACACCCTGTACAGCGCGGCGGCGGGCTTATGCCCCGGCAAGCGCTGCGGCAGGCGGGCAAGCTTTTCCACGATGATCACAGCCCCGTGCAGCACGCCCCAGAGGATGAACGTCCAGTTTGCGCCGTGCCATATGCCCGTCAGCAGCCACACAAGCGCAAGGTTGAACACAAGCCGCCCATTTGAATCGACGCGCGACCCGCCAAGCGGGAAATACACGTAATCCCGGAACCATGAGCCGAGGGAGATATGCCAGCGCCGCCAGAACTCCGTGACCGTTCGGGAGAGATAGGGGTAATCAAAATTCTCAAGAAAGTGAAAGCCGAACATGCGCCCCATGCCGATGGCCATATCCGAATACCCGCTGAAATCGAAGTATATTTGCAGCGTGTACGCAATCGAGCCGAGCCACGCCATGCACACGCTCGGCTGCACCGTGGAGAAGGCCACATGGACAAGCTCCGCCAGAACATTCGCCAGCAGCATTTTCTTGCTGAGTCCGTACAGGAAGCGGAGGATGCCCTGCGCAAAATCGTCCTTGGTGACGGTACGTTCACGTATCTGCTCCATGACGGTGGTATAGCGCACGATGGGGCCGGCGATAAGCTGCGGGAAAAAGGAGATATACAGCCCCAGATACGCGATGTTGCGCTGCGCGGGAATGCCGCGGTAAACGTCTATGACATAGCTCATCGTCTGGAAGGTGAAGAAGGAAATGCCTATCGGCAGAGCAATATTCGTCTGCGCGATGAGGGCATTCGTTGCGGGGAAAAGTCCGTGCAGCGTTCTGACGGCAAAGTTGAGGTATTTGAACACAAAAAGCAGCGCGATATTCGCCGCAAGCGCTGCTATGAGCGCCGCCCTTCTCCCGCGGCTGCCCTTTTCCTGCCCGTCAATGACAAGCGCGGCGGCATAGTTGAACACGATGGACACCGCCATGACGAGGACGAAGCGCGGCTCTCCCCAAGCGTAGAAAAAAAGACTCGCCGCGAGCAGCCAGTAATTGCGCACACTGCGCGGCAGGATGAAGCACACCGCAAGCGTCACGGGGAAAAAGAGGAATAAAAATTCCATACTCGAAAAAAGCATGTATCGGTTCTCCCGGGAAAAGAATTTACAGGTTTAATATACAGGTTTCAACAATAAACCAAAATATATTATATACTCAGGCAGATAAAAACACAAGAGCCGCTTTTTGCTGCGCAGGCAAAGAAATTCCCCGCCGCAGATTCACATCCGCGGCGGGGAGAGAGGCTTTTGGGGAGGAGACGGCTTATGAAGCGCGCCGTTATTCCTTATCCTTATATCATATCCCGTCCGGGTCAATGCCGGGCGGTTATTCTTTTTGCGATCTCCGTCATGCGGGGATAGGCGTATTCAAACAGCGCCTGAAAGCACGCGCACCATTTATTGAGGCCGGGGCGGCCGTCAACAAACGGCTCCCTGTCCCGGCGGCAGCCGCCGCGGCAGAGGAAGTACCACTTGCAGGCGCGGCACTTTTCGTCAACATAGAATGAGGCGTTCCTGAACTCCGCGCCGACGGGGGATTTTTCAAGGGAGAAGAACGACGCATCGTTTATATTCCCCATGCGCAGCTCATCCAGCACATAAAAATCGCAGGGGTAGACGCTGCCGTCGGCCTCAATGAGATAATACTGCCCGCAGCGGCCGCACATGCCGCAGTTTTCCGGCTGCTGGCCGAGCAGGATGCCGATGTAATTATCAAAATTGCGCACGCTGACGGGGCGGCCGCGCATATAGGCGTCATAATAAAGGTCAAATGTCTTTTTGAGAAATCGCGTATAGCTCTCAGGCGTGAGAGAGTAATCGCGCCGGTCGCCGTCAAGGTCGTCAAGGCAGGGGATGAACTGGAGATACCCGTATTTTGAAAGGCTACCGAACACCTCCTGCGGGCGGCGGGCGACATACTCGTTGACGACGCAGAGGATGTTGAAGCTGACCTTCTTTTCCTCAAGGCGGCTTATCGTGGCGCAGATGCGGCCATAGGTCCCCTGCCCCGCGGCGTCTATGCGCAGCGCGTCATGCGTCGCCTCTATCCCATCCAGAGATATGCCGACAAGGAAATCCTCCGCGGCGAAAAGCTCCATCAGCTCGTCGCTTATGTCATAGCCGTTGGACTGCACGGCATTGCTGACCTTCAGCCCGCGCGTATTGTAGCGCTTTTCGTACTCCACGAGCTTTCTGAAAAAGTCCGCCCCGGCAAGCGTCGGCTCTCCCCCCTGAAAGGCGAAGCTCACGCTGCCCTCGGCATAGCGCATCGCGCGGCGCACGAGAGTTTCAAGCGTCTCGTCCGTCATGCGGCCCATGCACGCCCGCTCGCGCCGCTGCGCCACGTCCGCATAGAAGCAGTAGCGGCAGCGCATATTGCAGGCCGAAGAGACGGGCTTTATCATTGTGGTAAGTGCAGGCATATCTATATCCTCCAAGGGCTGCGGGTAAAAAGGATTATATTATCCGCGCCGCGCCTTGTCAACCGCGGCGCGCACGCAAAACTCCCCCGGCGGAAAACCGTCGGGGGAGCCGTCCCGCAAATGCCGTGTCGGCCCGATTATAACCTGCACGAAAGGGCAGGTGGGTCGCCTAAGTTCTGTTTCGCTGCTTCCAACGTCCGGGTATGAGCCGGGAGGCCTGCAATCCGCAGATTCAAGATCGGCATCCCTTATTAGAGATGTGGGTTTAATGGGCCGTGAAGCTTCAAAGAGCAGCACGCACACAGCAGGAACTTGTACCTTTACTTTTTTAGGCGAAGCCGCGCGATACGACAGCCGCATCATGCGGCTTCGCCACTATATTTTTATACTATTTATATATTGCGCTGGCGCGCATTCATGTTCCCTTTTGCGGGCATACTGATTTATATGCCCGGAATACGGAACTTATTCCTCGTCCTCGTCGTCAAAAAGCAGCACCATGAAGTGCTCATACACGTCCTGAAGCTCGTCGTCATCGTCGATAGACTCATATATCTCCTCGCCGTTTTCATCCGGCTGGGAGCGCAGGATAATCATGCCGTAGTCGGGGTCGTCCTCCGCCATGTCGGCAGGCAGAAAGGCCGTGTAGCTCTTGCCGTTATAATCCATGGTGTCAAGCAGCTCCAACTCGAACTCCTGACCGTCGTCGTCCACTATAGTGACAAAATCACTTCCGAATTCCTCGCTCATTTTGTTTACCTCCAGCTTTATGTGGTTATATTGTACCCCATTGCCGGCGATAAATCAATAGCTAATTATGAGCCGAAATCCTCCAGCAGCTCCAAAAGCTCCTGCCGGTCTGACACGGGTATGCCCCGTTCGAGCATCGCCCTGTCGGCCGCGCGCAGCCCGGCTATCTCTATCGCCGTCACCGACTCCGGCGCACGCCCCTTTGTGCTGCGGTACACGGCCACAAAACCGTCGCAGTTTTTCAGGAAATATTCCGCGCTCTCCTCGCGGCTGGAATAGCGCGCGTATATCTCCGCCGGCAGCGCGTCGCGCACGGCCGGACGCAGACTGCGGCACGCCCTTGCCCCCGTATACACCGCCGCGGCGCTTAAGGCCGCCAAAAGCCCGGCCCTGAATTTCAGCTTCATGCATATACTCCTTCTTTTTCAGGATACGGTTTAATTATTTCTCAGTTTTGGGAAAATATACACATCGGGGCCATACGGCAATGTGCGCGAAAAAATTTACATTTTCTCTACCGCTCATTGACAACATGTGATATAATGCTATTTTAGTATTATTATGCCCGTACCGGCCGCACTGTGCGGCGCATGGTACACATGTCCCTCAGAAGGAGGTGTCCGCCGGACAATGAACAACGACAACAGCAAAAACGGCGCAGGGCGCATCGCAAAGGGCGACTCCGGGCGCATTTCAAAGAGCGAGACAGGCCGCGTGAACGCAGGCGATACTGCGGGCGGCGCGGAGGCGGCGCAGGAAAGGCCGAAGAAAAGGCGCGTTCCCGTGCTGAAGGCGGCGGACGTCACCATTGAGCTTGTCAGCTCCGCGGTGAGCACGGTTTTCAAGGTATTCGGCACGGTGCTGCTCATCCTTGCGATAACGGGGATGCTCTTCGCGTGCGTGTTTGCATACTATGTAAAGACCTGCCTGACGCCCAACCTTGACCTTTCGCTGGACGACTACAAGCTCAACCAATCCAGCACCATATACTATCAGGACGCCGCAGGCGAATGGCGCGAGCTGAGCACTCTTTCCGGACGGCAGAAGCGCATATGGGTCGATTACAGCGACATCCCATGGTACATGGAGAAGGCCGTCGTGGCTATCGAGGACAAGCGCTTCTATGACCACAAGGGCGTTGACTGGTACCGCACGTCGGGCGCGTTCATAAAGATGTTCGCAACGATGCAGAACAGCTACGGCGGCTCGACCATCACGCAGCAGCTCATCAAAAACCTGACCGGTCAGGATCAGGTGACGGTGCAGAGGAAGCTGACGGAGATATTCGGCGCGCTGGAGCTTGAAAAGCGCTACGACAAGCAGGAGATCATCGAATGGTACCTCAACGCCGTGTACTTCGGCGAGGGCTGCTACGGCGTGCAGACCGCCGCGCAGACCTATTTCGGCAAGGATGTGAAGGATCTTTCTCTGGCGGAGTGCGCATCCATCGTCGGCATAACCAACATGCCCACGTACTACGACCCGTTCTACAACGAGGAGAACAACAAGAAGCGTCAGGAGACCATCCTGCGCGAGATGTACGAGCAGGGCTACATCGACTACGCGATGTACAAGGACGCCGTGGCGGAGGAGCTCGTGTTCATCCACAGCGCCGAGGAAGAGGTCACACAGCGAATATACAGCTACTACGAGGAGGTCGTCATTGACGACGTCATAAAAGACCTCATGGAGCGCAAGGGCATCAGCAAGGAGACGGCGCAGACGCTTGTCTACAACGGCGGCTATAAGATATACTGCTGTCTCGACGTGAGCGTGCAGACCGCGATAGACACCATCTACACCGACCTTACGGCCATACCGCGCACGGGCGGCGACCAGCAGCTTCAAAGCGCGATAGTCGTGATGAACCCCTACGACGGCAGGATACTCGGCCTGTCTGGCGGCGTCGGCATGAAGGACCGCAACTTCCCGCTCAACCGCGCCACGGGCACTTACCGCTCCCCCGGCTCGTCGATAAAGCCGCTGGCGTCCTACGGCCCCGCCGTGGACACGGGGCTCATCACGCCCACCACGCTTGTAAACGACCAGGCCGGGCTGCACCTGAGCGGCACGGACTGGTACCCCGCGAACGACAGCAACGTCTATTACGGCGTGGTGACCATCTATCAGGCGCTGCAATACTCGCTGAACACCGTCGCGGCGCAGATAGTGGATAAGCTCGGCCCACAGACCTCGTACAACTACCTCACGACGAAGCTGGGCTTCACGAGTCTCGTTCCGGCCGACGCGAACTATGCGCCGATGGCGCTGGGCCAGCTCACAAACGGCGTGACCGTGCGCGAAATGGCGCAGGCCTACTGCGCGTTCGTCAACGACGGCATATTCACCTACGGCCGCACGTACTCCCTTGTGACGGACTTTGACGGGAACACCGTCATCGACAACTCCCCGTCCACCATCTCCGCGTTCAAGCCGAACACGGCCTACACCATGACTTACATGATGCAGAACGCCGTTGAAAACGGCACGGGCAAGGAGGCGCGGCTGTACAGCGTGCCCGTGGCGGGCAAGACAGGCACGTCTGGCGACTACAAGGACCGCTGGTTCTGCGGTGTGACGCCGTACTACGTCGCCGCGGTATGGACCGGCTTTGACACGCCGCAGACGATAAACGTTTCCGGGAACCCGGCGGCACAGCTCTGGCGGAAGGTCATGCAGCCGCTGCACGACGGGCTTGAGTACAAGGCGTTCACGTACCCGTATATCGGCGAGAACACCGGCATTTTCGGCATTCAGGATTCCCTCTATCCCAGCAACGACTTTTCCGACAACGACAACGACTTCACCGGCTGGGGCAATTCAACGGGCACGGACGGCAGCACATGGGGCGATAACTCCGGCACTGTTGGCGATTCCGACCCGTGGGGCGGCAATTCCGGCACGGTCACTGACCCCTGGGGCAACAGCTCCGGCGGGAACCTGTGGGGCGGCTCAGACTGGGGGCTGTCCGGCGGCACGAGCTATCTCGGCTGAGCCGCGAATAAGCGCGCAGTCCAACATTTTCCGTTGACAATTTTAATTCATTGTGTTACATTTTAGTTACATTACTGGAGGTGCTTTTTTTGGGTAAGACATTGGAGTATAAGGGTCATCCTCTCCAAAGGAAAGACAACATCATCTATTACGGAAGCTTTGCGGACAAGTATATCGCCATGCTGCAGATACTTGACACGAAGAAGGTAAACGGGCTTGACGTTGCAAGCCGCGTGTCGGTCCAGCTTCAGCTTACGGATCCGTCCATCAAATCGAGAGACAGAGTCGTGAAGAAGAGCGAAAAGGACAGTCTTTACCTCGCAATAGATGTTGCTGCCGTGTGGCTTGAGCGCGCACTATCCTCCAGATAAATACAGAAAAAAGGATCTGTTTTGAATGCGCAAGAACATCTTAAGGACGTTCATTGCCGCCGTGGCGACCGCTTCGTTCCTTGTGGTTCCGGCATATGCCGAAAGCGCGGTCGTCGTCGGCAACGGCGTGAACTTCCGGGCGGGGCCGGGCATGAATTACTATGTCATCGCCACGCTTGACAAGGGGACGCCCGTCACGGTGACAGACCGCTCAAACGGCGCATGGTACGCCGTATCCTGCGGCGGCTATGACGGCTTCATCTCCGCGTCATACCTCAGCATCACCGAAAGCGGCGCTTCCGCCGCCCCGGTATATACCCCCGCGCCCGCAGCCTCCGCCTCAACGGAGGGGTACATAAACGCAATGTACGTGCGCTTCCGCTCCGGGCCCGGCTCGGCATACTCCGTGCTGGGCGAGTACAACAAGGGCAAGGCCGTGACGCTTATCGGCTCCGGTGACGGATGGACGGCATGCGTCATTGACGGGCAGCTCGGATATGTATACTCGCAGTACATAAGCACAGGAAGCTACAGCGGCGCGTATGCGCCCGCCGCGACGCCGGTGCCCACGGCGGTGCCGGGCGGCGTCACCTTCGTGGAAGCGACGCCCTCCCCCACGTTCACCCTGCCGCAGCCGAACGAGAGCGGCATCACGTTTATCGAGCCTGACGTGACCGCGACCCCCGCGCCGACGGCCACACCCGCCCCGGCAATACCGTCACCGGTGGCGACGCCCGTGCCGACGGCAGCGCCCACACCCGCGCCCACGCCCGTTCCGACGGCGGCCCCGGCCCAGTCCGGCGGCGCGGCGGGCTACATCAACGGCACATATGTGCGCTTCCGCCTCGGCCCCGGCACGAACCACGCCATAATCGGCACGTACAGCACCGGCAAGGCGCTGACAGTCACCGCGAACGCGGGCAACGGCTGGTATCAGTGCGTGATAGACGGCGTGACGGGCTATGTCAGCGCAAACTACGTGATTATCGTCGATCAGGCCAGCTTCGGCGGTCTGACTGTCGGCGGCGATTCCGGAACGCAGGCCACACCCGCGCCCACACCGGCTCCCACGGCCGCACCGGCAAGCACGACGCAGGCCTACATCACAGGCAACAACGTCCGCGTGCGCAGCGCCCCCGCCATGTCGGCGGATATTCTGGGCGAGCTGTTCTACGGCGATCAGGTCGTGCTTGTCACGGCGCATGACGGCTGGGCGCAGATAAGCGTCAACGGCCGCATCGGCTACGTCGCGTCGCAGTATGTCAAGGAGGGCGTATATACTGCCGGAAGCACCGGCGGCAACACCTCCGGCGGGCAGACGAGCACCGGCAGCAGCGCGACCGGACAGGACATCGTAAACTATGCGCTGCAATTCGTCGGCTACAACTACGCATGGGGCGGCGCTTCGCCGCAGTCCGGCTTTGACTGCTCAGGACTTGTGTACTACGTGTACAAGCAGTTCGGGCACACGCTCAACCGCGTTGCCGCGGATCAGGCGCGCAACGGCCGCCATGTGGACGCATCCGAGCTTCAGCCCGGCGATCTGCTGTGCTTCTACTCCGGAAGCAGCTACATCGGCCACGTCGGCATATACATCGGCGACGGACAGTTCGTGCACGCGTCGAACTCCACCACCGGCGTTATAATCTCCTCCCTGTCGGGGTACTATGTGACCCGCGGCTTCGAGGCGCGCAGGATAATAGGATAAGGATATGAGAAGGCCCGCACCGAAACCGGTGCGGGCCTTTGTTCGTTGTTTTCCGCGCGGGGCTTACAGCCCCTGCACGAGAATTATGAGGATGAGTATGGGCAGAACCCACTGGAAGTACGGCTTGAGCTTGGGTGAGAACTTCAGGCCCTTGCCGCGGTTGGCCTCGGCCAGATACTTGTCGAAGCCCCAGCCCCACTTCGTCACGCAGAACAGCAGATACACGAGTGAGCCTATCGGCAGGAGAAGGTTGCTGACAATGAAGTCCTCGCTGTCGAGGATGTCGCGGCCGCCGATGACGTGCACATCGCTCCAGATGTTATAGCCGAACACGCAGGGCAGACTGAGCACCAGCAGGGCGATGCCGTTGATGAGCGCCGCCTTTTTCCGGCTCCAACCGAAGGTGTCCATACAGATGGCAATGATGTTTTCAAGCACAGCCAGCACCGTGGACAGGCTTGCAAAGATCATGAACAGGAAGAACAGCGCGCCCCAGAAGCGCCCGCCCGCCATGTTGACGAACACGTTGGGCAGAGTCTGGAAGATGAGTGACGGCCCCTGCCCCGTCTCTATGCCGAAGGAGAAGCAGGCCGGGAAGATTATCGTGCCTGCCATGAGGGCGACGAAGGTGTCCAGCGCGCAGATGCGCACGGCCTCACCGGGCAGAGACTGATCCTGATGCATGTAGCTGCCGAAGATCTCCATGGCCGCGATGCCAAGGCTGAGCGTGAAGAACGACTGGTTCATCGCTGCCGTTATGACGGAGCCGAGCCCCGTCTCGCGGACGGAGTCGAGCGAGGGCATGAGATAGAACTTCATGCCTTCCGCCGCGCCGGGCAGAGTCAGGCTGTGCACGGCCAGCACCACGATGAGAGCAAGCAGTGCAAGCATCATGACCTTGCTGACGCGCTCAAGCCCGTTTTGCAGGCCGAAGGAGCACACGGCGAAGCCGACGATAACGACAAGCTCCGTCCAGATGGCCATTTCGCCGGGGTTGGAGAGCATGGCGGCAAATTCCCCGCTGACGGCCTCGGTGTCCATTCCGGCGTGGAAGCTGCCCGTGAGGAACTTTCCGAAGTAATCCGCCATCCAGCCGGTGACGGTGGTGTAATACATCATAAGCATGAAGCAGCCCGCAAGGCACACCCAGCCGTGGAAATGCCACTTTTTGCCCGGCGCTTCAAGCGCCTTGTAGGCGTTGACGGCGCTGCTTCTTCCGGCGCGGCCGACGGCAAGCTCCATCGTCAGCACGGGCACGCCCATAACGAGCAGGCAGATAAGGTATATGAGGACGAAAAGACCGCCGCCGTTCTGGCCGGTCACATAGGGGAAGCGCCAGACGTTGCCGATGCCGATGGCACAGCCGGCGCTGACGAGCAGAAAGCCCATACGGGAACGAAACGATTCACGCTGCATAGGGATTACCTTTCCTTTTCACTTTGTTGCGGCGCACAGAGCGCGCGGGCTTTATTTTAACGGATGGCCCGGCAAATTGCAAGTGCGGATGCCGCGCGCGGCGCGGGTACGCCGGTAAACGTCAGTTTTGACGAATGCGACATATCGCCGCACCGGGTTTTGTGAAAATACGACAAAAATGATGCTTGCCTATTGACACATCTGACAAACGATGCTAATATGCACCCAAATTGAATCGCTGAGATAGAGGCGCGGTATCCATCAGTAACCTCCCGCACGGCCAGGCAGCCGCGGGACGCGAAAGGGGCCACCGCCGAAGTTTCGGAAAAATGCCTGTTTTTCCGGTGCTGGGTCGGCAGAGAACATCTGCCGGACTGTCACATGTTTTCTTGTGAAGCGCTATCAATGGCTGACGGCTTACGGCTTTGCCGCATATGACGGCATTGCATGATCACCGATTTTCCATGGACCGCTTGACAGGCGGTTCATTTTTTATTATCCCCACCGGCGGGGAAGCGAAGGCCGGAAAGGCATGAATGCCGAAGAAAGGAAAGAAAATGAGAAGAGTAATCGCAGTTATCCTGTCTCTCGTTATGGCGCTGGCGCTGTGCGCCTGCGGCTCCGCACAGACCGCGGATACGCCCGCGGCGGATGCTTCCGCTTCCGGCGCCGCAGCAAACGGCGCTGTGGCCTCCGGCGTTGAAGACGGCGTGCTGACCGTCGCAATGGAGTGCGCCTACGCACCCTACAACTGGACGCAGACGGACGATTCCAACGGCGCAGTTCCCATCTCCAACGTGCCCGGCTCCTACGCCAACGGCTACGACGTGATGATAGCGAAGAAGATATGCGAGGCCAACGGCTGGGAGCTGGAGATCGTCCAGTCCGACTGGGACTCCCTCGTGCCCGGCGTGCAGACCGGCACCTTTGACGCGGTCATCGCCGGTCAGTCCATGACGGCCGAGCGCGCAGAGCAGGTCGATTTCGCAGGGCCGTACTTCTATGCCACCATCGTGTGCGTGACGAAGGCCGATAGCCCCTATGCCTCCGCGACCGGCATTGCAGACCTTGCAGGCGGAAGCTGCACCGCGCAGATCGCAACAATATGGTATGACCAGTGCCTGCCCCAGATAGAGGGCGCAAAGATCCAGACCGCGGCGGAGACCGCCCCGGCGATGCTCATGGCGCTGGAGACCGACTCCGTTGACTTCATCTGCACCGACATGCCCACCGCGCAGGGTGCGGTCGAGGCTTATCCCGACATGACCATCCTCGACTTCTCCGGCACAGACGGCGACTTCCAGTTCTCCGACGAGGTGCGCGCGGAGAACGTAAATATCGGCGTGTCCGTGATGAAGGGCAACACCGTGCTCAAGGACGCAATCGACAGCGTGCTTTCCACGATGACCGCTGACGATTTCAACGCCCTTATGGCACAGGCCATCTCCGTGCAGCCGCTCAGCGAGTGATGCGGCGCGCGGCACATCCACAGGCGCAAGGACAGGGCGCGCGGCGGGCATAGCCCCTGCTGCGCGCCCTATAAGAAGGGAGCGCGCACATGAACAAATTCACGCAGCTTGTGTCCGACATCGGCAAGCTATGGGCAAAATACGGCAGTCTTTATATATCCGGCATTGAAAAAACGCTTATCCTCGCGCTGGTCGCAACGGTGATAGGCTGCATAATAGGCTTTATATGCGGCGTACTGAACACCATCCCCTGCGGGAAGAACGACTCCCCCGTGAAGCGGTTCTTTGTGGGTCTCGTGCGGGTGATAGTGCGGATATACGTGGAGGTTTTCCGCGGCACGCCGATGATGCTTCAGGCGGTATTTATCTACTACGGCCTGCCGTACTTCACCAACAATGCCGTCACCTTCCAGAGCGAGTGGACGGCGGCGATACTCGTCGTGTCCGTCAACACCGGCGCGTACATGGCAGAATCCGTGCGCGGCGGCATAATCTCGATAGACCCCGGCCAGACCGAGGGCGCAAAGGCCATCGGCATGACCCACGTGCAGACGATGACGAGCGTGATACTCCCGCAGGCGCTGCGCAACATCATGCCGCAGATAGGCAACAACTTCATCATAAACGTCAAGGACACGTCCGTGATGTTCATAATCGGTTTTTCCGAGTTCTTCGCCGCGCACAGGGCGGCCGTCGGCGCAAGCTACCTTTACTTCCCGTCGGCCACGGTGGAAATGGTGGGCTACCTCACGATGACACTTCTTGCCTCGTTCCTGCTGCGGCTTGTTGAAAAGAAGCTGGACGGCAGCGGAAGCTATGATCTTGCAAGCGGGGATCAGCTCGTCATGGCTGCCGGGACCTACAGCCACCCCGACCACGGCACACCCTTTGACGAGCGCAGCACGGAATTCGACGAGAAGGCGCTGCGCCGCGACAGAAGCACATCCGCGAGAGGAGAGAAATGACATGGCAGAAACTATATTGCAGATAAACCACCTCTCCAAGGCCTTCGGCAGCCATGAGGTGCTGCG
This sequence comes from uncultured Eubacteriales bacterium, assembly GCA_900549865.1. Classification (GTDB taxonomy): domain Bacteria; phylum Bacillota; class Clostridia; order Oscillospirales; family Oscillospiraceae; genus Limivicinus. The sequence goes on from URPU01000006.1 coordinate 32,402, forward strand.
CGACATAGATTTTTCCGTGGAAAAGGGCGACGTGATAAGCATAATCGGCGCGTCCGGCTCCGGCAAATCCACGCTGCTGCGGTGCGTGAACCTGCTTGAAACGCCCACCTCCGGCGAGATACTGTACAGGGGTGTGAACGTCGCCGGGCGCGGCGTGAACGCGCCGCAGTACCGCGCGCATGTGGGCATGGTGTTTCAGTCGTTCAACCTGTTCAACAACATGACCGTGCTGGAAAACTGCGTGGTCGGACAGGTGAAGGTGCTGAAAAAGGACAAGGCGGCGGCGCGGCAGCACGCGATGCACTATCTCGAAAAGGTGGGCATGGCGCCGTACATCAACGCAAAACCCCGGCAGATATCCGGCGGGCAGAAGCAGCGCGTGGCAATAGCGCGCGCCATGGCCATGGACCCGGAGGTGCTGCTTTTCGACGAGCCGACCTCCGCCCTCGACCCGGAAATGGTGGGCGAGGTGCTGGGCGTGATGAAGAGCCTTGCCGACGAGGGCATGACGATGCTGGTGGTGACGCATGAAATGGCCTTCGCACGCGACGTGAGCTCGAGGGTCATATACATGAACTCCGGCGTCATATGCGAGCAGGGCGCCCCGGCGGAGCTTTTCGCAAATCCGCAGCGGCAGGAGACCTGCGACTTCCTCGCCCGATTCAGAAACAGCTGAATACGGCATTGGCCGAATGAGATCAGCCCGCCCCGAAGCTTCAGGGCGGGCTGGTTTTTTATATATCCATCACATCAGAGATTGTTCCTCGCGGTGAGCCATTTGCTTTTCCAGACGTAGAGTATCATGAGAAGCATACCTATCGCCCATGTGGTGGGGTAGGAGGCATACACGATGTCAATGCTGTTATATACCGGCAGCATGAGCTTGAGCCATATTATGCGCAGCACGCACAGCGACGTGAGCAGGATGACCATGGGCGGGATGCTCTTCCCCGCGCCGCGCACCGTGCCCGCAAGCTCATGCATGACGGAGAGGAAAATATAAAACGGGCAGAAATACCGCGCGGCCAGCACGCCGTAGCTCACGGCCGCCTGATTGTCCGTAAAGAGCCCTATGATGGGCGTTGCAAAGGCAAGCACCAGCCCGCCGGAGACGATGGTATACACCGCGCCCATTATAAGCGTGACGCGGATGCCGCGCTTGACCCTGTCCACCCTGCCCGCGCCGAGATTCTGCCCGGCGAAGGTCGTCATTGCAAGACTCAGGCTGAGCACGGGAAGGACGCTGAATCCGTCTATCTTCAAAAACGCGCCGAACCCGGCCATCGCGTCCGCGCCGAAGCCGTTGACGCTGGACTGCACGACGGCGTTTGAAAAGGACACGACCATGTTCTGTATCCCGGCGGGCAGGCCGATCTTTATGATGCGCCCGGCCATTCTGCCGTTTATTCTTATGCTGCCTGGGCGCACGCGGTAATCCGCGTTGACGCGCATGAGAAAGCCCATCGCCAGCACGCAGGAGACGAGCTGGCTGGCGTCCGTCGCTATCGCCGCTCCGGCCACGCCCATATCAAGGCTTTTCACAAGGATGAGGTCGAGCACGATATTCGTGACGGAGGCACAGGCGAGATACAGCAGCGAGCGGCGGGAATTGCCCGCGGCGTTGAGAATGCCCGCGGCCATATTATAAAGCGCGTTGAAGATGACGCCGCCGAAGTATATCTGCAAGTACGTGACGGAATCGGCCATGACTTCATCCGGCGTTTTCATAAGCGTAAGCAGACTGCGGCTGAGCAGGATGCCCGCCGCCGTGAGGACAACGCCGAGGATAAGGATGATGGCAATGGCCGTATGCACGGCCTGCTGCGTATTCTTCTCATCCTCCGCGCCGAGGTAATGCGATATGACGACGCCCGCACCGACCGCCGCGCCCTGACTGAACGCGATGAGCAGGTTTATGATGGGCGTGCTTGACCCGACGGCGGCAAGGGCGTTGCTGCCGACGAAGTTGCCGACGATGACGGAGTCGGCCGTATTATATAACTGCTGGAGCAGGTTCCCCAGCACAAGAGGCATGGCGAAGAGGAACAGCTTTCTGCCGATGCTGCCCTCCGTCATGAGGACGGTATTGGATCTGTCAGCTTTCATTTATCATACACTCTCTTACACCACATGAATTTCAGCGTAGGATTGTATAACTTTTCTTTTCAGAATTCAAGCATTGATATGTAAATAACAGACTTTTTTGCGCTCAGTCCTCATAGCCTATGCGCTCAAGCTCGCTGTCCTTCTTCCACAGGAAGTTGAGGCGAAGCTCCTCCCCGGCGCGGATGCGGCGGAAGTTCGTCATATGGCGGAGAAGTATCGGCACAAAGGGAACGGCCAGCACAGCCGCCCCGGCCCAGAAGCCCGTGGTGACGCCGTAATAGACCGGCCAGATGGCCGCGATGGAGACCGTGGCGATGGCGATATAGTTCGTGGCGAAGCCTATAACGCAGGTGATTGCCAGCATGATAAGAAAAGTGGCCGGGTCATAGGCCAGCACGACGCCGCCGATGCAGGCAAGGCCCTTGCCGCCGCAAAAGTGCAGAAACACGGGGAACATGTGCCCCAGAATGCACGCCACGCCGCCGAGGATGCCCGCAAGCGCGAACTGCGGGAAAAGCGCCTGACACAGCCGCCATGAAAGCGCAGCCTTGAATATGTCCAGCAGCGCCACGAGCACGCCCGCAAGCTTCCCCGCCATGATGACCGTATTTGACGCGCCAGCATTTTTCGAGCCGGAGCTTCTGACGTCATAGCCCTTGATGCGGCCAATTATAAAGGCCGGATTTATGCAGCCGATGAAATACCCCGCCGCAACACACGCCAGCGCGCACAGTGCCGTTTTCTGCATGATGATCCTCCCTCCGCAGCATGTACATTCTATAATACATATATTATCCACCACTTTTGCGTTTCTGGCAAGCCCCGTTTCGCGCTTTCAAATGTCAACAATACTTTATGTTCAGTTGAATGATACTTGAACATGTTCGTGTATTTTTGAGGTGGTTCTAAAATTTGTACTAAAATTCAAACATTGAACAGTAAGGAGAATTATTATGCGGGACTATATAATTGCGACCTCTTCCACCTCAGACCTGCCGAGGACCTATCTTGAAGCGCACGATATTCCCTTTATAAGCTATACATACACCATCGGCGACAAGCTGTATGAGGACGACTGCCGCGAGGAGAGCCGCGCCGCCGTCTATGCCGGGATGCGGCAGGGCGACAGGCTGAAAACCTCGATGATAAACGAATACGCGTACTATGACTTTTTCAAATCTCTGCTGGAGAAGGGGCAGGACGTGATCTTTCTGGACATGTCGCAGAAGATGTCCGTCTCCTTTGAGAAGGCAAAGCTCGGCGCGGAGATGGCGCGAAGCGAGTTTCCGGAGCGTAAGCTTTACGTGATGGACACGCTGTGCATATCCGGCGGCCTCGGCCTGCTCGTCAGCAGCATGGTGGCGCGCATGGAGGACGGCATGAGCTATGACGAGGTGATAGCATGGGGCGAGGCGAACAAGCTTAAGATCGCCCACCGCTTCACCGTGGACGACCTGAACTACCTCAAGGCCGGAGGGCGCGTGTCCAACGCGGCGGCGCTGGTCGGCGGGATGCTGTCGATAAAGCCGGTGCTGTACGTGCCGGACGGCGGCACGCTGGACGTGGCGCAGAAGGTGCGCGGGCGCAAGGCGGCGCTGAACGCGATCATCGACGGCGCGAAGCGTGATCTGGCCGGTGTTGAGACAAAGGGGCTTGAGGTGCACATCCTTCAGGCGGACTGCGTGCCCGACGCGGAGCACGTGCGCGACGAGCTGAAAAAGGAGTTCCCCGACCTCGGCGAGATAAGCATAACGGGTCTGGGCGTCGTGATAGGCGCGCACTGCGGGCCGGGCCTGCTGACCGTATTCTACTTCTGCAACGGCCGCCAGCCGTGAAGCGCAGATGAGCATAACGTAAAACGTGGAATTGCCTTATCCGGCAATTCCACGTTTTTATTTACTCATTTTATTTACCCATATTCTCAATATCGGTCTTTATGACATTATATATGCACTCACCGGGGGTGCAGGGGCGCGGCGTCTTAAGTGCCTGAGACATGCGCGCAAGCTGCGCATCGTCATCAAGCAGCGTGAGCGCGGCGGAGGCAAGCGCCTGCGGCGTATCCGCCGTGACAGCGCCGCCGCGGCGCACGAAAAAGTCCAGATTATGCTCCTCACACCCGGCGACAGCGTCTATGAGCACCATGGGCAGGCCCATGGCCGCGGCCTCCGTCGTGCTGAGGCCGCCGGGCTTCGTCATGAACAGGTCGGCGCTGCGCATATACAGCGGCATGTCCGTCACAAGCCCCTCGACATGCACGTTCGGGCAGGTGAGGTACGCCAGCTGGAGCTTTTCATGCAGCTTCTCGTTGGAGCCGCAGACGATGGTGAGCACGTCCTCCGGCGGGAGCATGTACGAAAGCTGGGCGGTAAGCTCCGTTATCGGGCCGCAGCCCATGCTGCCGCAGGTGAGCAGGATATGGCGGCGCTCCGGCGTGATGCCGAGGCTGCGCTTCGCCGCCGCCTTATCATACGGCGAGTAAAATGCCGCGCGCACCGGGAGGCCGGAGGCAATTATTTTTTCCCGCGGAACGCCGCAGGCGGCGAACTCATCGGTCAGCGACGCGTCCGGGATGAAATAGTGCCGCAGGGCGGAATCCGCCGTGCCGGGGGAACAGGTGTAGTCCGTGCCGACAAAGGCCGTGGCGATGGGCATGGGGTGCTTTTCCAGCATATCCGTCAGCGCGAGGGCGGGGAAAATATGCGTGCAGATGACGCTGTCAAAGCCGCTGCCGCGGATGTACTCGTACATTCTCTCCGAGCCGGAGGTGAGGTACTGATAAACGGCGGAGTCCTTCTGAAATGGCGAGGCGTGCGACTCCACCTCTCTGTAGCCGTTTTTGAAAAGGCGCGGAAGGTGCCTGTATATGCGCACGTGCCAGTTGCAGATGAACTTGGAGGCGGTCTCGGAAATGAAGAGGAGCGAGTCCGCGATCTCACACTCGGCGCCGTGCGCCTCAAGCACCTGCTTTATGGCCATGGCGCAGGAGTTATGCCCAGCGCCGGTGTTGCAGCTGAGGATGAGCGTGCGCATCAGCCCTTCCCTCCCCTGCTGCGGCGCGCCAGCAGCCTTTGCAGGCGCGGGCGGTTATAGCGCTGAATGATGATGAAGGGCACGTTGCCGAGAAGGATGTACACAAGCGTCACGGCAGTGCCGCCGAAGCCCGGCCACAGCCAGAGGCACGCAAGGCCAAGCACGCTGAGCACGACGTGGATGAACTCGGCCACGCAGGTCTCCTCAAGCATGCGCGGGATGTCCGCAAGCGTGTCGGCGTTGAGCTTCTTCTCGGGCATGAGCTTTGTGAACACACGGCTCATATCCGGGACCTTGTTTTGCCAGTCCTTCACGCGAAGGGCCTTGTAGAGCTTTTTCTCCTTCTCATTGCACCTGAACGGGAAGCAGTCGCTTTTGAACCAGCGCTTCGGCAGCAGCCGCCCCGTCACGAACGACACGACGCCGAGGGCGATGATGTACACAAGGCATTTCACCGGCCCGGACATGCTTTTTCTTCTCATTATCTGCTCCTCACTCTTTCCGGCATTATAACCATTTTCTGCCTATTTTCTACTTATGTATATATCTTAACAGGCGATTTACAACGCCAGTTCAATTCAAGCTCAACGTTTCGTGAGGTTCAGTTGAGAAAGCGTTTACATTCATGCACTAGACTTAGGTCGAGAAACATGTTAAGATATAAGTAAGCCATGGGTTCTGAGAGAGGAGAAGCGAACATGGGGCGGACTATACGCAGGATACTGTCAGTGATACCGGCAGTTGCGGTGCAGGTGCTGGTGCTGCTGGTGCTGATAAAGTGGCTTTCGCCATACGCGGCGGTCATAAACTTCATACTGTCCATATTCTCCATAATCTTCGTGCTGTACATCATGATCGCGCGGGAGGAGGCGGCGTACAAGACGCTGTGGCTGCTGCTGATACTGCCGTTCCCACTGGCGGGCGCGGCGCTGTATCTTCTCTTCGGCAACAAGCGCACGGCGCATCCGTTGGAAAGGCGGCTGGAAAAGGCGCGGCCGGAGGAAAAGCCGCTGGACAACGGCGTGATGTGCGCGCTGCGCGCCGAAGCGCCGCGGCTGTCGCAGACCTTTGCCTATGTCCACAAAAAGACCGGCTGCCCCATCCTCGCAAACGAGGGGGCGAAGTACTACCCGCTCGGCGACATGATGTTCCCGGACATGCTGGAGGATCTCAAGGCCGCGGAAAAGACCATATACGCGGAATACTTCATCATACAGCACGGGGAAATGTTCGACGCGATGCTGGACATCATGCGGCAGAAGGCGGCGCAGGGCGTCGATGTGCGCGTGATATACGACGACCTTGGCAGCATATCTACCTTCTCCGCCCGCGACAGGCGTGAGCTTATAGAAAGCGGCATACGCTGCGTCGCCTTCAATCCGATGCTGGCCGTTGGGGGAACGCTGAACTACCGCGACCACAAGAAGATGCTGATAATAGACGGGAAAACGGCCTACACCGGCGGGATAAACCTCGCAGATGAATACATAAACCGGAAGGAGCGCTTCGGCCAGTGGAAGGACATTGGCTTCCGCATAACGGGGCAGACGGCGCTGGCCTTTACGGAGATATTTTTGCAGTTCTGGGACGCCTTTGCCGAGTGGACGCCGGAGCCGATGCAGTTCAAATTCACACCGGAGGCAAAGCCCGCCGCGGACGGGTACGTGATGAGCTATTACGACTCGCCCATACGCTCAGACGCCGTCAGCTATAATTTGTACATCGACATTCTTTCGCAGGCGACGGATTACGTGTGGTTCTACACGCCGTATTTCACGCCGGGGGATGAGCTGCAGGAGGCGATGCGGCGCGCGGCGCAGCGCGGCGTGGATGTGCGCGTATTTATGCCGGGCATTCCGGACAAGAAGCTGATATTCCGCCTGTCGCACAGCTATTATCAGGCGCTGCTTGAATCCGGAGTGAAGATATACGAATACACGCCCGGCTTCGTGCACGCGAAGGCCTGCCTCTCCGACGACGTGATAGGCACCGTGGGCACGGTGAACCTCGACTACAGGAGTCTGTTCCTGCACTTTGAAAACAACACGATATTTTACAAGGCCTCTCTGCTTGCCGACCTGAAGCGCGACTTTATGGACACGCAGTCGAAGAGCGTGGAGCAGAAGGCCTACGACAAGGCAAAGTATATGCGCCGGTGGCTGGTAGACGGGCTGCTGCGCATCTTCGCCCCGCTGTGCTGAGCAAAGCGCGGGGCGGCAAAAACCGCGTGCAGCGCCGGGAGCTCCGGGCTGCACGCGGTTTTGTCATGCATAGATATGATCACTCCGGCGAAAATTAAAAATTTTCGCCTTTCCCCTTGTTAACGGGGGCGAGGGGGCGAGATTTGCTATATAATTGCTATATAATATATAGATAATGGTACTTCCGTGCACCACTGGATTTGCCGTGTACTGAGTATCAATCGCTATGTCATGGCCCCCTTGCAAAGGTGGGCTGGCATTGCCATATTTATATGGCAATGCCTGGGGGATTGACCACTACCGGCCTTGTCTTTTCAGCGAGGTGATTGTTGTTGCAGAGAAAGTGCAATCTCCATTCTGAAAAAGTAAGTCAACGAACCGCCAATCCCCCAGTCACATCGCATACGTGAAGTATGCGTGTGACAGCCCCCTTTGCAAGGGGGCTATGAGGCAGCCGGTGAGTCTTTCAACTGCTTTATTATTTCTGCTCTTCGTCCAGCGCTTCCTTGAGCGTGCGCCAGCCGAGGACGGCGCACTTGACGCGCGCGGGCATGTGGGAGATATCCTTAAGCGCCGAGGCTTCCTCAAGGCTTTCTATCTCTTCATCGCTGGCCTCACCCTTTATCATGCGCATGAACTTTTCGCCCATTTCAAGCGCCTCTTCCTTCCTGCGCCCTATGACCATGCCCAGCATGATATCCGCCGACGCCTGCGAAATGGCGCAGCCGTCGCCGACGAAAGCGCCGTCGGTGATGATATCCCCGTCGGTCTTGAGCTTGAGGTATATATCGTCGCCGCAGCTGGGGTTGACGCCCTCCAGCACTATGTCCGCGCCGGGCAGGTCGTGTTTGAACTCGGGGTGGATATTATGCTCGGTCAGTATTTCGTTATAAAAGCTTCTATTTTCCATAACCCATACGCTCCCTTACTGTTGAAAGGCTGTGTGCAAGCCGGTCTATCTCGTCCGGCGTGTTATAGAAGGCCATGCTTGCGCGCACGGTGGCGTTCAGGCCGAGGTGGGCAAGCAGCGGCTGTGCGCAGTGGTGCCCGGCGCGCACGCACACCCCGTCGGAGGCGAGGATCTCGCTTATATCGTGCGGGTGGACGCCGTCCAGCGTGAAGGTGACGATGCCGGTATGCTCCTCCGGCTTTGAAGAGCCGAGGATGTGCACGTGGTCGATAGCGCCGAGGGCCTCCATGGCGTGCGCGGTGAGCGCAAGCTCACGCCGCTGCATTTCGGCAAAGCCGACGCCGCTGACATACTCAAGCGCGGCCTTCAGCCCCGCCGCGCCCGCGGCGTTGACCGTGCCGGCCTCGAACTTATGGGGAAGCTCCGCGTAAACAGCGCCGGTGCGCGTCACGGACTCTATCATCTCGCCGCCGGTGAGGAACGGCGGCATGGCGTCGAGCAGGGCACGCTTTCCGTACAGCACGCCTATGCCCATGGGGCCGAATACCTTATGCCCGGAGAAAGCGAAGAAGTCCGCGTCCAGCGCGCGCACGTCAACGGGCATGTGCGGCGTGCTCTGCGCCCCGTCAACGACTATGACCGCGCCCTTTTTATGCGCAAGGCGCGCTATCTCCGCCACGGGATATTCGCGGCCGAGGACGTTGGACACCTGCGCAATGGCGACTATCTTCGTTTTCGCCGTGATGAGCCGCTCGACCGCGGCGAGGTCTATGCTGCCGTCGGGCGCGCACTCGATGAACTTAAGCTCCGCCCCGGCCGCGCGGCAGACCATCTGCCACGGCAGGAGGTCGCTGTGGTGCTCCATAACGGAGACAAGCACCTCATCCCCCGCCTTCACGTGGGTGAGGCCGTAGCTGTAGGCCACGAGGTTGAGGCTTTCGGTAGTGTTGCGCGTAAAGATTATCTCCTCCGCAGAGGCCGCGCCGATGAAGCCGCGCACGGTCTCGCGCGAGGCCTCGTATATCTCCGTCGCCTCCACGCTGAGCGGGTAAAGGCCGCGCAGCGGGTTTGCGTTATGGTGAAGGTAAAAATCCGCCTCCGCGTCCATGACACAGCGCGGGCGCTGCGCCGTGGCGGCGTTGTCAAGATAGGCGTCGGCCGTTCCTGCAAGCAGGGGGAAATCCTTTTTATAATCACGTTCCATATCACATGCCATCTTCAAAGCACCTCGCTCAGTCTGCTCATGACGAGCTTTTCAAATTCTTCGTCTCCGGCGGCGCGGGCAAGGCGCTCTACAGCGGCGCGGGCCATGATGTTTTCGGCCTGCGCGCGGTCTATGCCGCGGCTTTCAAAATAGAAAAGCGTGGCGTCGTCCAGTTCACCGATGGTCGCGCCGTGGTTGCCGGCGACGTTCTCCTCCGCGCAGAGGATGAGGGGCACCGTCTTGTTGACGGCGTCCTCGCCCAGCATGAGGACGGTCTCCTTCTCGTCACCCGTTGAGCCGGAGGAGCCGGTCTTGAAATCTATGGTGCCGCGGAATATCTTCTGCGCGGCGTCCTTCAGCGCGCCGTTGGCCTCGATCTCGCTGGCGGTGGACTTGCCGAAATGGTCGGCAGCGAGGTTTATATCCAGCCGCTGTCCGCCGCAGCCGAGATAGCCGAAGCCGGCCTTGAGCGCGCTGTGATCCCCCGCAAGCACGGTGTGGCTGTCGGAATAGACGTCGCCCCGGCCGAGAAGGATCTGCGTAAGCTCCATCCGGCCGCCCTGCGCGCAGTTGACGCCGACGCAGCTGTAGACCGTGCCGCCCTCATCGGGGCTTATGAGCTGCACAAGGCGCACGCGCGCGCCGCTTTGCACAGCGACGTCCGTATAAACGGCAAGCTTCCCCGCGGCCGTGAGGTCCATGAACACCGTCAGTTCTCTCCCGTCCGCGGCGGAGAGGCTTATCTTCTTGCTGTTATATTCATCCGCGCCGCGCACGGCGATGCGCGCACTCTCCGCGCCGCCGCAGGCGGCGTGCGACTCGTCCGGGAGGGCCGCCTCACGCGAGGCGTCCCACAAAAGCGAGGCCTCGTTCACACCGAGGCGGTTCCACGTCCTTGCCGGAAGTCTGTTAACTGTAATGTTTTCCATAGTCTGCTCCCTCCCGC